>CAZYZA010000031.1:0-34370 GCA_964651415.1 uncultured Desulfovibrionaceae bacterium
CCGTGGAGTTCTGGATGGCGATGTAGTAATAGTCCTCGGCGGATTCGTTGCCGGTACCAAAGTGGACCTTGAGAGGTCCGGTTGAAACGAGACCAGTGCCGGTATGGGAGCCTGCCCAGGTCGAAACATGGGTGGTTTTTGCTGACAGATTGCCGTTCAGCAGGTGGATGCCGTTGAAGTCCGTGGCGTTGGCGATACGGGTGATTTCCGAAGCCATGGCCTGGTACTCGGAGTCGATGATCAGGCGCTGATCCGAGGTGTAGGTGCCGGTGGCGGCCTGGGTGGCCAGTTCCTTCATGCGGATCAGCTTTTCGTCGATGACGGCCAGGGCGCCGTCTGCGGTCTGGATCATGGAAATGGCGTCGTTGGCGTTGCGGATGCCCTGATTGAGAGATGCGATGTCCGAGCGCATGAGCTCGCGGATGGCCAGTCCGGCCGCGTCATCGGCTGCCGTGGTGATGCGCAGGCCCGAGGACAGACGGTTGGTTGATGTTGCCAAGTTGCCGTACGCAGTGGTCAGGTTGCGGGCTGCGGTCATGGCCATCAGGTTGTTGTTGATGCTGAGCATGATAATTCCTCCTTGAAAGATTGTCGGCGTCCTTGCCTTGATTTCGCGGTCAGGGACCGCGTCCGTGTTCTTGCTGAATGAATCGGCAGGCGGAGGATTATCTTTAGGGGAAATTTGTCCGACAATTATTGTCGGACACTGTCAGCTGAAATCAAAGATGTGCTTGCGGGCGTCCTCGGGCGCAATGCCCCGGGCCCGGGCGATGGCGTCGAGATTGTCTTCGGCGTCGGATTTGCGGATGTACAGCGGGGCCGGAGGAATGGCCGAATAGGTGGCCTGAGTTGCGGCTTCAACCAGTGTGGTCGGCACGGGGGCGTCAAAAAGAGCAGGCAGGTTGTGCAGAGAGGGGAGACACAGCTCGGGATTCTTGCGCAGGGCGCTGCCGAGAATGACGGAATGCTGCGGTCTGTCGTGCAGCAGGCTCCGGGCCGCAGAGACAGTCATGGCCCGGGCGGGTCCGAGAGGAACTTCGGGTGAAAAACCCTGGACATAGACGTGCCCTTTGCGGGCATAGGTCAGGACCCATGTTTCGGGGCTGCCAAGAAACCGCGCCTGTCGGGCCAGCAGGTCGAGATAATCAAGGCCGGCCATGGGTGTCAGGTGTGCGCGGGCCAGACCGTGCATGGCGGCATGGGCGATGCGCAGGCCCGTGAAAGAGCCGGGTCCCCGCACGCAGGCCACTCCGCCCAGGTCGGCGCACATGAGGTTATGCACAGTCAAGACCCGCTCCATGGCCGTGGACAGGTGGCGGATGGACTGGCCCGGACAGTGGATCTCCTCGCTCATGAGCAGCGTCTGCTCTGCGCCGAGAACGACCTGCATGGGGTCTTCGGCGCAGTTCAGGATCAGAATGGGCTTAGCGGAAGTGGCGCATGATGTCATTGACGGTCGCCAGGATCATCAGCATGAACAGCAACATCATGCCGACCTTCAGCGCGGCCTGCTGAACCTGCGGGCTCAGCGGCTTGCCGGTGACGGTTTCCAGGAAAAAAAACAGGATGTGCCCACCGTCAAGCACCGGGATGGGCAGCAGGTTCAGGATGCCGAGGTTGATGCTGATCAGGGCTGTCAGCGCCAGAAGATTGATCAGGCCGTTTTGCGCCTCCTTGTGGATCAGTTCCGTGATGAGAATGACTCCGCCCATGTCTGTCCAGGGGATGACACGTTCGATCAGCTTGACAATGCCGGTCAGCATCAGGCCGCTGATTTCCCAGATCTGCTTGGCTCCCTCGACGGCGGCTGAAAACATGTTCATCTCGCGGGTGACGAATTCTCCCTTGGGGGCGATGCCAAGCATGGGCACTGTCTTGATTTCGCCGAAAAGATTGCGCTTTTCTTGAATTCTGGGTGTGGCCTGCATGGAGAGCAGATCCCGACCTCGCTGCACGGTCAGGTTCATGGCGGTTCCCTGGTTGGTTTCGATGCGCTGCACCAGGTCTTCCCAGATGGAAATGTCCACGCCGTCTATGGCGATGATCCTGTCGCCGGTCTGCAGGCCTGCCTCTTCTGCCGCACTGGCATTGGTCACCTGGCCGATGACGGGCAGCATGTCCTGCACGCCCTGACTCCAGGCCAGCCCCCAGAAAATAAACCAGGCCAGAAGAAAATTGAATACAGGACCGGCCAGAACCACCAGCATGCGCTGCCAGGGCGGGCGACGGGAAAAGGATTCTTCGGCGCTGAATCCTTCGGGCAATTCCGCATCAGGGGCATCGCCCACAAGCTGGACATAGCCGCCCAGGGGGAAGGCGCAGACGCGGTAGTCCGTCTTGCCGCGCTGAAAGCCGAAAAGACGTTTTCCGAATCCCAAGGAAAAGACGCTCACTCCCATGCCCATGGAACGGGCAACCAGAAAATGTCCAAGCTCATGGAAAAAAATCAATCCGCCTAAAACACAGATCACGGCCAGAATACTGGTCACCATTTTCCTCGTTTCACGGCCTCTTCGGACCGGCTTCGCGTTTCGGCGTCGAGCGCCACGACAGCTTCCAGGGTGTCAAGGGCCTGGGACTCGTGCCGGACAAGCATGGATTCTATCAGGCCGGCAATGGCTGGAAAGCTGATCCGGCCGTCAAGAAAGGCCTGGACCGCTATTTCGTTGGCTGCGTTGAGCACCACGGGATGACTTGCCCCGCTCATCAGAGCGGTTCTGGCCAATGTCAGACACGGGAAACGAATGGGGTCGGGTTTTTCGAAAGTCAAGGTGCCGACGGTGGTCAAGTCCAGGGGCTCAAGGCCGATTTTCAGCCGGGAAGGATACCCGAGGCAATGTCCAATGGGGATTTCCATATTGGGTACCCCCAGGTGCGCCAGTTGGGAGCCGTCAACGTATTCGACCAGGGAATGGATGATGGATTGCGGGTGGACCACGACCTGCACTTCTTCGGGCCGTGCGCCATACAGATGCACGGCTTCGATCACTTCCAGGCCCTTGTTCATCATGGTTGCGGAATCAATGGAGATTTTCGCGCCCATGGACCAGTTGGGGTGCTTGAGGGCCTGGGCCGGTGTGGCTGCATTGATTTCCTGCAGAGTTTTGGCCCGGAAGGGCCCGCCCGAGGCCGTAAGAATCAGACGCACGGCTTCTTTGCTGTCCTGCCCGGCCAGGGCCTGAAACAACGCGTTATGCTCCGAGTCGACAGGAAGAATCACCGCGCCGGTTTCACGGCAGACCCGGCGAAAGAGATGTCCGGCCAGGACCAGCGCTTCCTTGTTGGCCAGGCAGATAACCTTGCCGGCCTGAGCTGCGGACAGGGCCGGCACCAACCCTGCCGCGCCGACCTGAGCGGCCAGAACCACGTCGGCTTCGGCCAGGGTCGCCAGTGCGACATAGCCTTCCCGGCCGACCATGATCTGGGGGCTGTATCCGGCCGGGAGCAGACTGCGCAGTTCCTCGGCTTTGTCCGCGGTCAGAACGCCGACAAACCGGGGGCGGAATTGGCTGGCCTGTCTGGCCAGCAGCGCGGTGTTGCGCGCCCCGGCCAGGGCGACAATGCGCAGACTGTCGGGATTTTTGGCCACTACGTTCAGGGCGCTGGTTCCGATGGAACCCGTGCTGCCAAGGATGCAGACGCCTCTGGCCCGTGTCGAGTCAAAAACCGGTGAGGATAAGGACGTGATGTACTGCATTGTGGCTCGTCAGGCGAAATAGAAGAATACGGTCGACAGTCCGCAGTAAAGGGGGAGGACAAAGAGCAGGCTGTCGATGCGGTCCAGAATGCCGCCGTGACCGGGCAGAATTCGGCCGGAATCTTTGATGCCGCGCCAGCGTTTGAGAGCGGATTCAAAAAAGTCTCCAACTTGTGCGGCCAGATTCAGGGCGATGCCCAGCACGATGAAATGAATCCAATGGGCCGTTCCCAAGGCAAGCCCCAGGGCCGTGCAGACGACGATGCTGGCGACAAGTCCACCCAGACTGCCGGCCCAGGTTTTTTTGGGGCTGATGGACGGCCAGATTTTTGGGCCGCCAAAGTGGCTGCCGGCATAATAGGCGCCGGTATCGGCGGCCATGGTGGTCAGCAGGACCAGGGCGATTTCCGGTGCGGTCAGGTGGCGGGCGAGGCGCAGCAGGAACGGAAGGTAAAGCAGCCCGAACAGCAGGATCTGGCTGTCCTGAAATGCGTCTTGCGAGGCCCTCCGGTCGTAATCAAATAAAAAAGCGAGGCTTGCGGCCAGCATGGCCAGACAGACCAGGGCCGTGCCGGACCAGCTCAGTGGAGCCCAGATCATGGCGACGGCCAAAACTAAGGCCAGGACTTTCCACAATTTTTTGTCCTGGCCGGGCCAGAACATGGCGTGAAATTCGTAAAGGCCCAGGCAGGCGACGACGGTGATGACCATGCTCAGAATCGGGTCGCCGTGGAAAATGGCCCAGCCTAACAGGGGCAACAGGACGATGGATGTCAGCACTCGCTGAAAATGAGGCGTTGTCATGCCGGATTTTCTCCGGTCGCGCCAAAGCGCCGCTGGCGGCCTTTGAATTCATCCAGCGCAAGCATCAGCTCCTGGGCGTGAAAATCAGGCCAGGCCGTGTCGGTGAAGTACAGTTCGCTGTATGCGCTTTGAAAGAGCAGGTAATTGCTGAGCCGTTGCTCGCCGCTGGTTCTGATGATCAGATCCGGATCGGGCATGTTTGCGGTGTAGAGTTCGGCGGCAAACAGCTCTTCCGTCAGTTTGGAGGGCGCAAGGTTTTGTTGCAGCAACGCCCGGCATGCGCGCAGGATTTCGTGTCGTCCGGAATAATTCAGCGCCAGGTTCAGCTGCATGGATGCGCAGGATCTGGTTTTGCTCATGGCGTGGCTGAGCACCTGTCTGGTGGCCAAGGGCAGCTCCTCTGTTTCCCCCAGAACGTTCATTCGGATGTCCTGCTCAAGCAGTGTCGGCAACTCCGCGGTTAAAAAGTCTTTCAGCAGATTGAACAGAAAGCTGACCTCGTGTTTGGGGCGGCTCCAGTTTTCCCTCGAAAAGGCGTAAAGAGTCAGAAAGGGAATGCCGAGTTTTCGGCATTCCCGCACGATTTCACGAGCTGTTTCGGTGCCGGCCTTGTGGCCGGCGCTGCGATCCAGGCCTCTGGCTTTGGCCCAGCGGCCATTGCCGTCCATGATAATGGCGAGATGATTGAGAGGAGGCATGGTCGGATCTAGATCTCCATGATTTCCTTTTCTTTCTCCGTCAGCACAGCGTCCGCCTTTTTGACAAAGCCGTCGGTGATTTTCTGAACTTCGTCCTGAGCCTTGTGCAGGTCGTCCTCGTTCAGTTCCTTGGCGGTTTGCAATTTTTTCAGGGCTTCGTTGATATCGCGGCGGACGTTGCGAATGGCAACTTTGGCCTCTTCCGTGTACTTTTTGGCCATTTTGACCAGATCTTTGCGTCGTTCTTCGGTCAAGGGCGGAATATTGATACGGATGGCGCGACCATCGTTGATCGGGGTCAGACCCAGATCCGATTTCATGATCGCCTTTTCAATGCTGGTAAAGGCGTTGCGATCCCAAGGTGAAATGGAGATGGTCCGGCTGTCGGGGATGGACACGGACGCCACCTGATTGAGGGGCGTGGGGGTCCCGTAGTACTCGACCCTGATGCTGTCGACCAGGGCGGTTGATGCGCGGCCGGTGCGCAGCTTGGCGAATTCTTTGTCCAGGTTTTCGATGCTTTTCTGCATTCTGGTTCTGCAGTCTTCAATGTGCTTGTCCATGACTACTCTCCTTTGACGATGGTTCCGATGTCCTCGCCCATGACCACTCGCTTGATGTTGCCGGGCACGTAAAGATTGAACACGCCGATGGGCATTTTATTGTCCATGCACAGGGAGATGGCGGCCGAGTCCATGACTCCCAGACGTTGCTGCAGCACGTCCAGATATGTCAACTTGGTGTACATGACGGCATCGTCGTATTTTTCCGGATCCTTGTCGTAAACGCCGTTGACCCGGGTGGCCTTGAGGATGGCGTCGCACTTCAGTTCCATGGCCCGCAGCACGGCGGCGGTGTCGGTGGTGAAATACGGAATGCCCGTCCCGGCGGCGCAGATCACGACCCGTCCTTTTTCGAGATGCCTGATGGCCCGGCGTCTGATGTAGGGTTCCGCCACCTCCTTCATGTCGATGGCGGTCATCACTCTGGTGGTGATGTTGAGTTTTTCCAGCGCGTCCTGCACCGCCAGAGCGTTCATGACCGTGGCCAGCATGCCCATGTAATCAGCGGATGCCCGGTCCATGCCCTTGGAAGAAACCGAAATTCCGCGAAAAATGTTACCACCGCCGATAACCATGCTGAGTTGTACGCCCAGGGAGGCGGCAGCGGCCAGTTCCTGACAAATGGACAGGATGGTCTGAGGCTCAATGCCGAAACCCTGATCGCCGGCCAGGGCTTCGCCGCTCAGTTTAAGCATGACTCTGCCGTATCGAAGTTTGCCCATGGTATTTACTCCCTGCGATAAACGGTGAACGAAAAGGAGGCCGGGATGCCCAGCCTCCTTCTCGGAATGAGGCTATACCCATTTCGCGCAACCGGCGCAACAAGGTGGTCGCGCCGGTTCGCGGCCCAAGCGTGGGCCAAAAAAAAGGGCCTTGCGGCCCTTTCGACTATGCCCCCACCGCAAACCGGAAAAACCGGGCGATGTCGGCATTTTTGCCCAGAAGATCCTTGATGGTCTTCTTGTCGTCTTTGATGAAAACCTGTTCGCGCAAACAGACTTCCTGATAGTACTTGCGGATGCGACCCTCGACGATCTTCTCGGCGATCTGGGCCGGCTTGCCTTCTTCCTTGGCCTGATTGAGGTAGATTTCCTTTTCCTGGGCTAGGCTTTCGGCCGGGATCTGGTCCGGAGTCACGCAGATCGGGTTGGCGGCTGCGACCTGCATGGCGATGTCTTTGGCCATTTCCGGAGTGGCTGCGCCGGTCAGTTCGACCAGAACGCCCAGCTTCTTGTTGGAATGGACGTACGACCCGACAACGCCTTCGCCGGTCACTGCCACATAGGCCAGTCGGCCGAGCTGCATGTTTTCGCCGATCTTGCCGATCAGGCCGGTCAGGTCCGTGGCTTCTGCGGGCAAGGCTTCGATGTTGTCCGTCTTGTTTTCCAGGGCCAGCTTCGCCAGGCCTTCGGCAATGGCGATGAACTCTTCGTTCTTGGCCACGAAGTCGGTTTCGCAGCGCAGCTCGCTCATGGCTGCGGACTTGCCGTCTTCAGCAACAACGATGCAGACCAGTCCTTCGGACGTGGCCCGTCCTGCCTTTTTGGCCGCCTTGGACAAACCTTTCTCGCGCAGCCAGGCAATGGCCTTTTCCTCGTCTCCGTCACACTCGGACAGGGCCTTTTTGCAGTCCATCATGCCCGCACCGGTGCGGTCGCGCAGGTCCTTAACCATGCTTGCGGTAATGCTCATCTTAGTAATCCTCTTCGTCTGTCTTGGAGTCGTCGATATCTTCAGCCGGAGTAGAGGCTTCGGCGCTGTCAGCCTTGGTTGCCTTGGGCTGGGGTGCGACATCCTTGGCGCTGGCCTGGCCTTCGAGGCAGGCGTCGGCCATGGCGGCGGCGAAAAGCTTGATGGCCCGGATGGCGTCGTCATTGCCGGGAATGATATAGTCGATCAGGTCGGGATCGCAGTTGGTGTCGACCACGGCAACGATCGGGATGCCCAGTTTGCGGCATTCCTTGACCGCGATTTCTTCGCGATGCGGGTCGATGATAAAGGCCGCCGCCGGGGGTTCTTCCATATCCTTGATGCCGCCCAGGGTCAGGTTCAGCTTGGTCACTTCGCGCTCCATGCCCACGATCTCCTTTTTCAGGAAACGGTTCACGGTGCCGTCTTCAAACATGGTTTCCAGCTTTTTCAGGCGGGTGATGCTGGTCCGGATGGTCTGGTAGTTGGTCAGGGTGCCGCCCAGCCAGCGGTTGGTGACGTGGTACATGCCGCAGCGCTCGGCTTCGGATTTAACCACGTCCTGAGCCTGACGCTTGGTGCCGACGAAGATGATTTTTCCACCGCGGGCCACGGTATCAGCAATGAAATCGTGGGCTTTGCGGTACAGCTTGACGGTCTGCTGCAGGTCGATGATGTGGATGCCCTTGCGTGCGCCGAAAATGAACGGGCGCATTTTGGGGTTCCAGCGACGGGTCTGGTGACCGAAGTGAACGCCGGTCTCCAGCATCTGCTTCATGGTTACATAAGGCATAAGAGTCTCCTTGGTTTTATTCCTCCGCCCGCATGAACCCACGTGGGTCAAACCAGAGGCGCGGGCGTGTGGAGTGATTGAGAACTGATGCCGATACGCGACGATGGTCGCGTTGGCAAGAAAAAATCAGACCCTGGCGATGAGCGGAATGACAATGGGGTCGCGTTCCAGGACCTTGCGAAAAAAACGTCGCAAGGATGAGCGGATCCGTTCTTCGAGCTTGTAGGCCTCAGCGTTTGGGTTGCCTTCCATGACGTCAAGAATGATGCACTTGGCGTCTTCGAGGACGTGGGCAAAGTGCTGCTCGAAAATAAACCCTTTGGACTGGATGCTGGGGCCAAAGACAATGGTGCCGAATTCGTCCTGGATCAGCAGCACGACAACCAGTCCTTCGCCGCCGAGGATCTGTCGCTCTTTGAGCACGCTTTGTCCCACGTCGCCAACGCCTTTGCCGTCAACCAGGATGGATTCGGCGTAAACGGCGTCTTCGAGACGGATGCCCCCCGGGGACAAGGACAGGGGTTGGCCGTTTTCCAGGATGATGGCCCGCTCCGGCGCAACGCCGCGCGACACGGCCAGTTCGACATGTTTGAACAGGTGGCGGTATTCGCCGTGAAAGGGCACGAAAAATTTGGGACGGACCGTGTCCAGCATGATTTTCAGCTCTTCCCGGTGGGCGTGCCCTGAGGCGTGAATGGCCTGGACTTTCTCGTAGAGAACGTTTGCGCCCTGGCGGTAGAGGTCGTTGATGACCCGGGTGATGGCCCTGGTGTTGCCGGGGATGAAGCGCGAGGACATGATGACCGTGTCGCCGTTATGGATATTGATCTGGCGGTGCTCACTCCGTGACACACGGCTCAGGGCCGAGAGCGGCTCTCCCTGGGAGCCGGTCAGCAGAATGACGATTTCAGGGTCATCCAGGTATGCCAGATCCTCCAGATCGCACGAGTTGTCGCGATTGAAGCGCAGGTGCCCCAGTTCTTTGGCCACCTCGATATTGGCGATCAGGCTTCGACCGGTAAACGCCACCTTGCGCTTGTGCTTGGCCGCCAGATCGAAAATCTCCTGCATGCGCTGGATGTGGGTTGCAAACAGGGTGACCAGGATGCGTCCTTTGGCTTCGGTGAAAACTTCATCCAGGCGGGTCAGAATTTCCCGTTCCGTGAGAGAGAAGCCCTCGCGTTCGACATTGGTTGAATCGGACAGAAGCAATAGCGCGCCATCGCGGGAAAATTCGGCAAAAGAGTCCAGGTCCGTGGCATGGCCGTCCAGGGGGTTGCGGTCGATCTTGAAATCTCCGGTGTGGACAATGCGCCCTGCCGGGGTTTCGATGCCCAGACCAAAGCCTTCGATGATGCTGTGGCAGACCGGGATGAAGGTCACGGCAAAATCGTCAAGCACGATTCGTTCTCGGGCCCGGACCGGACGGATCTCGACATTGGCGTCCAGGTTGCGTTCCTGCAGCCGCTTCAGCGCCAAACGAAGCGTGAATTCGGAGCCGTAGAGCGGGACCTGTTGGAGGTAGGGGGCCAGCCAGGCCAGAGCGCCGATGTGGTCCTCATGGCCATGGGTCAGGATGATGCCCTTCAGCTTGTGGCGGCGTTCAAGGATGAAATCCATGCGCGGGATGACCAGATCCACCCCGTAGAGGATGACGTCCGGAAACATCAGCCCGCAGTCCACGAGGATCATGCTCTGGTCGGTTTCCATGGCCAGGCAGTTCATGCCGATTTCGCCGAAACCGCCAAGAGGGGTCAGGGTCACCTGGTCAGCGGACATTGCCGGGCTCCGGTTGGGTTGTTGTGGAGGAGGGGGGTGCCGAGCGCATCAGGCGCAGCCTACGGCAAGATGCTGTTTAGGACAAGGCCAAAGCAAAGGCCGCCCGAAGGCGGCCTGCTGCTGTGCGGAATGGTCGATTAATCTTCAGCTTTCTTGCTTTCGGCGATGACCTGCTCGGCCACGTTGGGCGGGCATTCTTCGTAATGGGCGAACTCCATGGTGAACGTGCCTTGTCCGCCGGTCATGGAGCGCAGATCGGGAGCGTATTTCATCATTTCGGCCATGGGAACATGAGCTTTGACCTCCGTGATGCCGCCGATGGAGTCGGAGCCGAGAACCCGGCCGCGACGGCTGGACAGATCGCCGATGACGTCGCCCATGAATTCATCGGGGATGAACACCGCCGCCAGCATGATGGGCTCCAGGAGGATGGGGTTGCACATTTCCACCGCCTTCTTGAACGCCAGGGAGCCGGCAATCTTGAAAGCCATTTCCGAGGAATCAACGGTATGGTAGGAGCCGTCGTAAACCGCAACCTTGAAATCAACCATGGGGTAGCCGGCCAGAAAGCCGCGTGCGGCCGCTTCCTGGACGCCCTTGTCCACGGCCGGGATGTAGTTGCGCGGAATGGAGCCGCCAACGATTTCATCCAGGAACTCATATCCCGCGCTGCGGGCGTTGGGCTCCATGCGGATCCAGCAATCGCCGAACTGGCCCCGTCCGCCGGACTGCTTTTTGTGCCTGCCTTGAACCTGGGCCTTGCCCTTGATGGTTTCCCGGTATGGAATCTTGGGCGTTTTGAGCACGATATTGGTTTTGTAACGGCGTTTGACCTTTTCCACCGACAATTCGATGTGGAGCTGTCCCATGCCCGAAAGAAGCATGTCGCCGGTTTCGTCGTTGCGTTCCAGGTGGAGGTTGATGTCTTCGTCCAACAGCTTCTGCACTGCGGCAAAGACCTTGTCCTCCTCGCCCTTTTCCTCGGCGGCCAGGGCGTAGGAGATGATGGACGGAGTGAGGGCGGGCTTGGGCAGGATGAACGGCGATTTGTCGGAGCAGAGCGTGTCGCCGGTGCTGGTGTTTTTAAGTTTGGCCACGGCGACAATGGCGCCCGGACCCACTTCCTGTTTGCAGGGGTTCTGCTTTTTCCCTTCCAGGAAGAGCAGTTGGCCGATTTTTTCTTTTTCTTCCTTGGTCGCGTTCAGGACCGTGGCGTCAGGGGAGATGGTTCCGGACAGAACGCGCATGACCGAAAGTTGTCCGGCAAACGGATCTGCGATGGTCTTGAAAACAAAGGCGGCAAAAGGGCTGTCGGGAGAAGACGTGCGCTCGTTTCCGTCGTTGTCCAGCCATGGCTGGTGGTCCAGGGGAGAGGCCATGACGGTCTGCAGGGTGTCGAGCAGGGGAAGCCCTCCCTTGTTCTGCAGCGCCGCGCCGACGCAAACCGGGACCAAGGTGCGGGACAGCACACCGGCACGCAGGCCGGCGGCCATTTCTTCCGAGTTCAGGGCGCCTTCTTCCAGATATCGTTCCATCAGTTCTTCGCTGCTTTCGGCGATGTTCTCCACGGCAATTTCCCGGGCCATGGTGACTTCGTCGGCCAGATCGGCCGGCATGTCGATGGGCTTGAGTTCACCGTTGTCGCCAAAGGCGTACGCTTTTTCTTCCAGAACATCGACGATTCCGCTGAACGAGGTCTCGCTGCCGATGGGCAGATACAGAAGAACGGGCTTGATGCCGAGAATGTCGGCCAGGCCTTGATAGGCCATCTGAAAATTGGCTCGCTCGCGGTCCATTTTGTTGACGAAGACCATGGCCGGCAGATCGGCCTTGACCGCTTCGGACCAGATACGCTTGGTCAGGGGTTTGACGCCGTCGATGGCATCAATGACCAGGATCACATTGTCCGCGCCTTGCATAAGATAGGGGAGGTCGCCGATGAAGTTGTTGTCACCGGGCGTGTCGATCAGGAAATTCAGATTTTTTTTCCAGGCAAACTGGGCAAAGGCCGGTTGAATACTGCCTCTGCGTTTGATCTCTTCGGGTTCGTAGTCAAGGCAGGTTGTGCCTTCGTCAATTTTTCCCAGTCTGGAAATGGAGCCGGAATTGAACAGCAGCATTTCAGCCACCGATGTTTTTCCGGTTCCACCATGCCCTATCAGGGCGAAAGTCCTCTGTTTTTGAAGTTGATCCTGCATACAGCCCCCTTATGCAAAGTATTACGCAACCAAAATGGCTACAGGGTATAAGACCTTCCCGGCACTGCACCGCAGTGAACGGGAAATCGCTTGCAAAAGAGAAGAAATTGGATGAAGGTCCCGTGCTCCATAGCCAGGGGAACCTTGCAAACCTCCTGCTATCCTGAACTTTTTTCAAGAAATACCCCTATAGGGAGGGGTCTTGGAAGATGTCAAGAGCGAGTGCTCCGAGCCGCTCGTGTAATTCTGCAAAATCGTTGAGAGAAAACATGCACGCATCTACTTTCGCTTTGTCCGGACGAAACTTTGGACAGTTTGTCGAATATCCGGCCCTCGACATCGGCATTGATGGGCCGTGGCTTTTCTGGCCGACCGAGCCATCGCCGACCTTGCGACGCAGCCTGGAGACTCATGGTCAGCTGCAGCCGGTTCTTGTTGACGGCAGCGGATCGAAGCCGTTGCTCCTTGCCGGACGCGCCAGGGTGCTGTGCTTGCGGGATCTGCAGCGGCCGGCGTTCTGCCTGGACCTGGGGACCACGGACGCGTGGACCAGAGGCGTGGTTTCTGCGCAGTCCAATGCCGGGCTGGAGGTCGGCGACGGGCAGGCGGTGGCCGCGCTGCGTTATTTTCTCGGACTCGACTCCGGGGCCGCGCTGCAGGTTTTTGACATTCTGGGGGTGGATCCTCGATCAAAACGGGCCGGGCTCCTGCTGTCCTGGCTGGAACTTCCGCCGGTCTGGGACGGGCTGTTGCTGGCCGGGCACGTGCCTTTGGCCGGAGCGGATGCATTGAGAGCCATGGGTCCGGAAGATCTGGCGGAACTCTTGCCGCTGTTTGGCGGTTTTTCCTGGTCCAGGGGAAATGCGCTCAATCTCTTGAACTGGCTGCGGGAGACCGGGGCGCGGAACCGGTGTTCAGTCCGCAGCCTGTTGCAGGAGGCGGGTGCTGCAGCGGCCATCGCGGCGGGGTTGTCGCCCAAGGATGCCATGGCCCGCATTGTCGGCGAGGTGCGGAGGTTGCGATACCCTCGGCTGGACAGCATGGAACGCAACTTCACCGACGCCGCCAAAGCCTTGACCGCCGGGACTGCCTGGAGGTTGACGCAGCCGGATCAGTTCGAGAGCAATGGAGTCGAACTGATCCTCCGGGTGAAAGACCGGGCCGCGTTGGGCCGTGCTGTGCAGGATTTGGTCGACATGGCCGGGCGTGCGGAATGGGAACGGCTTTTTTCCGGTGACGACCAATGACCGGGCTGCCTCCATATTTGCAGGGCATCAGCCGGGTTGTTGTCGATAGTCGGGTGCGGTCCTCCGGAATGGCCAGGCGGGTGCGGGATCGTTTGCCGGATGTGCCCTGGCAGGTCCTGCCCGAAGGCCAGGTGCTGGAATCGGGATTGAGCCGCGAGGACATTCTTTATCTGAAGCATTACCGCGGGCGGTTCCTGCGCTTTTGTCCCGGCACCAGCCATTACCGTTGCTGCGGCTATCAGATTATCCATATCGGCGAAAACTGTCCGTTGCGCTGTTCCTACTGCATTCTGCAGGCTTATTTTCAGGACAGGGTGCTCAAGGTCTGGGCCAATCAGGACGATTTGTGGCAGGAGCTGGATCAGGCTTTCACCACCGACCCTGGTCGGCGCTACCGGGTGGGGACAGGGGAGTTCACGGATTCATTGGTCCTGGAACCGTTGACCGGCTACAGCCGGGATCTGGTCAGGTTTCTGGGTGCTTATCCGCAGGTTTGTCTGGAGCTCAAGTCCAAGGTCGTGGATTTGTCCTGGATGGACGTGGTGTCCGATCCCGGACGGATTCTGCCGGCCTGGTCCATGAACGCCCCGGCCATTGTCGAAAGCGAAGAGCAGGGCGAATGCGCGACCCTGGAAGAACGACTGGCTGCGGCCCGGATTTGCGCCGAGGCCGGCTTTCGCGTCTGTCTGCATTTTGATCCGATCATTCATTTTCCGCAGTGGCGTCAAGGGTACGCCCGTACCGTGGAGATGATTTTCGATTACCTGCAACCGTCGGACATTGCCTACCTGAGCCTGGGCTCTTTTCGACACATGCCGGAGTTGCGTCGGTGCATTGCCGAAAACTATCCGGCATCCACCTACATCTACGGCGAGTTCATCACCGGCCTGGACGGCAAGCAGCGGCTGCTGCGGCCACAGCGGGTGGAGCAGTTCCGTTTTCTGGTCCAGGCGCTCCGTCGGGGAGGTCTGGACCGGCAACTTTATCTGTGCATGGAATCGGACGAGGTCTGGCAGGCCGTGTTGGGACGAACACCGGGCTCGTTCGGTGGACTGTACCGGTATCTCATGGCCCGGGCCTTTGCGGATTCGTAGTCAGGGGGACAGGGAGCTCGGCCGCAGCCGGGTTATTCCGTAGCGGCCTTTTTGCCGACCAGATTGCCCAGGTCCAGGTTCATGTTTTTGATGCAGCTGTCTTTCAGGTAGCAGCGCTCGCAGCCATAGCGATGGGGGTAGGGCGTGATGGTCGAATACTTGCGCGACAGAGCTCCGGATTCCTGCATATCCAGGCCGATTTTTTCCAGAGTCCGACGGATGGGTCTGGTCGGTTCGGGCACGGGCGCACATTCCTTTTCACCCAATTCGGGCATCAACATTTTAAGCGTGCCCATGATCATGGTCTGGGCGATGGCTTCGTGTTTGAATCCTTCCGACGGCGATGCCTCCCAGATTCCGTCCACCTCCAGCTCCACGGCTTCTTCCAGAAAAATGACCACATGCTCCTTGCGGTCGCCAAGCTTGTAGATCTTCAGATGCGGAAGCCATTTTTCCCACCGTTCGAGCACGGCCAGCATTTCCTGCGGGCCGATTTCGTCAATCTGGGCCAGGAATAAGAATGTGGAAAAGTCAAAGTCCGGCTGGATGTCCAGCGGCGTTATGGACAGGGTTTTCATGGTCAAACCTGTGGGCTAGGGTCAAAAAACAGGGCGTCTCTGGCGTGGGGAGGCTTTTGGTACAGTCCGAGAGTAAATTCAAGGTTTTTCTTTCAGGTTCTTGGCGGCCCACATGGACGCCTGCAGACGATTGGGCACGTCGATTTTTTTGTAGATGTTGTAGATGTGGGATTTGACGGTGTTCAGGCTGACGTAAAGTTTTGCCGCAATGTCTCTGTTGGTTGCCCCGGATGCCAGCATTGTCAGAATTTCCTTTTCCCGCGAACTCAGCTCGTCCAGGTCCAACTCTTCAGTGCGGGCGCCGAGCTTGCTGTTCTCCAGCAAGAAGGTGGACATGGCTTCCCGTGAATACCACAGTTCGTTGTCGAGCATGGTTGCAATGCCCTTGACCAGGAGCTTGAACGTTGAATTGCGAAAGAATACGCCGCGCACCCCGCAGCTGATGGCGTCCTGTTCAAGACTCCGGTCCTCGGGCACGTTGAACAGCGCGATGGGGGTGGCCATGTACAAAGAGCTTTCACTGCTCATGCTGTGTAGAAAATCAGGCATGGTTTCACTGGCGCAGTCCACCAGCGTGAGGTCCGGTTTGGCCGTGTTGAGGATTTTTGTCAGGGACTTGGAATGGCTGCAGCTGACGCCGGTCTCCTGGCTGAGCTTGGCCGCCAGCAGATCGTTGAGCAATGTGTCCGGGCCGACGATGCTGACCATGGCCGGTCGGGCGCGTTCCGGTTTCGGCCCGGGGCCGAGCTTGATGGACGTGACCTTGGTGGGATCAAAAGCAATGGCCATGCCGGCGGGGTCGGTGCGGACCACCGTGCCTTCAACCCTGAATCGCGATTGGGACAACGAGGGCTTGCCGCTGCCGAAGTCAAGGGCAATGTTCAAAGTGACCGCCGTGCCAATCGGATACGTGTTTTCCGTTGCGAAAAAGACACCTCCGGAGGAGATGTTGGTGGTGGTCAGGAGTTGATCTGAGTCTTCGTGCATAAGAGGAGAGATGTGAGAGGGAATGTTCATGGCAAAGCGTTCAAGTCTGCGCCGATTGTCGTTGGTGGCCATGGGATTGGGGCAGCTCATGCGCACTCCGTGAAATATAAGTCATGTTACTGGGAGGCCATGGAGGCCGGGCCGGAGGCATTTTTGGACAACAAATTGTTTTTTTTGAGATACAACAGGAATTTTTGGGCAATTTCAAGATCTTTGTTCAGCTTGAGGGCCGTGGCCAGGTGGTCGACGGTTTTTTCGAGATCCGCCTTGGCGAAACAGGCCCTGGCCATGTTGTAGTGCAAATTTTCATCCAGCGGCGACAATTCGAGGGCCTTGGAGTAGTATTGCGTGGCCTGATCGTACATTTCATTCTTGCGCAGGCTGATCCCGAAATCGTTGAACAGATGTTTGTGTTCGGCTTCGAACGTCGCCTCCATGCTGACCAGGCGTTGAAAGATGTTGTCGGCCTTGTCTGTTTCGCCTCGGTCCAGGTAGGTCAGTCCCAGGCCGAAGTTGGCCCGGATATTTTCCTCGTCGACGCGCAAGGCGTTGTTGAATTCGAATTCCGCGCTGTAGGAATCGCCATTGACCCGGTGACGTTCTGCCTTGGCAATGGTCTGATTCAGTTTGCGGATGCTCGGATACACTTTGGACGTGTAGAACTCCGGCTCAGGAGAATATTCTTCCAGGAATTGATCTTTGGGAACTTCCTGCTTGGGGCCGGACGGCACGTAGTTCGGATTGAGCGGCTGAATCCAGACAATACCGGTTTCGTCTTCTTCGGCGTACCAGAACATGGTCTGGGTGGTTTTACGGACCGTGACTCCGGCCCCAACTTTGGCAATGCGTTGCGAGGAAAAAACCCCCTTGATGCGTGCGCGTTGGTTATCGGAGTCCGTCATGGTTGTCCTCTGCAGAAATTATGTTGTGTGCTCGAGGTAGCGCCGTGCGGCATGCACCGGATCGTGCGCCTTGGTGATCGGCCTGCCCACAACCAGGAAGTTGCTTCCGCTGCGGGCGGCCTGGGCCGGGGTGCATATTCTGGTCTGATCTCCGGTTTCCGCGTCAGGAAGGCGAATGCCGGGAGTCAGAAGCAGGAAAGGTGCACCGCATGCTGCGCGTATAGCAGAAACTTCTTGGCCTGAACAGACCACGCCATCCAGTTTCCAGTTTTGGGCCGACCGGGCCAGATTGACGGTCAGTTGCCGCAAATCCGTCTCGGATCCGCAGGGATTCCAGGCCAAGTCTCCAGGACCGAGGCTGGTCAGCAGCGTAACTCCGAGGATGATCGGCGGAGTCTGTCCGGGTCTCAGGGCCTGGTTTCGTCCGGCCACTGCCGCTTCGCACATGCGCTGGCCGCCAAGGGTGTGCACGGTCATCATGTCCGCCCCCATGACCGTGCCTTGGGTCACTGCCGCCTGTACGGTGTTGGGGATGTCCATGAATTTGAGGTCCAGGAACACCGAAAATCCCATGTCCTTGAGTTGATCGACCAGGCCCCGGCCGGAAGCCAGGTAAAGTTCCAGGCCGACCTTGACCCACGGCGCAACACCTTGCAGCCGACGGGCCAGATTCAGGGCCGGTTCGGCCTCGGGATAGTCCAGGGCCACGACCAGGGCCGGCGCGGCATTCATGACAGCCCCCATTGCTGCTGAAAATCATTCTGCCAGCCGGTCATGTGCCTGGGCCGGGTTTTTTCCGCCAGGTAGATGGCGCGCAGTTGGTCCTTGGCCATGTTCAGGTCGTCGTTGACGATCCAGTGATCGAACCACAGGCTGTTCTCGATTTCCTGTCGGGCATTGGCCAGTCTGCGGTGGATGGTTTCCGGGCTGTCCGTGCCGCGACCGGTCAGACGTTTTTCGAGCACCTCCCGGGACGGAGGAAAGATGAACACGTAGCAGCCCTGTCCCATGTTGTCCCGGAGTTGGCGCGCGCCCTGGACATCAATGTCGAAGATGACGTCGCGCCCGGCCGCCAGGAGGTCGCGTGTCGCCTGGCGAGGGGTGCCGTAAAAGTTGCCGTGAACTTCCGCCCACTCGGCGAAATAGCCCTGGTCGCGCCGGGCCAGGAATTCGTCGCGGGTCAGAAAACTGTATTCCCGGCCGTCCAGTTCGCCGGGCCGGGGCGCTCTGGTCGTACAGGACACGGAAAAGGAAAAGCTGTTGAACTCCCTGGACAGGTGACGGATCAAGGTGCTTTTGCCCGTGCCCGACGGTGCGCTGATGACCAGCATCATGCCCGAGCTATTCATCGCTGCCTCCTGCGGTGAAACGCTGGCTGATGGTTTCGGCCTGAATGGCGGAAAGGATGCAGTGGTTGGAGTCGGTGATGATCAGCGACCTGGTTTTACGGCCCTGGGTGGCGTCGATAAGCCGTCCGGCCTGTTTGGCCTCTTCCCGCAGCCGCCGCATGGGTGACGAAGTCGGGCCGACGATGGCCACCACCCGGTTCATGACCACGGCATTGCCGAATCCGATGTTCAGGAGCTTTTTCTTGTCCATCTTTACTCCAGATTCTGAATCTGCTCGCGGCATTTTTCCAGTTCGGCCTTGAAGGTCACGACCAGCTGACTGATGGCCGTGTTCTGGCATTTGTTGCCGCAGGTGTTGATTTCGCGGAAGCATTCCTGAACCATGAAGTCAAGTTTGCGACCCACGGGTTCGGATTGTCGGAAATAGGCGTCAATGCCGCGCAGATGGATGTCGAGCCGGGTCAATTCTTCGGATACGTCCACCCGGTCGGCGATGATGGCCAGTTCCTGCAGCATGCGGTCCGGGTCGATCTGCACGCCCGTCTCGGCCACAAGTTTGCCGACCCGTTCCTGCATGAGGACAAATCGTTCCTGGGCCGTGGTCCCGGCCAAAGACCTGATTTCCGCAACCAGCTCCGCCAATCGGGCGAAACGAACCCGCAGGTCGTCCTCCAGGGCCTTGCCTTCACGGGCGCGGGCCGCGTCCCAGTCGGCCAGGGCCTGGCGAAGGGTTTGGGTCAGGCTCTGGACCAGCAGAGGGTTGTCGATGCTGCCGGCGTCTTTCCACAGGCCCGGAATGGTCAGCAGGCGATTCAGGTCCGGGGTGAAGGCGGCACCGGTGCTGCGGGCCAGAACTTCCAGTTCGGCAAGCATGGCGGCGGCCTGTGTGGTGTCGAGGTTCACGGCCTGCAGTTCGGGATTGGTGATGCGTAGACCCAGAAAAAGCTCCACTCCGCCCCGATTGGCCATGCATTTGACCTCGTTTTCCCAGACCTTCTGGTGAGCGTAGAGGGTGGGGGGGATTTTCCACTTCAGGTCCAGATGGCGGTTGTTGAGGCTGCGAATCTCCCAGGTCAGGATCCAGTTTTCTTCCTGGGCTGTGGCCCGGCCGTAGCCGGTCATACTTTTAGGCATGGTTTATCCTTTGTTGTGCAGACTGTTTTTGTACAGATCCCGGATGCGGGTCAAATGTTCCTTGATCGCGGGAGAGGCATAGTCCGGGAAGGTCCAGGGCAGGTCGAACCAGTCCCCTTTGTGAAAGATGAGGGTCAGATCGGCCCAGATCCCGTCGGTCAGGTAAACGCGGTGGGAAAAATTCTTGCCCGTGGCCAGGACCAGGCGCTCCTGGGTGATGTAGCCCGGATCAAGGTTGAACAGCCGGGCGCCGTCGCGGGACCATTCATGTTCGAGCGAGTTGGTGGCCAGTTTGACCGCCGCCAGCTTGTCCATGGCCAGGGACGGCGCAAAGGACAGGATGCGCCGGGTGATGGGCGAGCCCAGTTCCCGGTCATAGTAGCTGGTCTGGGTGAAGGGGATGTGATCCGATTCATAGTCGATCTCGCCCAGAAGCTCCTGCAGCCGGGGCCGCAACCCGGGCCAGAAGTAATCCCAGTCGGCGCTCAGCACGGACAGAAAGGTTTTGGCCGCTGCGGGGATGGTCGGGGTGCTCATGCCTGCTCCTTGATGGCGGACACGAGCAGGCCCGCAGCGACGACGGCGGTGGGGGTAACCGGGACGAGTTCTCTGCCGGGAGCGACCGGGCCCTTCATCCGGCACTCCACATAGAACTCGTTCATGCCGGTCCCACCCTCCTCCGGCACCACGTGCATGCGGGGCAGGCTCAGGAGGCTGCGCAGAAACCCGTCACGCTTGGTTCCGACCAGGTGGCGCAGGATTTTGGCCCGCTCCCGCCGGACGTGACCGGGCAGGGTTGCGGAAAATTCCGCCGCCGGAGTGCCGGGGCGTTCGGAATAGGGGAAAACATGGGCGTAGGACAACGGTAGTTGTTGCGTCACGTCCAGGGTTTCCCGGAAATGGGATTCCGTCTCGCCGGGAAATCCCGTAATGATGTCCGCTCCCAGACCGAAGACAGGCCAGTGGGAAGTCAGATCGTTCACGAAGTCGAAAATTCTGTCCGGGCTGTAATGGCCACGCCCCATGCGCTTGAGTATGAACGGGCTGCCGCTTTGCAGGGACAGATGCAGATGGGGGCTCATCATCCGGCAACCGGCCAGGGTGTCGAGGGCCTTGGGGTGCAGATCGCCCGGCTCCAGAGATCCCAGGCGCAACCGGACCCGCCCGGCCCACTCCGGGCTCAGGCAACGGTCGACCTCGGCCAGCAGGTCCCAGAGATCCGTGACGGGGTGCAGATCCCGGCCGTACTGGCGCAGATTGATGCCGCACAGGGTCAGTTCACGGATGCCCGAACGCAGGAGGCGTCCGGCTTCGGCCACCACGTCTGCCGGGTCCCGGCTGACGGAGCGGCCGCGGGTGGTCGGGATGATGCAATATGTACAGCGGTGGGAGCAGCCGTCCTGGACCTTGATCACGGCCCTGGCCCGGTTGTAGTCGGAAATGTTCAGCCGGGGAAAGGTCGCGGTCGGGTCATGGCTCTGGCCGAGGCTTGGTTTGTCCTTCTGGGCAATGACGCTGTCCACGCCGGGCAGGGCCTGGATGCGCCGCCGATCCGCCTCCACGGCGCAGCCGACGATAATGATCTGCGGTTTGGGCGTCATGGCCGCGAAACCGCGCACCAGTTTGGCCAGGTCGAGTACGGCCCGTTCGGTCACGGCGCAGCTGTTGATGAGCACAATGTCGGCCTGGGCCGGGTCGGCGATTTCGAGCAAGCCCAGAGCTGTCCAGGCTTCGCGGATGGCCTGGGATTCGTATTGGTTGACCTTGCACCCCTGGGTGGCGAGGTAAAAAAGCTGACCGGGTTCAGGCCGCATGGGGGCCTCCGGTGATGACGGCTCCGGCCAGGACCTGACCGGTCGGGGAATAGATCGCCGCGATCTGGCCCGGCGCGGGCAGGGAGCGTGGTCGGGCAAAGGTGATGGTCATGCCGCTTTTGTCCAGGCGGATCTCGGCCGACTCGGGCTGTTGGCGATAGATTGTCTGGACCAGGACGTCAGCGGGCCAGTGCTCCGGCGGGGCCAGGAGGTTGGGCCGGGCAGTTCGGCAGCAGGTGGTCAGGGCTTCGGCCTTGACGCCGACGAGCAGACGGTTGGTTTTGACGTCCTTGCCCACGACGTACAGCGGTTCGCGGTAGGCGACTCCCAATCCCTTGCGCTGGCCAAGGGTGTGATTCCAGAGCCCCTGATGCCGGCCGACCACGGTACCGTCGGTCAGGGTGATGGGGCCGGGCGGGCTGAGTCGGATTTTTCTGTCACGCAGAAAGGCGCGATAGTCCTCCGGAATAAAGCAGACTTCCTGGCTTTCCTTGCCAGCTGGCGGCGTTATGCCCCGATCGGCCAGATCGGCGCGCACCCGGGCCTTGGTCAGTCCGGCCAGGGGAAATGAGACGCGTTCAAAGCGCTCGCGCGGCACGCGGGACAGGAAATAGCTCTGGTCCTTGGCCGGGTCGAGGCCGCGAAAAAGAAGCGGCCCGTCCGGGGCAGCCTCCACCCGGGCGTAATGGCCCGTGGCCAGACGAGTTGCCCCGAGCAGCCGGGCCTGGTCCAGCAGCAGGCCGAATTTCATCGTCGGATTGCAGATTGCGCACGGGTTGGGAGTCAGTCCCTGCTGATAGGCGCGGATAAAAGGCTGCACAACCAACTCCTCAAACGCATCTCGCAGGTCGACAAGATGCAGCGCAACGTCCAGGCTCCGACAGAGATCGGCCAGGGCCTGGAGCTGGGTCCGGTCTTCTTCGGGCAGGAAACGGGCATGCACGGCCATGACCTCCGCCCCGGAATCCCGGAGCAGAAGCAGGCTCATGAGGGAATCGGTCCCTCCGCTCAGTGCGACGGCAGTACTCATGCTGGATGAAAAAAGGCCGGCGAGCCGGCCCGGTTCAGGACAACGGGGGCAGCGGCATGGCCGGCAGGTGTTTTTCCAGGGTCGAGGCGGTCCGGAGCAATCCCTGCTCGTCCATGCTCCGGCCAAAAAGCTGCAGCCCCACGGGCAGACCGCTGTCCCGGCCCAGGCCGACAGGCAGACTCAGGCCCGGCAGGCCGCTTAAATTGAGAGAAATAGTAAAAATATCGGTCAGATACATCTGTAGCGGGTCGGCCGTGTTGGCGCCGATGGCAAAGGCCGTTGTCGGGCAGGCCGGTCCGCAAATCAGGTCGCAGGAGGAGAAGGCGTTCAGGAAGTCCTGGCGGATAAGGCGACGGACCTGAGCCGCTTTCTTGTAGTAGGCGTCGTAGTATCCGGCCGAGAGGACATAGGTGCCGAGCATGATGCGGCGCATGACTTCCTCGCCGAAACCTTCGCAGCGTGATCTGGTGTACATGGTGGCCAGGTCCCGGGTCTGGTTGCTGCGGTGTCCGTAACGCACTCCGTCAAAGCGGGCCAGGTTGGAGCTGGCTTCGGCCATGGCCAGGATGTAATAGGTCGCGATGGCGAACTGGGTGTGCGGCAGGGACACGGGCACCACCTCGGCCCCCAGCGACACGGCCAGATCGACCGCGGCGCGACAGGCCGCATCCACTTCGGCCGCAAGACCTTCGCCCCAGTATTCGGACGGCATGCCCAGCCGCAGCCCCTTGAGCGAATCTTGTCCGAGACAGGCGGAATAATCGTCGACAGGTGCGTTGATGCTGGTCGAGTCCTTGGGATCGTGCCCGGCCATGACCTGGAGCATGAGGGCGGCGTCGGCCACGGTGCGGGTCATGGGACCGGCCTGATCCAGGGAGGAGCCGTAGGCGATCAGGCCGCGCCGGGACACGCGTCCGTAGGTGGGCTTGACGCCGACAATGCCGCAGAAGCTGGCCGGCTGGCGGATGGAGCCGCCTGTGTCCGTGCCCACGGAGCCAAAGCATTGTCCGGCGGCCACGCTGGCAGCGGACCCGCCGCTGGACCCGCCCGGAACATGATTTGAATTCCAGGGATTTTTGGTGATCTTGTAGGCGGAATTTTCCGTGGACGAACCCATGGCGAATTCGTCCATGTTGTTCTTGCCCAGGATGATGGCTCCGGCCTCTTTCAGTCTGGTCACGCAGTGGGCGTCATAGACCGGGGTGAAGTTCTCCAGGATTTTGGAACCGCAGGTCGTCGGCAGGCCTGCCGTGGCCAGCACATCCTTGATGGTGACGGGTACGCCCCATAACGGCTTGGACCGGTCCGGGCCCACGGCGTCAAGCTGCTTGGCCAGGGCCAGGGCCTCATCGCCGTTGACGTGCAGCAGGGCGTCGATTCGGGGTTCGGTATCAGTGATGCGGTTCAGGCAGGCGGTGGTGACTTCCTGCGCCGATACTTTTTTCTCGTGCAGCAGCTCGCAAATCTGAGTCAGGGACAGGGTGCAGAGTTCGGACATGGGGAGTTCCTTAAAGCGTGCAATTTAGACGATGCGCGGGACAATGAAATATTCGCCGTCGGTTTCCGGAGCGTTGCGCAGGATGTCCCGGCGGGAGAAATCCTTGCGCACTTCGTCCGGGCGCAGGGTCGCGCCCTGGTCCACCGGCGTGTACATGGGCTCGACGCTTGCCGTGTCCAGCTCGTTCAGTTTGTCCATATAGCCCAGGATGTCGTCCATCTGGCCGGCCAGGACGGTTGCCTGTTCCGGGGAAATCTCCAGGCGGGAAAGGCGGGCGATGGCCAGGGCCTTGTCGGTATTTATCTTCATGCAATCCTCACTGCTTTTGAGTCTCGAGTTGGATGCGGCGTTGATCCCGGCGCAGTTGGCGCTGCTCCCTGGCCTGACGGATCTGGCCGGGGTCGGCCAGGACCATGCCGTTTGCCGTGGGCTGAAACAGGAAAAGGTCTTGTGAAGCCAGGCCCTTGTCCCAGTGCATGGGTGCCAGAGACCAGGACATGCGCAGCGCGGCCATGGACAGGGCCTGGTTGAATGCGTCCGCAGATGCGTGATTGCCGCCGACCAGGGCTGTGAAACGGACGAAATCGTACCCCAGGGCGGTCCAGAGGTCGGCCTCTTCGCCTTCGGGCAGACTTTGCTTCAGGCTTTGGGCCGGCAGTGAGCTGGAATCCTGATTCCAGGCCCCGGGAAAAATCGTCAGGTCGAAATACTGCAATTCGAGCTTGGAGTCGGCCACGCTTTGGGTCCACAGTTGGGGGCCGAGAACGATAAGCCGGGTTTCTTCGTAGTAATGGAACAGTGGCGCCAACTGTTGCACCCGGAACAGGGAGTCGGGCAGGAAAACGGCCTGGAAGGGCGGCTCGGGGTTCATGGTGTTCTTATTGCCGCTGGCCCCCAGCAAAGAGGCGACGGCCTTGCCCCAGGTCGGCGGGTTGGCGATGTCGTATCCACGGACTGTCGGGACCTGGACGCCAAGAGCTCTGGCTTCGGTCTGAAAGACTTCGGTCATGCTCATGCCGAAACGATCCTGAGGGTGCAGGACGGCAAAAGAGGAGATGCCCAGGTGCTCGCAGCCTTGAATCAAGGCCCGGACCTGATCGGCCGGACTGCTGAAAAAGCGCCAGGCTTCGACGCCCTCGTCCTCGACATTGGGCAGAAAGGTCAGAAATCTGGATTTTTGGTGCAGTCCGGCCATGCGGATCTGCTGCCAGATCTCCCGCCGCAAGGGACCGCCGATGATGGGCACGCCGCTGACTGCCCGCAACTCGTCGAGAAAGGTCGGCGATTCCGTGTTGATCAGTTTGATTTCCGGAGCGGCCGTCTGGACCATGTTTTCCCGCCAGGCCGTGTTGGCGCCGCTGGCGATCTTCCAGCCGACCTGGGCGTAGGGACCGGACAGGGGCAAAAGCAGCACCAGGTTTTGTCTGACCACCCCCATCTGCTGCTCCAGGGTGCGCAGGTTGCCGGCGAAAAATTCTTTGTTGGCCAGACCCCCGGTGCGCACGATGGTCGAGAGGCTGGGCCAGACCGCAGTCCAGTTGGCCTTGTCCTGGGCCAGGAGTTTCATGCCCTGGGCCCAGCTGATCATGGACCAGGGATAGGAATTGGGGTCCGCGCCCAGGGACATGGCCATGGTTTTGCTCAGCTCTTCCAGGGAAAGGGATTCAGCCCGGCTCAGAGCGTGCGCTTCCAGCGGTCCTCTGGCGGCATCGTCGGGAGCAACCTTGTACAGCAGTCCCAGAGCGTCAAAAGCCAGGCCGGGTTCAGGCATGGCCCAGAAATGGTCGGACAATTCCAGGCCGGCTGCTTCTCTGGTGGTCCAATCCAGGTCGGATCTGTTGATCAGGTCGATCAGATACGACGTATAGGCGTTGTTGCCCTGGCGGGCCCGCAGCAGTTGGGCGTTCGCCTGGTTCCAGTTCCAGGACTGGGTGGCGTTTCTGGTTTCGGCCTGCCATCCCTGCAGATTTTTTTCGGCCAGATCGTATTCCCCGAGCTGGACCGCGCTGCCCACGCTGTGTCGCCATGCTTCATCCCGGCCGGGATCACCGGGCTTGGTTGCGGCCAGGTGCCTGGTGTACTTCTGCAGGGCTTTTTGGGGATCCTGGGCCTTGTGGCCGGGCAGGGTTGACGTCGCCGGGGGCGTGCCCGGCGTGGAATAGATGGTTTTTTTCGGAGCGCATGCGGCCAGGGTCAGGGCCAGCACAAGGAGGCAGGTGCAGAAAAAGCCTGTTTTCATGGCGTTGTGAGGTTTGGCGGTCAGGCCTGGTCTGTGGGAGGTCCCGTTGTAAAAAAAAGCCTGGCCCGATTCGGGCCAGGCGTGGAGTATAGGGACCGGCAAATTGCCGTGTCAATGCCTACTTCACTTCAGTGTAATCGGCGTCGACCACGTCGTCATCGTCCTTCTTGGGGCCGGGCTGGGATGCGCCGTGGGCTCCGGCACCTGCGCCGGCCTGCGCGCCCGCGTCGGTCTTCTGGGCATAGAGCTGCTCGGCCAGCTTGTGCGACGCCTGGGCCAGTTCGTCCATGGCCTTCTGGATGGTTTCAACATCATCGCTTTCCAAGTTTTTTTTCAATGCTTCGGCCTTGGTTTCAATGTCGGACTTCAGTGCCGCGTCGATGTTTTCGCCCAGGTCGCGGATGGATTTTTCCGTGGTGTAGATGAGCGTATCGGCGCTGTTGCGGACCTCGATCAGTTTCTGCTTCTTCTTGTCCTCTTCGGCATTGGCCTCGGCTTCCTTGACCAAACGCTCGATGTCCGCGTCGCTCAGGCCGCTCGACGCGGTGATGCGGATGGACTGTTCCTTGCCGGTGCCCAGATCCTTGGCCGAGACATTGACGATGCCGTTGGCGTCGATGTCAAAGGTGACCTCGACCTGCGGCACGCCGCGCGGCGCGGCCGGGATGCCGGTCAGCTCGAAGCGGCCCAGGGTCATGTTGTCCGAGCACATGGGGCGTTCGCCCTGGAGCACGTGGATGGACACGGACGGCTGGTTGTCGGCGGCGGTGGTGAAGGTGTTGCTCTTGCGCGTCGGGATGGTCGTGTTGCGGTCAATGAGCTTGGTGAACACCCCGCCCAGGGTTTCGATGCCCAGGGAAAGCGGAGTCACGTCCAGAAGCAGCACGTCCTTGACGTCGCCGGCCAGGATGCCGCCCTGGATGGCCGCGCCCATGGCCACGACCTCGTCCGGATTCACGGAACGGTTGGGCTCCTTGCCGAAGAATTCGCCGACCTTTTTCTGCACCAGGGGCATGCGGGTCATGCCGCCGACCAGGATGACCTCGTGGATATCAGAGGCCTTGAGCCCGGCATCTGCCAGGGCCTTGCGACAGGGCTCGATGGTCCGGGCAACCAGATGCTCGCACAGGGATTCAAGTTTGGCCCGGGACAGCTTCATGGTCATGTGCTTGGGGCCGTTCTGGTCAGCGGTGATAAAGGGCAGATTGATGTCCGTCTCCATGGATGCGGACAGGTCCTTTTTGGCCTTTTCCGCAGCTTCCTTCAGACGCTGCAGGGCCATTTTGTCCTTGGAGAGGTCAATGCCGTTTTCCTTTTTGAATTCGCCCACCAGATAGTCGATGATTTCGTGGTCGAAATCCTCGCCGCCCAGGAAGGTGTCGCCATTGGTGGCGCGGACTTCAACCACGTTGTCGCCCACTTCCAGGATGGAGATGTCAAAGGTGCCGCCGCCGAGGTCAAAGACCGCGATCTTTTCGTTGGCCTTTTTGTCCGAACCGTAAGCCAGGGACGCGGCCGTGGGTTCGTTGATGATGCGCTTGACTTCCAGGCCGGCGATCTTGCCCGCGTCCTTGGTGGCCTGACGCTGGGAATCGTTGAAATAGGCCGGTACGGTAATGACCGCTTCGGTCACGGTTTCGCCCAGATAGGTTTCAGCGTCTTTTTTGAGGCGCTGCAGGATAAGGGCCGAGATTTCCGCCGGGCTGTACTTCTTGTCGCCGATCTGGACGTAGGCGTCGTTGTTGGCTCCGGACACGATTTTGTAGGGGCTTTTGGCAATCCAGTCTTTCAGTTTCGGATCGTCGAACTGGCGGCCCATGAGACGTTTGACCGCAAAAACGGTCTTGTCCGAGTTGGTCACGGCCTGACGCTTGGCGATTTCGCCGACCAGACGGTCCTGATCGGTAAAGGCGACGATGGACGGCGTTGTCCGGCCGCCTTCGGGATTGGTGATGCATTTGGCGTCTTTGCCTTCCATGACATAGACACAGCTGTTGGTCGTGCCCAGGTCTATTCCGATGATTTTACCCATGTTTTATCTCCTCGTGTAAACGGAAAAGTATTTGTTCGTAAAAATCGGGCACAAATTAACGCCTAAAAACTGCTTGTAAAGGGCGGCGTGTGCATTTTTTGCACAAAAAAAAGCCCTGGCCGGAACCAGGGCTGCGGATGGATCGCTATTCAGCGTCCGGGGAAGGCGAGGGGAAAAGCCGGTCAAAGACCGTGTCGTGCATGCGGTAGATGTGGGGCGATCCGGCCCGGCGGATCAGGGCTCCTGTTTCTTCCTTCACGGCTTCCAGTGTTATGAGCCCAGAAGTGGTGACAATATCCAGCCGGTGGGTCGGGGCGTCGAGCTTCTCCCGCTCCGCGCTGTCCGTGGGCAACGCTTCGTGGACACTGACCCGGTCCAGCACGGTCAGGGCGTCTTCAAGCCGGGCTTGCGTCAGACCCTCGCCTTTGTTCTGGAAAAATTCCCAGGCATCGACGACTGTTGCATTGCCTTCTCCGTTGCCGGCAACGCGTTTCAGGACGGCTTCCTGGTCCGGTGTTGTCAGCCGCAATTCCTGGATGTCCTCCCAGTTCAGGGACAAGAGGCCGGTGTCGATCCAGAATTGTTCCGACAGGGTTTGGCTGTGCGCGCCCATTCGGCCGAGAATGACCCCTGGCGCGACGAACACTTCCGCACTGTTCGCTGTACGCAAAAAGAGATTGCGGAAGTCGCCTTTGCCGAAAAGCAGGCGCACGTGCTCCACGCCGGCGCTGAAAAGGGACAGGCGCAGGGCTTCATCGTCGGACAGCCCGTAGTCGGCGACGATGTCGGGGTCGCTGGAGCGAAATTCTCCGCGCATCTCCTGCAGCGCATCAAGCAGACCGGTCACGCTTTGCCCGTTGGCCGGTGCTCCGCCGAGGCCCGGCAGCAGCCACTGCCCGTTTGTGCGCTCCAAACGGATGACCGGGCCATTGGGTCTGGCCAGTTCAACGGCATCAACGCTTTTCAGGTCCAGGGTTTCAGGAACAAAGGCCCGCAGACTGTCGGCCGTGACCAGGTCTTTGGGCGGCATTGAGGTTTTGCGGTACCACAGGCTCCCGCCCAGCAGGGCCAGGACCGTGATCAGGATGACGATGTTGCGAGTGTTCATGACAAGCTCCTCATGGTCTGGGCAAAGATGACTCTGCGGCGTTGACGGGTCCAGGCGCGTATTGCGGCCAGGCCGGCGATGGCCAGGGTCGGCAGGCAATAGGCCATGAATTTCCAGAGGGTCGCGGACTCGGGGTTGACATCAAGGATGACGCGGGACGGTGCCTTCTTGCCCCTGATTCGGATCAGATCCGGGCCATGGGCCATGGAATCGACGGCGTTCATGATCAGGTCCACGTTGTTTTGCAGCATGTTGTCGCCGAACATGGCCGCGCCGCCGATGACAATCAGTTCTCCGGGTCGATTTTCGCGGCTGACGGGTCTTTCTTCGGCCTCCGACGTGTCCTCGGCGTCGGGCCGGGCCGGAGCCGGTCCGGTGTTGGCGGGGAACTGGCCGGACAGTCGGACCGCCACGGGATAGGCGGTCAGGCCTCCGGCCGGTGGGGTGATCAGCGGTTGGGTCAGGGTCATGGGCACTTCGGCCAGCCACGACCGGGGGCTGGACGAGGCCAGGACCGTGGCCTCAAGCCCCAGGGCGCTGACGGCGTCCCGGTTTACGTTCAGGGCCGCCCCCCAGAGGTAGAACACGTTGTCCAGGCCGGACGTAATGGGATCGTTCGGGTTCATGTTGTCTTTGGTCAGCACGATCTGGATGGGCAGCTTGAGGTTCATGCCGCCGCCAAAGAGCTGATCGACCTGACTGCGGGCCACCCGGATGGCGATGTTCTGCTCGTCCATGAGCACCTTTTGTTCGACGGCCAGGCCCAGCTCGGCGAGAAAATCGTCCAGGCCGGTTTCCATCGGCATGCGGTTGATGGCGATCTGTCCCCGGTCCATGTTGTAGTCCCATTGACTGGTCTGCACGGCCAGAATGGTTTTCCGACCCGAGGCCAATGCCTCGCGCAGGTCCCAGACCTGGCGTTCGCCCAGATGCATGGGATTGAGGATCAGGAGAACGTCGGCGTCAGCGGGCAGGGTTTGATCACCGTGCAGCGCAACAGGTCGGACCTGGTATTTTTCCTGTTCCAGAACCTGGCGCAGCAGGTTGAACTGTTCCTCGCCGGCCATGGCGACCACGGGTTGCTTGTCCCGCGTCAGCCGGAACACGGTCGAGACCAGGGCGTACTCCAGTTCGCTCAGGGCGTCGGGCACAATGCGCGGGATGATTTCCTCGGGCTTGTCCTTGTAGGCCACGCCGATGGATGAGTAAATCAGGTTGCTGACCGAGCCGGTCTGACGCAGGGCCGAGACGGAAAAGGGCTCGATGCCTTTTTCAAGCATCCGTTTTTCCAGGGGATCGGCCTTTTGCTCTTCCTGATCAAAAGGGTTGCCGCCCAGTACATTGGCCGCGCGCATGTGGACCCGCTTGAAGGCGATCATCCCGTGGCTGGCCAGACGCAGTTCTTCCAGCCGGTCCATGACGTCGCGCTCCAGGGTCTTGATTTCCGTGGGCATGTCTTCTTCGGGCGTGACGTAATAGGTGATCTGCACGGGTGCCTTGAGGTCGGCCAGAATGCTTCTGGTGGCGTCGCTGACAGTGTGGATTTTGCCTTCGGTCCAGTCGAAGCGGCCGAGGGTCATGTCGCTGATCAGGGCGTTGAAGGTCAGGCCGATGCCCAAGCACAGTGAGGCGCAGACGGTGAAGATGGAAGCAAAGGCCTTGCGGCCCCGGCCCTCGATGAACATGGCGTTCAGAAACAGGAACAGGAGGGTCCAGACCAGGAAATAGGCCAGATCGGCCATCTCCACGATGCCGCGGGTAAAGACCGCGTAATGTCCGGTCACGCCCAGCAGTTCCCGCAGGGTGCTGCCCAATCCGCTGATCCAGGCGTCCAGGGCCGTGGCCGCGAAACTTGTGCCGAGCAGAAACAGAGCGAAGCAGGCCAGCAGGCTGAGCACAAAGGCCACGATCTGATCCTTGGCAAAGCCGGAGACCAGCTGGCCCAGGGCCAGGAAAAAGGCTCCCAGCAGGACTGCTCCCAGATAGGACGCGGCCATCTGGCCCAGGTCCGGTTCGCCCAGGGCCGCGACCATGACCGGCAGGAGCAGGGTCGAGCCCAGGGCCAGGAGCAGAAAGCACAGTCCGGCCAGATATTTGCCCAGCACCAGGGATACGGGGCTCATGGGGAAGGTCAGGAGCATTTCCACCGTGTTGCCGGCCCGTTCTTCGGCCCATAGCCGCATGGTCACCGCCGGCACAAAGACACAGAAGATAAAGGGCAGGATGTTGAAGAAGCTGCGCAGCTCGGCCACCGGAAAGAGAAAGAATTCGGTGACGAAAAGCCCGCTGGCGATCAGGCTGAAGACGATGAGGAAAATGGCTCCGATGGGCGAATTGAAATACGCCGCCAATTCTCGGCGAAAAATGGTGAACATGTTGCGCATGGGTATCTCCTTAGGCGGCGTTGTCCGTTCTGGTCAGGGCCAGAAAGATGTCTTCGAGAGACTGGCCGGGCAGGCTCAGTTCACGCAGGGGCCAGTTCCGGGCCTGGCACAGGAGGGAAACCTGTTCCAGGGTGGCGCCGGGGTCGAGGGCGTTGATCCGGACCGTGGTCCATTCCCCGTCGTCGCGGATTGTCCGGACCTGTTCCACGCCGGGCAGTCCGGCCAGGAATTCGGTCGCCTCCGGGCCGCCCGCCTTGATTTCAGCCCGGACCAACGGTCTGATACCGGCTTTCATGGCCAGTTCGTCCACCGTGCCCTGGGCCTTGATGGCCCCCTGGCTGATGATGACCACGCGGTCGGCGATGGCTTCGACCTCATGCAGGATGTGGGTGGAGAAAAGCACGGTCTTGGTGCCGGCCAGTTCGCGGATCAGGGCGCGGATTTCCAGAATCTGATGCGGGTCGAGGCCCGTGGTCGGCTCGTCGAGGATGATGACGTCGGGATCGTGGATCAGGGCCTGAGCCAGGGCCGTGCGCTGGCGATAGCCCTTGGACAGTTCGGCGATGGGGCGGTGAAACATGGGCAGCAGGCCTGTTTTGGCCAGGACCCAGTTCATGCGTTCGGAGAGTCGCGTTCCGCTCAGCCCTCTGGCCCGGGCCACGAAGTCCAGATATTCCCCGACCTCCATGTGCAGGTACAGGGGCAGGTTTTCCGGCAGGTAGCCGATTTTTTCCCGCACGCGGATGGGGTTTTTGATCACGTCGAATCCGCAGACCGTGGCGGTTCCTGCGGACGGGCGCAGGTAGGTGGTCAGTATTTTCATGATGGTCGATTTTCCGGCGCCGTTGGGGCCGAGCAGCCCCAGGATTTCGCCCTGTCCGACATGGAAGGTGGCATCCTGCAGAGCCGTGACCGGGCCGAACTGCATGCCCAGGTGTTGTGCGTCGATCATTGGACAGCTCCTTGCGATGAAAGTGAATGTGAAAACTGCGGACACAGCGTCGCAGTGCTTGAACAGGCCTGCGCTAGACCAGAATTTCACGGCAGATCAAGTGCAATTTTCCGCACCGCAGTGGTGCTGTCTGTGCAGCGCGTCGGCATTGTTTTCTTGAGTCGAGCCGCGTCCTGGTCTAGCCCATGGACGAATCAGGAATAAACAACCTCATGGAGCAGGCAATGAAACCAAAAATTTATGTGACACGAATGATTCCAAGGCAGGGCATTGAATTGCTGCAAACCGTTTGCGACGTGGAAATCAACCCTGAGGACCGCCCGCTGGCCAAATCGGAACTGCTGGAGCGGGTTCGGGACAAGGCCGGAGTCATCGGCCTGCTGACCGACCGCATCGACGCCGAATTTTTCGATGCCGCCCCGCGGTTGCGGGGATACGCCAACTACGCCGTGGGTTACGACAACATCGACGTGGCCGAGGCGACCCGGCGTGGTATCCCGGTTTCCAACACGCCGGGCGTGCTGACCGACGCCACGGCCGAGTTGGTCTGGGCGCTGCTTTTCGCCGTGGCCCGGCGGGTGGTGGAATCCGATGCGGTCATGCGTTCCGGCCAGTGGAGTGGTTGGGGGCCATTGCAATTTCTGGGCGCGGACGTCTGCGGCAGGACGCTCGGCATTGTCGGCGCAGGGCGCATCGGCACGGCCATGGCGCTCATGTCGAGGGGATTTCGCATGCCCGTGGTCTATTCCAGCTCTTCGGGTCGGCGCAATGAAGTGCTGGAAAAGGAACTGGGGGCCAGACTCGTTTCTTTCGAGGAACTGCTCGTCCGGGCCGATTATGTCAGCCTGCACGCGCCGCTCACCCCGCAGTCGCGCCATCTGTTCAACGCCGCAGCGTTGCGGCGCATGAAATCGTCGGCGATCATCGTCAATACCGGCCGCGGCCCACTGATCAAGGAAGACGATCTGGTGGTCGCCCTGCGCGAAGGATGGATCGCCGGCGCGGGCCTTGATGTCTACGAGTTCGAGCCACGCATGGCCGATGGCCTGGCCGCGCTCCCGAATACGGTTCTCTTGCCGCACATCGGTTCGGCGACCACCTCGACCCGCGAGAACATGTCCCTCATGGCTGCCCGCAACCTCCTGGCCATGCTGGCGGGAGATCGGCCTGAAACCTGCCTCAATCCGGAAGTACTGGGCGGGTAGAGGGGCCGGATCAAATGCGGCTGTGATGATGAATGGACGCGTCAAACAAGAAACCCCCGATTATCGGGGGTTTCTTGTTGTGTTCCAAAAGAACGTGGTGCCGGGGGACAGAATTGAACTGCCGACACGGGGATTTTCAGTCCCCTGCTCTACCGACTGAGCTACCCCGGCGCGACGAAAGGTGCTTTTAGGCAAAGCATGCCACGAAGGCAAGAGGAAAATTGCCATTGCCTCTCGCGACCCACCGCGCCCTATTCCTGCTCCGGGGCGTTGAGTTGATAGAATTCATGTAGTTTCGCCTGCAGCAGTGCCTTATCAGGCAGATGTGTCTGATATTCGGCAATGAGCGCCGGGGACAGGCTGCGGTTCAAGGCGTACTCCACCACTTCATTGTCCTTGCTGGCACACAGCAGCACCCCGAGCGCCGGGCGTTCGTGCGCTTTTTTCACGTCCCGGTCCAAGGCTTCCAGATAGAAATTCAGTTTGCCCAGGTATTCCGGCTCAAAGCGGCCAACTTTCAGCTCGATGGCGACCAGGCAATTTAGGCCGCGATGAAAAAACAGAAGATCCACGGCGAAATCGCGTCCTCCGACCTG
>CAZYZA010000032.1:0-33336 GCA_964651415.1 uncultured Desulfovibrionaceae bacterium
TGACCATTATAGGAAATAATATTTCCAATGTTTCGACCATCGGCTACAAAGCCTCGCGCATGTATTTCGAGGATGCCCTCAGTCAACAGATCACCACTGCCGCCGGACCGGGTCAGGTCGGGCGAGGTGTGGCGGTTGGGGCTGTCATGGGTGATTTTTCCCAGGGATCGCTGGAAACCACCAATGAGTCGACAGATATGGCCATTGGCGGGAATGGATTTTTTGTCGTCTCCCCCGCCGGCCAGGAAATCAATTATTATACGCGAGCTGGGAATTTCCGTTTTAATGAGGAGGGGTATCTGGTCGATCCCCATGGATATCGGTTGCAGGGCTGGGCAGTTCAGCAGGAAAACACCAGTGCGGCCGCCACGAGCGACACCACGGCCACAGCCACGGCTGGAGTGAAGATCAAGGGCGTGCCAAGCGATATTAAGCTGGAGAATTTTCAGTCCCCGCCTCAGGCTACCAGTCGGGTGGACTTGATTTTGAACGTGGATTCGCAATCCGAAGACAAGACCACGGCCGACGGCGTTGATCCGGCGCCCGGAGCGTATGACGGCACTCCTTTTACCGCTCTTTTTGAGAAATGGGATGGCACCAACCCTGCCGAACCGCTTGGCGATACTCAGTACGCCTATCAATCAACAATCAAGGTTTATGATGAGAATGGCACCTCCCACAATTTGACGGTGTATATGGACCCGATTCTTGATCCGGATGTTACTTTAAACGCAGCTGGAAAAAGATATTGGGAATATATAATTGCAGTGAATCCAAATGAGGATAATCGAGAATTCTGGGGGACTGTCAATACTCCTGAAGGTTTGCAAACCAGAGGCATACTCATGGCAGGAACCCTGACCTTCAATGCCGCCGGTGAAATTGAAAACATGTCAGCCTTTACCATCAATAATCCATATGCAGCAGGAGGGGAGCCTGGACAGGCAGATCCACCTGTTTTTAGTCCGAATGCTGCAGATATGGATAATTGGACTTCAGCAAATTTTTCTCAAAATGGATACCCAATATGTACAGCTAATTTTCTTGGTGCGGCAAATGCAAGCGTGACAGGGTCAGAGCTTGTGGATGATGCGAATACAATCAATCCTGTGATGCAACAAAACAACTCCAAGAATATTGAGATTAATTTCGGCATACGCAATAAAGCTACTTCCTGGACAGATGGTACTTCATTTGCCACAGGGACGCCAAGAACGCTGGCTGCGCTTCGGGACACCATTTTAGGCGCGGCCGATGATGATGCCGTCAAAGCGGCCCTGAATTCCATCAATGGATTCATCTCTCCGGAGATAAGCGCGCTTTCCACGACCAGCTACAGCACGGGTTCAACCACCATCTTCCAGGCTCAGGATGGTTACACTGCGGGTTTTCTCCAGAATATTTCCGTTGATCGGGATGGGGTCATCACCGGGCGATATTCCAATGGGCAGGTTTTGCAGCTTTTTGCCGTGACCTTGGCCACATTCAATAACAACTATGCCCTGTTTCGCGAAGGCGGGAACCTCTTTTCCGAGACCCGGTCCTCGGGTCCGCCGATAACAGGTCTGGCCAATACCGGTGGAAAAGGCAGCATTGCTTCCAATTCTCTGGAAGGATCCAATGTGGATCTGGCCACGGAATTTGTGAAGATGATCACCACGGAAAAAGGCTTTCAGGCCAATTCCAAGACAATCACCACTGTTGACCAGATGTTGACGGTATTGATTCAGCTCAAGCGTTAAGCGCTGCCGGTCTTGTACATCAAAAGCCCGCTCGTCGTTGACGAAGCGGGCTTTCTCGCGTTTGGCCCTTGGACTGAATCGCAGAGCCTTCATTGTTCATTACAGGTTCACTGCAATTGGGTCGAATGTGTCGCCTTACAGCGATCTGTCCAGCAGGATGCCGACCATTTTTTCCATGGAGGCGGCAAGATCCAGCATCTCGTCGGCAGGGATTTTGCGAATCAACCGATCTGTTTCGGGGTCGCGCACTTCGACCTGCACGGTGTCTGTTCGTTCGTCGATGTGAAACTTCAGATTAACCCCCAAGGAAGACACATACGAATCAATGGCTTCCGTGAGGTGCTGCAGTTTCTGCAGGGAAAGTTTTTCCTCCCGACCTGCCTGAGCATCCGGCCTCTCGTCATTGGCGGCATGCTGTTTTTCCCGCGTCGAAAGATCAGGCACAGCCATGCTTGGGCTGACGTGTTCGAACTGAGCCAGCATATCCTTGGAATCGTAGGATTGAGCGGCGATTTTCATGACCAGGGCCTCCTCTTTCTTCGTCTTACGTGGGAATAATCGGCTTATCCCGGAGAAACTTTAGAGGGAGCAGGGAAATTTTGACCCGCCTGTCTTTGCGGAGTCAGCTTGTTTTTTATAAAATCTTGTTATTAATTGATTATTTTTTTTTGGCACCGGATGTGCTTAAAGAGGGTACAACCGTAAAAGGAGGAAAAAACTCATGTCTTTGGTCATTAATAATAACTTGATGGCAATGAACGCCGCCAGAAATTTGTCTCAGTCCTACGGCGACTTGGCAACCTCCACCCGACGACTTTCATCCGGCCTGCGGGTCGGCACGGCTGCAGATGATGCGGCCGGACTGGCTATTCGCGAATTAATGCGGGCAGATATCGCATCGCTCAATCAGGGAGTGCGCAATGCCAACGATGCCATCTCCATGATTCAGACTGCTGACGGCGCACTGGCAGTTATCGATGAAAAGCTGATTCGCATGAAAGAATTGGCGACACAGGCTGCCACCGGTACGTACACCTCGGATCAGCGTCTGATTATTGACTCCGAATATCAGGCCATGGCTTCGGAAATCACCCGAATTGCCAATGCCACGGACTTCAACGGCATCCATCTGCTGAACGGCAATCTTTCGAGTTCGGTTCATAGCGGTGCGGGCCTGGCCTCTACGGGTCAGTTAAAGGTTCACTTCGGAACCGGCAACTCTTCCGCCGAAGACTATTACTACATCCAGATCGGCAATTCCACGGCGTCTGCCCTGGGTGTCGGCAATCAGTCGGATCGGAGCATTTCCGACGCCGGATTCAGCATTTCAACCCAGGCGGGTGCGCAGGAGGCGCTGGACGCCATCAATGCGGCCATTACTTCCAAGGACAATATCCGCGCCAGCCTCGGCGCGTTGCAGAACAGGTTGGAGAATACCATCACCAACTTGTCCATTCAGGCCGAAAATCTGCAGGCCGCAGAATCACGGATTTCCGATGTGGACGTTGCGCAGGAAATGACTTCCTTTGTCCGCAACCAGATCCTGACCCAGGCCGCAGTGGCCATGTTGGCTCAGGCCAACCAGCTGCCGCAGATGGCCATGCAGCTCATGCAGGGCTAATAGCGGGTTTATTGTCAGAGGCATGATCAAAGACAGGGCCGGAGTGTTTCACTCCGGCTTTTTTTGCGGCATGGTTTCTGGCTCCAGGGAATTATACTCCGGTCTGTCAGCCTGGCTGGAATTGATCAGTTCCAAGGCTTTGGCGGCCGCTCCCTGTTCGGCTTTACGCAAACTCCTATCCTCCCACTCAATCTGGGTCGCGTCAGGCAGACTGAGAACAACGCAGTAGACTTTGGCGTGCTCCGGGCCATGGCTGCATTTGAGGGCATAGGTCGGCCTTGCTTTCCAGATTCGTTGGGTGGCCTCCTGCAACATGCTCTTGTGGTCGCGTGGCCGAAACGTCTCCGGCGGTACGGGCCAGTGGTCGTTGAACAAAAAATTGACAGAGGCTTGAGCCGCTTCAATTCCCCCGTCCAAGAAAACTGCCCCGAGAATTGCCTCGACAGCGTCGCTCAAAACTGAATTTTTTTCTCGGCCGCCCTGAATTTCTTCCCCTTTGCCAAGCAACAGATAGCCGCCCAGGTCAATCCTTTTGGCCAGCAGGGCCAGGGCATTCTCACTGACCAGGCTGGAACGCATTTTGGTCAAGTGGCCTTCCTGCGCTTGTGGATACTTCTGAAACAATGCATTGGAGATCACCAGCTCAAGGACCGCATCGCCAAGAAATTCCAAACGCTCGTTGTGTTCGCCGCCATGTTCATTGGCATGCGAGCTATGTGTCAGAGCTTGGATTAAAAGCTTGACTTGCTTGAATTCATAATGGATTTCAGTCTGCAGTGCCCGTACTGCATCCTGTGGAATTTCCTGCGACATTAAGGTGCTCCATGAGAGACATTTATCTTCACGCTCTGTTTTCTCCCCAGACGATTGCCGTTGTTGGTGATCAGGATGGTCGTGACGCCGCCCGTGTTATCCAGGCCAATCTTGAGGGCTGGGGGTATCAGGGTAGGATTGTTCCCGTCAATTGGACGACGACCGCAGAACGCCCGTGCCTTGAGGGTTTGGACAGCATTGACCTGGCTGTGGTCTGCCTGCCGCCGGACCGCGTTTTATGCGCCCTGGAAGCTCTTGCCGACCGGAATGTCAAGGCGGTCATCGTCACTGCCGCCGGATTCCGGGAAATCGGCGGCCAGGGGTATCACCTGGAAGAGGCTATTATTCAGTTGGCTGAGCGGCGAAACCTGACGCTGCTCGGTCCCAATTGTCTTGGTGTTGCATCATGGGCTGATCAAATGAACGCCTCGCTCATTTCCAGACTTCCCAGCCAAGGCAACATCTCCTTTTTTTCCCCTTCGGGTTCGATGTGCCACGCCATTCTTGACTGGGCGGCCAGCGAGGAGATCGGCTTTTCCAAATTCGCCAGTTTAGGCAATCGTGCGGTGATCGACGAAGCTTCCATGCTCCAGTTTCTGGCCGAGGACCCCAAGACCAAGGTCATCATCGGCTACCTTGAGGGCATGAATAACGGACGGCGTTTTGCCCGGATCAGTCAGACCATTACCCGCGAAAAGCCGGTCATCATGTTGCAGGCCGGCATGACCGAGTACGGGCAAAAGGCAATTTCTTCCCATGTCGGCGCTTTGACCGGATCCGAACGGGCCTACCAGACCGCCTTGAAGCAGGCCGGCATCATTCAGGTCAGCAATCTTTCGTCTCTGTTTGATCTGGCCCGGATGTTCGGAACTCAGGCCCTGCCCGCGGGGCCGAACCTGGCCATCGTCACCAATTCCGGAGGAGCCGGTATTCTGGCCGCAGACGGCATGTCCGGAACCAGCCTGCATTTGTCGCGGTTGGGCACGCAGACCCTGGCTCGGCTCGGCAGTATCCTGCATCCCCATGCCCGGACGACCAATCCCGTGGATATTGGCCTGGAATCCACGCCGGTCCAGTATGCCCAGGCTCTTGAAGAGGTGCTGCGCGATCCTCAGATCCACATGGCCCTGGTCGTTATCGCCCCTGGTCTGGGAGTGGATTTGCCGGCTATTGTCGACGAACTGGTCGCCGTACCCAAGGCGGAGGGAAAGGCCGTGGCGGTCTGTTTGGTCGGTCAGGAAGGGGTCATGGCGGAGAAGCGGTTTCTGCAGCGCCACGGTCTGCCCTGTTACGCCAACCCCAAGGCCGCTCTCGACAGCCTTGAGGCCATGCTGCGTTACGCCCAGTGGCAGAACAAGCCGTATCCGGTGGAGGTCTGTTATCGCCGGGATAAAGCCAAGGCCGAGCATTTTCTCCAGGATTGCATCCTGACCGGCAAGACGGATTTGTTCGGGTTTGAAATGCAGCCCCTGCTTCAGGCCTATGAGCTTCATTACCCCAAAACCGAACTGGCCCGGACCAGCAAAAGCGCGGTGAAGATCGCCAAGCGGCTGGCCTGCCCGGTTGTGCTGAAAATTTCGTCTCCGCACATCGAGTACAAAAGCGATGTGGGCGGCGTGGAAGTCAACCTGCAGACCTCGGAAGAGGTCCGGCAGGGTTTTTGGCAGCTGACTTCAAGGGTGCAACGCCTGCGCAGCGAGGCGTTTTTGTCCGGTTGTCTGGTCCAGGAGATGATTGTCGGCAAATTCACCGAAGTATGCGTCCGTGTTCAGCGGGATCCCAAGTTCGGCCCCTTGATCCGCTTCGGGCTTTCCGGAAGCCAGGCTGAAATTTTTCAGGATTTTTCTCTGCGCCTTGCCCCCTTGTCCCTTGAGGACGCTTCGGCCATGATGCGGGAGCTCAAGGTCTTGTCCTTTATCAAGCGGGAACGCGGACGGGAGGGCTTGGATCAGCGCGCCCTGGAGGATGTGCTCTTGACCGTATCGCAAATGACCCTTGATTTTCCCGAAATCTATACCCTGGAGTTTGACCCGGTGCTGGTCACTTCCCGGGGGGCGTGGGTGTGCGGGGCGCGCATGACTCTGTTGCCTCATTTGGAATAATGCACAGCGAGTTCGAAAAATTGGTGTCAGATCACGGCAGTCTTGATCAGGAGGGAATATGGTAGGTATTTATGTTGGGGCAACATCCGGATATTCCGGGAAAAACATGATTGCCATGGGTATTGGGCTCAAACTGCAGAAGGAAGGATTCCGGGTCGGCTATATGAAGCCGGTGGGAGCCCTGCCGCAGGAAAAGAACGGGGTTCTCGGTGATGCCGATGCATTTTTCGTTCAGGACATTCTCGGGCAGAACGAGAATCCGGCTTTGGTCACGCCCGTTGTGGTTGATCAGGACTTCAAAATGAAGGCCTTCACCGGCAAATGCGACGATCTGATGCCTAGGATCCTCTCTGCCTATGAAGAGCTGTCCAAGGACAAGGATGTGATGATCGTGGCCGGATCGGGCAGCATGTATTCGGGAAAATACTGCGGCGTGGATGCGGTCAGCGTGATCAAAGCCCTGGGCGTGCACAGCGTCATCATTGACCGTTACGTCAAGGAGCTCAACTACGATTATCTCATTGCCATGAAAGAACTGCTGGGGGAGCAGCTTCTGGGTGTCCTGCTCAATGACATTCCCCCGGCCTTCAAGGAAGAGCTTGACTCGCTGCTCCACCCCTTTCTTGAGAGCAAGGGCATCAAGGTGCTGGGAAAAATCCCCAGTGATCCGTTGATGGGCGCCATCAAGGTTGCGGATCTCGCCGACAGACTGGGCGGCAAGATCATCACGGCCCAGGACAAATCCGAGCGGGTGGTCGAGAATTTTCTGATCGGCACCATGCAGGTCGAGAATTTCATGACCCATTTCCGCAAAAGCAAGAAATCGGCGATCATCGTCGGCGGCGATCGTTCCGATGTTCAGCTGGTGGCGCTCGAAGGGCAGTGTCAGTGCCTGGTGTTGACCGGCAATCTCTATCCCAACGACATCATCATGACCCGGGCCGAGGTTCTGGAAGTGCCCATCGTGGTGGTTCGTGACGACACGTTCACCGTGGCCAAGAAAATGGAAGCCATTCTTTCGCGACACAAATTGCGCGACGTGATCAAGATTCAACACGGCTCGCAGTTGGTCAGCTCAATCATCGACTTCCCCTATCTCAAGGAGCGTCTTGGGCTGTAGATCTTTTCCCGCCTGCCTGAAGACTGCTCAAGGCCCTGCCGCAAGGTGGGGCCTTTTTGCTGCCCAAGACCTTGTGCTGCGCAAAGAGCCCGGCCTCCGGCAACCGGGAGCCTGGATTCCGTTGTCCCGCTATTGAGGGCGCTTGCCGTAATCGTAGCTTCTTTGTAGGACAATTTCCAAGTGCCGGAGAAAGCGCCGGATGATGGCGCAATTCCAGAAGAAAAGAGCTGGCAATCCCAAATTGCCGGGTATCAAAATCGCGAGCCCCTGCAGTAGGCTGCAATGTACATTCGTGACTCCACTGTTTTTGACGCGGAACCCATGGGAAGACCTAACTGCAAAAAGTCTGAAATCGTCTTTAATCTGAAATTTGAAATACGAAATTTCAGATACTTACAGCAATATTTCGGATAACTTTGAGCCTTTTTGCAGTAACGTCTGGGAACCGAGGAGCGAGGTCGCTGAATGACGAGAAAATATTCCCGCAGGTCCAGAAAGCCCGTTTCCGCCGCCGCCGGCGCGTTGCCGCCGGTCAAGCCCTCGCTCTATGTGGCGGTGGGCGCGTCTGCCGGAGGCCTTGAAGCCATTGAAGCCTTTTTTACGGGCATGGCCTCGGACAGCGGCATGGCTTTTGTCGTCATCCAGCATCTGTCCCCGGACTACAAAAGCCTGATGGTCGAAATCCTGTCCAAAAAGACCAAAATGAAAGTGCACCGGGCCGAGGACGGCATGCCGGTTCTGCCTGACAACGTCTACCTCATCCCGCCCAAGAAGAACCTGACCATATTCCACGGCAAACTGCTTCTGAACGACCAGGAGCACGTCAAGGGTACCGTCAACCTGCCCATCGACATCTTTCTGCGCTCCCTGGCCGAAGATCAGGGGGACAAGGCCGTGGCGGTCATTCTTTCGGGCTCAGGCAGTGACGGGATGCGTGGGGTGCGGGCCATCAAGGAATTCGGCGGCATGGTCATGGTCCAGAGCGAGGCCTCGGCCAAATTCGACAGCATGCCCCGGGCCGCCATCTCCACCGGCCTGGTGGATTTCGTCCTGCCGCCCGAGGAGATGCCCGAACGGCTGCTGTCCTACGCCAAGCATCCTTTTGTCATCAAAACCGAGCGCTCGGAGGCAGTCATCAGCGACGAGGACGCCCTGACCCGCATCTTCGCCATCCTGCGCGACAAGTTCAAGGCCGACTTCACCTACTACAAACCCAGCACCGTCACCCGGCGCATCGAACGCCGCATGTCCATCAACCGCATCGACGAAATCCGCGACTACGTGGCTTTCATGCAGCACTACCCCGGCGAGGCCGGCACCCTGTTCCGCGAATTTCTGATCGGCGTGACCAGGTTTTTCCGCGATCGGGAGGTTTTCGACCTGTTGAAGGAAAAATGGCTGCCAGAAATCCTGGACCGGGGCACGGCCAAAGAGAGCCGGTTCTGGATTGCCGGGTGCTCCACGGGCGAGGAAGCCTACACCCTGGCCATCCTGGCCAAGGAGTACATGCTTCAGGCCGGAATCAACCGCGACGTGAAAATCTTCGCCACGGACATTGACCGCGACGCCGTTCTTTTCGCGGCCAACGGGATTTATCCGGAAAGCATCGCCGCAGATGTCCCCCATGAGCTTTTGTCCAAGTATTTCTACCGCAAGCAGGACAGCTACCAGATATCGCGCAGCATCCGCGAGATGGTCGTCTTTGCCCAGCACAACCTGATCAAGGATCCCCCGTTCACCAACATCGACCTCATCTCCTGTCGCAACCTGCTCATCTACCTGCAGCCGGTTCTTCAGTATAAAGTTTTGGAATTTTTCAATTTTTCCCTGAATGCTCAAGGCGTTCTGCTGCTCGGCACCAGTGAGACCATCGGCGAGATGGCGGACCGCTTCGAAAGCCTGGATCACAAATACAAGATCTACCGCACCAAAGGGCGTTTCAAGCACAGTTTGGATTCGTCCGATCTGCCGCAGGTTCCGGGAGCAAAGTATCGCGACCTGGGCAGCAGTTTTCCCCCGCTGCGACGGGACATGCGTATCGGAGACGAACGCGTTCTGGAACGTTTTCTGGAAGCGCTCAGTTCGGAACTTTTCCGTCTGGCCGTGGTGGTCAACGAACAGATGGAAGTCCTGCATGTTTTCGGAGATACTGCGGGTTATTTCAAACTCCCCTCGGGCAAGCTTTCCAGGGATATCTCCAAAATGGCGGCCAAGGATCTGGCCATTCCCCTGTCCACCGGCATCCAGAAGGCATTTCGCAAGCAACAGCCGCTGCGCTTCTCCAACATCAAGCTGCGCGATCCGGGCACAGTCAAGATGGTGGACCTGCGGATTTTGCCCCTGCCCCAGAAAAAAGGGCAGGAGCCCCTGGCCGCCGTCTTTCTGGAAGAGGTCAACCGGCCGGACCTGTTGGACAAGACCCAGGCCATCCAGGCCTACGATCTGTCCTTGGAAGCCGAGCAGCGCATCACCGATCTGGAGCAGGAACTGCAGTTCACCCGTGAAAATCTGCAGGCCACGGTGGAGGAGCTGGAAACCGCCAATGAGGAATTGCAGGCCACCAACGAGGAACTTCTGGCCAGCAACGAGGAACTGCAATCGACCAACGAGGAACTGCAGTCGACCAACGAGGAGTTGTACTCCGTCAATTCCGAGTATCAGTCCAAGATCGTGGAGCTGAGCGAACTGCACAACGACGTGGACAACCTGCTGAGCGTCAGCCAGATCGGCAAGCTCCTGCTCGACGAGAACATGGAGATCAGGCGCTTTTCGCCCAGAGTCGCCGATATCTTCATGGTGCTGGACACGGATTTTGGCCGCCCCCTGTCGCACATCTCGCACCAGCTGGAGGATGTCGACCCGGTGCGCCTCATCGAGGCGGTCCAGAAATCCGGCAGAATGGCCGAGCAGGAAGTCCGCGCCAGGGATGGGCGCTGGTATTTGATGCGGGTGGTGCCGTACTCGGTGGGTCCGAAGGTTTTTTCCGGCACCCTGGTGTCCTTTGTGGACATCACGCGCATCAAGCTCGGGGAAGATGCCTTGCGGGCGAGTGAGGAGGAATTCAGGGCTCTTTTCGAGACCCTGCCTCTGGGCGTGGTCTATCATGCGGCCGATGGCGCCATCATCTCCGCCAATCCCGCAGCCGGGAAGATTCTCGGCCTTTCCCTGGACCAGCTTCTGGGCAAGACGTCCATGGACCCGCGCTGGCGCATGATCCGTGAGGACGGAACACAGGTTTCTGGTCATCACCACCCGGCCATGATCGCCCTGCGCACGGGACAGCAGGAAGGGCCGGTCGTGCGCGGGGTTTTTCATCCGGACAAGAACGCCTACATCTGGCTGTCCATCACGGCCACGCCGCAGTTCAGGCCCGGCGAAGCCAACGCCTACCAAGTTTACGCCACGTTCGAGGACATCACCGAGAAACGGCAGGTGCAGCAGGACTATCAATCGCTCTTTCGGCAGATGTTCAACGGCTTTGCGGTGCACGAAATCATCTGCGATGAAAGCGGCCAACCCGCCGACTACCGCTTTCTGGCCGTGAATCCGGCTTTTGAAAGAATCACCGGGCTCCGGGGCGACGATATCCTGGGCAAAACCGTCCTTGAAATCCTGCCGGGCACGGAAATGGCCTGGATCAAATCCTGCGGGCAGGTGGCGCTGACCGGCACACCCGCGCGGTTTGAGCACTACTCGGCGGATCTGGGTAAATACTTTCAGGTCACGGTATTCCGATCGGCCCCTGGACAATTCGCTTGCGTCTTTGCCGAGATTGAGGGCGGTGACGCATGCGTCAAGGCCGAATCCGAAGCTGGTCAGGACTCTTGACCGCAATCATGCGCATTTTATTTTTATCTTGGCATGATACCAGATAACCCGACACGAGAGGCCTATGAGCGACTCTTTTGAAGCCAAGAAAAAAGTTCTGCGAGAGCAGGCTGAAGCCAGACTGACGCATTCCATCAGCACGGTCGACAATCTTTCCTTGGAAGAGATCAAAAATCTGTTTCACGAGTATCAGGTCCATCAGATAGAGCTTGAGCTCCAGAACGAGGAACTGCGCAACACCCAGAAGCAGTATGAAATCACGCGGGATCGCTTTGCCCGTCTCTTCAACGACGCCCCTGTCGGTTATCTGAGCGTGGACCGTAACGGGATCATCTTTCAGGCCAACCAGACGTTCGCCGACATGGTCGAAAAGGATCCCCACGCCGTTTCCGGCAAGGCGCTGGTCGACTTCATCGCCACGGCCGACCGATCGGCCTTTCTCGGACGGTTCAGGGCGTTCTTCAATAGCCCTGACGGCAAGGAACTCAGTTTCGTGCTGCGGGGCAAAGGGCTTCTGGTGCGCTGTGTCGGGCGGATAGAGACTCAAGGGGATACGTCGCAGCGTCGCCTGTTGCTGGTGCTGAGCGACATTACCGAACAGGTTCGGGCGGAAGAGGCCCTGCAGGAGCGGGAAAGCTTCCTGACATCGGTCCTGGAAACCACCCAGGATGGATTCTGGGTCATCGATGCGTCCGGCCGTTTGACGAATGTCAACGAAGCCTACTGCCGCATGACGGGTTATACGAGAGAAGAGCTTGCCGAGCTGCGCATCGCCGACATTGACGCCGTGGAGGACGACGCGGCGACTGCGGCCCGCATCGGCCGCATCGTGGAAAACGGCTCCGAACGCTTTGAAACCAGGCATCGCCGCAAGGACGGCAGCGTTTTCGACGTGGAAGTCTCCGCGTCCTATCTGGACCAACACGGCGGGATGTTTGTCTGCTTCTGTCGCGACATTTCAGACCGCAAGTCCGCGGAATTGGCCTGCCAGGAAAGCGAAGTCCGCTATCGCCTTTTGTCCGACCTGACCATGGAAGGAATCATCATCCATAAACGGGGCATTGCCGTGGACTTGAATGCCTCCCTGGCCAGACTCCTTGGCTATGAGCAGCAGGAGATTGTCGGCAGGAACGCGATAGAGCTTCTTGTCCATGACGATGACAAGGAGATCGTTCGTAATAATGTCGTCAAGGAATGGGCACAACCTTACGTCGCAAGGCTGGTGAAGAGAAACGGCGAAGCCATTTATGTCGAGCTTGAGGCGCGAAATTTTGAAATCAACGGCGAAATCATGCGGGTGGCTTCGGTGCGGGACATCAGCGAACGCAAAAAGTCCGAAGATGAAAGGGTGCGCATCAATGAACAGCTACGCAACGCCATCGCCGAAAAGGACAAGTTCTTTTCCATCATCGCCCACGACCTCAAGTCCCCCATTTCCGGCTTTCTCTCCCTGACCAGGCTCCTGGTCGAACATTTCGAGGAAATGACCATGAAAGAGGTCAACTCCTCCCTGCACGCACTGCACAAAAGCTCCTTGCGTGTTTACGCCCTGCTTGAAAACCTCCTGGAGTGGGCAAAGTTTCAGCAGGGTCTTCTGACCTGTTCGCCGAGACCCGTCCCCTTGAAGGAGATCATCAGATCCAGCTTTGATTTTTCCCATTCCCTGGCCGAGCAAAAAGAGATCGTCCTGCACGACGAGACGCCGCAGGATCTGATCGTGAACATTGATTCTCCGATGATCGGAACGGTTGTCCGCAATCTCCTTTCCAATGCCCTCAAGTTTTCCAAGCGGGGAGGGCGGGTGCTGATTACCGCCCACCAGGATGGTGACATGGCCACGGTCGCGGTGCGCGATGAGGGAGTGGGGATGAATCGGGAAATCCAGTCCATGCTTTTTTCCCTGGAAAACAAGATCACGCGGCCCGGCACCGAGGGAGAGGCGAGCACGGGACTGGGGCTGATTCTGTGCAAGGAATTCGTGGAGAAGCACGGTGGGCGCATCTGGGCGGAGAGCAGTCCCGAACAGGGTTCCGTGTTTTATTTCACCCTTCCGGTCGCCGGCAAGCACGGTGGCGCTTCGGGGGGCAACTGAGCGCAGACGTTGCGCTTCATGCACTGGTTGGCATTTTTCCGGAAAGTCAGGCGGTAGGGGAACGCGGAGGCGTACCCCTGCCGCCTGTTTGTCATGATGCTTTTCTAGCGGGCGTACTCGTATCTTTTGGTCACCCGGTCCGAGAGCTGGGCGTGGGCGAATCCCGCCTGCCGGGACTTGGCGAAGCGTTCTTCCGCTTCCTGGCTGCACAGGTCGCACCCCTGAACCGGCACATGCAGTCCCAGGCATTTGGGAGTTGCAGCTGTTTCGCTTTCGACGATCAAGAGGCCGGGACAATGCGGGCAGTCCTTGAGACGTTCGACCTGGGTCTCGGTGATGTCGTCGGTGTCGTAATAAATGGACCGGCGGCGGACAAAATAGCCGCTCTCGCGCACGGCCTCGACCGGCCTGGGGTTGAAATAGACTTCGGGCAGCTGCTCGCACAGGGCCGCCAGGTAATCAATGGTCGACTTCTGCTCCCTGATCTTGTCCCGGTCCAGTTCCGGTTCCTGCACGGCGGAAAAATCCACCCCGGCCAGGGCCAGGCTGATGCCCAGATTGACGTAGGGCAGAGCGCCCTTGATGGCGTAGCCGCCTTCCAGCACCGCGATGTCGGGTTTGAGCATCTCGGTCATTTTGGCGTAGCCCTGGGCCGTGAAGTTCATGTTGGTGATGGGATCGGAGAAGTGGTTGTCCTGCCCGGCGGAGTTGATGACCAGATCCGGCTTGAAATGGTCGAGAATGGGCATGACGATGCGCTCCATGGTCATCAGGTAGCCTTCGTCCGAGGTGCGCGGCGGCATGGGCACGTTGATGGTCCGGCCCAGGGCCTTGGGACCGCCGGATTCGGACGGGAAGCCCGTGCCCGGATACAGGGTCCGGCCGTCCTGATGCAGGGAAATGAAAAGGACATCCGGGTCGTGCCAGTAGATGTCCTGGGTGCCGTCGCCATGATGGCAGTCCGTGTCGACCACGGCCACGCGCAGGTTGCCGTAGTGTTCGCGGATCCACTCGATCATGACCGCTTCGATGTTGATGTTGCAGAATCCCCGGCTGCCGTGGACCGTGCGCATGGCGTGATGGCCGGGGGGGCGGACCACGGCAAAGGCCCGGTCGCGTTCTTTTTCCATGACCAGCTTGGCGGCGCGGATCACGCCGCCGGCGGAGATGAGATGGGAATTGGTGCAGACCGAGGGCACGTCGGGAAAGCAGAAATGAGCCCGCAGAATGTCCTTTTCCTCGGCAATGAGGGGGCGGTATTCGCGGATGCCTTCGATGTCAAAGATGCCTTCCTCCCGGAACTGGTCCTGGGTGTAGAGCAGGCGTTCCTCCCGTTCGGGATGTGTGGCGGAAATCGCCCAGTCAAAAGCCGGAAAAAAAATAACGCCAAGAGATGATTTCGCGCTGAGCATGGTTCCTCCGATCCTTTAGGAAGCCAGGGTGGCGATGACGCCGGGGCGCATCTGGCAGCGGACGCGGATGTTGCGCCCAATGGTGTAGTGGCCTTCGACCATGTTGTAGGCTTCGGCCTGGATGACCTGGATGTCACCTTCCTCGGCCGGAATGCCCTGGCGGTCCAGTTCTGCCCGCAGCATGGTTGTGGCGTCATGCACGGCTTCATCCAGAGTGTAGGTGCGCTTGACCGTCTTGTGGATGCCAAGACCCGGCACGGTAAAGCTGCCGCGCGATGTGTCCACGGTCAACACCAGGGACTGGGTCGGCCGGGTCAGGGCCGCGCCGATGGCGTTGGCCACCTGGCTGAACCTGGGCGCGACGACGGGCAGGGCGAACTCTTCCTCCAGCAGCGGCGCCAGGGCCTCGGCCGGGCCGCCGATGACCAGGATGCGCTTGGGTCGGACGATGCGGTCTTCGAGGATTTCCTGAATGGTGTAGACCGGGCGGGAGTTGATACCGTCCAGAAAGAGGGAGATTTTTTTCTTGAGGATGGCCATGGCCTGCGCCACGACCTGTTCGGCACATTCGCGGGCCGAAAGACCCTGGGCCATGGCCACTTCCTTGATTCCTTTGGCCGAGCGCTCGCGGTCGCCGAAATTGGCTTGTCCCAGCACGTTCATGGCGTCCATCAGAGCCGGGGCCGGGCCGCCGGCAGCCATGCACGGGCCGTGACGGTCCGGGCCGACAGTCAGTTGTCCGCCCCTGGAGCTGATAAAAGAGTCGCCGCCGATGCCGATGGATTCGACCTTCAGCGCCCGGACCAGGGTGGGGTGCTGGCCGATGGAGATGCCGTCGCGTTCCAGGAGGGGAATGCCGTCCAGCAGTACGGCCATGTCCGTGGTCGTGCCGCCGATGTCCAGAAGCAGGGCGTCCTCATCCGTCGGCGAAGTGCTCAGGATGCCCATGACCGACGCGGCCGGTCCGGAGAAGATGGACTGCACCGGGATCTCCCGCGCCAGTTTGAGAGGCATGGTTCCGCCGTCGGCCTTGACGATATTGATGTCGGCCTGGATGTTCAGATCCCGCAGGCTCTGCTCCAGGGCGTCGGCAAAGGCGTTGAAGGTCCGCCAGACTGCGGCGTTGTAGTAGACCGTGCTGACGCGGCGGCCGAAATTCAGGGATTCGGACACGCGGTGACCCTGGGTGATGAAGTCGGCCTGCGGGGCCAGGGCCTGGGCCACGGCCTGTTCCTGCTCGGGGTTGCGGGTGCAGAACTTGCCGACCACGCCGTAGACCTTGATGTTTTCCTCGCGGCAGCGGGTGGCCATGGGTTTGAGATGTTCGACCCGGATTTTGGAGGAAATGGCGCCGCGATGGTCCACGCATCCGGGAACAATGTGGTACTGACTGCCCAGGGAGTAGGCTGCGGCGTCGATGCCCGGACCGGGGATGACAAACATGCCGACCTTTTCCGTGCGTCCGGTGACGATGGAATTGGTGGAGAGGGTGGTGCTCAGGTTGATGGTGCGAACGTCCGAACCGTTGCAATCCTTTAAAATGTTGCAGAGCGCCTCGGAAATGGTGCCCAGCAGGTTGTCGTGATCGGTGGGGACTTTGGTCAGTGCTTCGACCCGACCGTCGCGGATACAGACTCCGTCGGTGTGGGTTCCGCCGACATCAATTCCGATAAGCATAGCAGATCCTTGGGGCTAGCGGTTGGTCGTGGCGGTCGCCTGGCGTCCGCAAGCGTTGACCGGGGATGTCGTCCAGCAGGCCGGTCAACGGCTTTGGCTTGCATTTTTCCCTTCCTTGCCGCACCAACGTGCTGAAAAATCGAGGTTCAGACGCCGGCCGGTAAAGGGAACAGGCATTGTTTTTTCAGGGTTTATATTTACCGGACTGCAGACGAAGCGCAAGAACAATTCCGTAAACGGAGGAAAATGATGGATAAACAGCTTGTAGATGGATTTTTGACCATTGTGCGCGCCGCCGGCCAGGTCGTGCGGGACCAGTGGGATGACGCCAAGGAGATCACGTTCAAGGGTCGGATTGATCTGCTCACCCAGACCGACCTCGCCGTCGAGAAGCTGTTGATCGAACGCTTGCCCGCCCTGCTTCCGGGCTCAACCATTCTGGCCGAGGAGTCTCACACCACGCTTGAGCCCTCGGACGTGACCTGGATCATCGACCCGGTGGACGGCACGACCAACTATGCCCACGGCCTGCCCATGGTCGCCGTGTCCGTGGCCCTGTGGCAGGAGGGGCGGGTCGTGCTCGGAGCTGTTTATGCGCCGATGCTGAACGAGTTGTTCTGGGCCGTGCGGGGGCAGGGTGCGTTTCTTAACGGCGAACCCATGGCCGTCAGCGCTGAAAAGAACATGCAGGCGTCTTTGATCGCCACCGGATTTCCGTACTCCTTTTATACGGAAGTGGACCGGATCTGCGACCGGCTGCGCCGCGTCCTGCTGGCATCCCAGGGCGTGCGCCGGTTCGGGTCCGCGGCCATTGATCTGGCTTACACGGCTTGCGGCCGTTTTGAAGGCTATTACGAAACCGGCCTCAAGCCCTGGGACACGGCGGCAGGCTGGCTGCTGGTCGAAGAAGCCGGTGGACGGGTTTCGGCACTGGATGGACGTGATTTCGGATTTGGCAGTCACATGATCGTGGCCAGTAATGGCCGCATTCATGATCAGCTGCTGACGTTGCTTTGAGTTTGACGTGGACCGGGCGGAGGCTCGTGGTCGGTCGCGTGCGTTAGCCGGCACGCCGGGCTGACTTCATGCAGGAGCGTCCGGCTTGGGCCATGACAACCGTTGCCGATCGCAAGCCAGGCCGGTGGCGGCCCGGCTCAGATGGTGTTTTTGGTGGGTGCGGCCATGACCACAAGTTGGCCTCGGGAATCATACGTGGTCAGGGGCTGTTCGTGTTCCTGTCTGGAGTCTCTTTCCTCGGGCGCGTTTTTTTGCTGATTCTTGCGCAACTGCTGCCCGTGGTCCCAGGAGGGGTGTCCCTGGGGCCATTTTTCCTGCTTTTGGTACTTCTCGACGCGGATGCTCATGCTCACCTCCCGGCCGTCCCTGGCCTGAATGGTGTTGGAATTGCGGCGACGTCCTTGCCGTCATGTATTGTATCGGACAGATCAGCAAAAAACTTGAATCCGCGGCTCAGGGCACAGACGTAAAAAACCCCGGACACAATGTCCGGGGTTTCTCGCGGTGGTTGCCGCGATGGGCGTCATGCTCCGGGCATCAGGCCAGTAGGTTCACAAAAGTGCCCACTCCCGAGTAGTGAGAGCCGAGCACGTCTTTCTGGAAGGAATAGCTGTTTTGGTTCTGATGTTGCGAAGGGCCCGTGTGCATGTAGTCCAGGGTCTTGGTGACCACAGAGGCGCCAAAGGTCTGCTTGTCAAAGGGTTGAATGGCCGATGATGCTGAATTATTCATGTAATCCAGTGTCTTGGTGACAACAGCGGCCCCAAAGGTTTGCTTGTCGTAAATCTGGGAATTGCTCCCAGCCATGCCTTGAATGTCCATACTATCTCCATTGTCGGTGCAGCATGACGCCTTGTTCGTACTATCGACCCTGTACCTGAAAACTTGAGCCGGGAAAAGTGAAGAGTTGGACTGGCCCGGGTCGGATGTTTTTTTCGCAGTTCAAACGCGTGCCCGATGGACCATGCGCTCCCGACAAGATCGGCGTCGGCCGCGGCAAACCGGTCCGCCGGCTGGTGGGCTTGGAATTGGTCTGGCTCCAAGGTCTGATTCAATACGAACAGTAATGGTTAACTTTATCCGGATCTGTACTTTTTCTCGCAATGCCTCCGGAGAAGTGCTACGGACTGTGTCATAAAGCTGCATGTCGGAGGGTGGGGAGTTTGTTGAGCGCATGAAAATCGGCGGGTGGAATCAGGAGGACTGCATGGGCGTTGCAACGGTTTTACGCGCGATCGTTTCCCTAACTGCCTGGGTGGTTTTGCTGTTGGCGACTGTTTGCCCGGTCATGGCCGAGATGATGCTGTCGGTCGAGGACATCCGCCGCGAGAATCCTGAAGAAGCAGGGCGCATGGACGCCTTTGAACAGGTGGTGGTCAACCCCGCGCAAACTGCGGCCGAGACGATGGACGAGGTCGTTATCGCCGTGGTGTATCCGGAAATCCAGCAGTCCCTGTACTGGGCGCGCAACATCGACGCCCTCACGGCCCGTCTGCAGGAACGCGGCGTCAGGTATCGTCTCGCACGTTTCGCCTCCCCGCCGCACGATGTGGATCTGCAGCTGCTCCAGGTTCGGGAGGCTTTGGCTCTTGACCCGGACTACCTCCTCTTTCACCTTGATTCCCCGCGTCACATCCACACCGTGGATTGGCTTCTGGCCCGGCAGCGTCCCGTAGTCCTGCTGCAGAATGTCACGTCCCTGCCGGCTCGCTGGAAGATCGGATCACGTCCGCTTTTGTCCACGGGATTCGACCACCAGACCGGCACGGCCATGCTGGCGGACTATTTTCATCGTCGTTTTGGCCGGAATGGAGCGAAATACGCCATGATTACCACGGCGCCGGGGTATTTGTCCGAAGTGCGCGGGGACCATTTCGTCAACCAGCTGGTGGCGAAGGGGATGGGAAGACCTGTTGACCGTTACTTTGTTCCCATATCCTACGAGGAGGGCTATGCTGCGGGTCTGGAGCTGGCTTTGCGCCATGACGATCTGGACTTCATCTATGTCGCGGCTACGGATCTGGCTCTGGGTGCGGCCGCAGCCCTGCGGGACAAGTTTCCGGGACGCGATCTCGTGCTCAATGGATGGGGCGGAGGCGAATCGGAACTGGACGCCCTGCAGGCCGGGCTTCTCGGGGTCACGGTCATGCGCATGAATGATGACGCCGGCGTGGCCCAGGCCGACGCGATCTGGCTGCACCTGACCGGCCGGGGAGAGGAGGTGCCCGTCTTGTGGTCCGGCCAGTTCGCCCTGGTGGAAGCCGGGATGGATCAGGAGGAAGTGGCCAGGCTGCAGCAGCGGGCTTTTCGGTATTCCAGCCGGACAACGGACGGTCAGTGATGAGGAGGCCTTTTCAGATTCGACTGGACCTTGCCCTGGCGCTGATGCTGGTGGCTTGTGTCGCGGTTGTTTCGTGCTTTTTGCTGTGGACTGCCCAACAGGCTGCGCGTGAGGCCATGAACCGAGAGGTTCGCGTGCGCATGAGTTTTCGTCTCGCCTTGGTTGAGCGGTCTTTGCAGGAGCATCTGCGAGGTCTGGAAGTGCAGGTCAATCATATGGCCAATACGCCGACATTTGCGGCCGCCTTGCGCGTTCACCGTCTGGAGGCCTTGCGGCAGGAGTTGGAGTCCGCCCTTTTTCAGCCCGGCCAGAGTTTCATGGCCGACATCATCATGCTTTTTGACTCGCAGAACAATCTGGTCTTTGACCTGACCCTGCCCATTTTTGATTTCCGTTCTGTCGGAACCACGATTTTAAACCACCGGCAGCGCATTGATCGTCAGTGGATGATCGTCAATGAAGGCGGCCAGCGGGCTTTGATCATGGTTCTTCCCGTCATTGACCACACCATCGGCTACCAGGCCGGAGTAATGCTGGTCGGCATTGTGCTGGAATCCGGTGCGCCATTGCTGCGCGCTTTGCAGCAGGAGGCGGAAGTGGCGGGGCTGGCCGTGTATCGGGGGGGCGAATTGTTGGCCCGGGCCGGCGCGATGGTCGACCCGGATGCCGGAGCCGGGTTCCTGAGCGCCGACGGGCAATACCTCGTCGGTGAGACCTCTTTGAACATCGGACGCGAGATCCTTGGGCTGCGTGTCGTGCAGCCGGCCGTGGTCCTGCGGCAGCTTCGGGCCGACCAAAGCCGGGCCTGGGTGCAGCTGTTGGGGATCATGGCCGGTTTGCTTCTGCTGTCCGTGTTTTTTCTGCGCTGGATGATCGACAGGAGCAGCCGGCCTCTGCTCGCTTTTGCCGAGAAGGCGGCCCGGGGACAGGATCACCCCGGGTTTGGATTTTCCGCCGTCAGGGAGTTCCATTTCCTGGGGCAGGCCCTGGAGAACATGGTCGAGTCCCTGCGTCGGAGCGAGGCCAGCCTGCGCACGGCCAATGCGGAATTGCTGCGCAGCAACGAGGATTTGCGGCAATCCGAGGAGAAATTCGCCCGTCTTTTCCGCTTGTCGCCGGACGCCATTGTCCTGATGCGCTTTGACGATGGTCTGGTCATCGACGCCAACGAGGCCTTTAGCCGGCTGACGGGGCTTGCTTACGGGGACGTGGTCGGAAAAAGCTCCCACGAACTCGGGGTGCTCGGTAACCTTGAAGCGCGGGAGATGATCATGCGCCGGATAGAGACTGACGGCCAGATTGATGATTTCGTCTTCGAACTGGAGCGCAAGGATGGCCCGTCGCTGGTCTGCACGTTGACCTGTCAGGTGCTGAGTGTCGGCGGCGAATCCTGCATTCTGGCCGTGCTGCGCGACGTGACGGAGCTGCGGCGCATGCAGGAAGTCATGGTGCAGACGGAAAAAATGATCTCGGTCGGCGGCATTGCCGCCGGAGTTGCCCACGAGATTAACAACCCTCTGGGCATCATCATGGCCTCGGTGCAGAATCTTGCCCAGCGCACCAAGGCCGATTTTCCCAAGAATGTCGACGTGGCCCGGAAGATCGGCCTCGACATGGCCTTGCTGGATCAATACATGCAGTTGCGCGGCGTGCCCGGTTTCATCGCAACAATTCAGAATTCGACCATGCGCGCCGCTGAAATCATCCGCCACATGCTTGATTTCAGTCGTCGCAGCGAATCCAAGCGTGCGGTTTGCCAATTGCGGGCCATTGTCGACCGCGCCCTGGCCTTGGCCGGCAGTGACTACGATCTGAAGAAAGAGTTCGACTTCAAACGGATACGAATTGTGCGCGAATGCGACGATGAATTGCCGGAGATCAACTGCACGGAGACCGAAATCGAACAGGTTGTGCTGAACCTGCTGCGCAACGCGGCCCAGGCCCTGGCAGCGGCCCGTTCATCCGATCCGGTCATTGTTGTCCGGATCATGAACGCCGGCTCGGTTGTGGTCCTGGAAGTGGAGGACAACGGTCCCGGCATGTCGGCGGAAATTCAGCGGCGGGTTTTCGAGCCGTTTTTTACCACCAAACCTCCGGGGGTGGGTACGGGTCTGGGCTTGTCCGTGTCCTATTTCATCGTAACCCGCAATCATGGCGGGCGCATGCGGGTGGAATCCAGCCCCGGGCGCGGCGCGAAATTCGTGATTGAACTGCCGGCGCTGGATCGCCTCGCTTCCGGCCCGGCCGACGGCCCGGCGCCGTCATAGGAGGGGGTATGCTTCCACGGCTGATGATTATCGACGACGAAGAACATATCCGCACATCGCTGACCTATTTTTTTGAGGACTTCGATGAGTTCGACATCCGTTCGGCCCACTCCGCCGAACTGGCCCTGGAAGCATTGCGGCAGAACCCGGCTGAAATCTGCATTGTCGACATTCGGCTGCCGACCATGAACGGGGCGGAATTCATCCGCACGGCGATGGGGGAAGGGCTGTGCGCACGATATGTGCTCCACACCGGTTCCACGGATTTTCAGCAATTCATCAATATCGCTGAACTGGGCATGACCGATGAGGATGTTTTTCTGAAGCCGTGTGACAGCATGACGATGCTGAATCGCATCAGGACTCTTCTGGGCTTGGGTTGATCGACGTTTTCGCTTTCCGTCCGGAGCTTGCCCCGGGAGGCAACCGTGCGTCTTCCGGCATCAGGCTGAGGAACGCTGCATACACGCGGGTCGGGTTTGACGGCAGTTTTAAAAATCCAGATATCCGGTATCGCTCAGAAAGCTCATGCTTGTCTGCTTTCTGCGCCCATCTTCCACGTAGATCACATGATACGAACCTTTGAGGATGACAATCTCTTTGGAGGTGCCGGCGTCAATCTGGTAAGGTCCCGAACGTTTCAGGGTCTGCTGATCAACGAGCCAGAGAGTGATGGGCCTGGAGGCGGAAACCGTGAGAATGCCTTTGTCGAACTGTTTGGTTGCGGTCCGGGATTTTTTCTCCGGTTCCCGGATTTCCTTTTCCGGCTCGGTCTGTTGTTGGACAGCAGGGTCCGCCGGCTGCTTCGGCGTCGGTTCGGCCGTGGCGTTGCGGCCGTCCTCGTCTGCAGCCGCAGAGGCCGAGGCATTCGTGGCGTTATCGACGCTCAGGGCTTCGGTCTGATTCTGGGCGAGGGATTCCCCAGAGGCGTCGACGGTCATGTCTTCAGGTCTGTCGGGAGAATCCGCGGTACGGTTTGTTGCGCCGGTGGCGTTAAGATCGGTCGCACCCGGTTCCGCAGTCACCGTCTCGTTGGCCGCATCGTCGGTGACGGCCGGCGGTTGGATGGTCGGCGTGGTCGGCGGCAGGAGAAAGCCGGTCTGGTAGGCGACAAGACCGGCCCCGGCGGCAGTCAGCAGAACCAGCAGGGCGAATTGCAGCACGGTCGGACGCCAGATGATTTTGCCTTTGGGCTTTGGCGCGTCAAAGACGTCTTCCGGAACAGGGCTGTCATAGAGGGCTGAACACCGGGGGCATTCATGTGGAAACATGGCTGTCTCGACAATGGTCGAGCGGTGTCCGCATTTGGTGCAGACCGGAGCGTCCGGGGCGTATTCCGGCGGCAGGTTTTCCGACCTGACCGGGTCTGAGCTTTCGGTTTGCAGCTGGGCGACGGGTCCAGGCTCCCGATTCGCCAGCACCGCGTCCAGGTCGGCGTCGAACGCTTCTTCCTCGGTGATCTCTTCGGCCGGACGTTGCGGGACCAGGACCGACAGTTTGCTGATGAGCTTGATGATGCGTTCCGGGGGGATTTCGTCCTCATGCTGCATGATCAGCGGAACCAGGGTCGCGGCCTGGGCGATGAAGACGCCTCTGACGGGACGCAGAATCTCAACGTTGGCCCGGTTGAAGCAGATGACCGGGGTCATCAGCGCCCCGGCCACGTATTGTAGGCCCAGCTGTCTGGTCAGCCCCTGGGCCTGCAGCCAGCAGCGCTGGACCATGTCGTTCATGAACCGCTTGTCGTCCAGGCGCAGCGATTCTTTGGCCAGGGTGATTTTTCCCGTCTGGCTTTTGCTTGAGATCAGGAACAGCCCATTGGGACCAAGCACGACATGATCAACGTACTGCTTTTGAAAAATTACGCCGTGAAAGACATGGTACTCGTCGGGCAATTCGGCCAGGGCTTGGGCCACATCTTTCTGCGCCTGTGCCCTGGCGTCGTCCTGTTCGACGTGCCGGGTGAACATCAGGCCCAGATCTTCGAATTTGAGGGTCACGGCGACAAAAAAGATCGCGAAAAAGGCCGCGACGATGACGTGGATTTTCCAAAAGCTGAAGATGCCGGCGGCTCCCAGGAGCACCAGACACAGGAGCGGAATTCCGAATCGTTGGGCCAGATCCTTATGCCGGGCTGAACTCCTGGCTGAGATGTCGTGGCCTGGTATGCCGTAAATATTCGCCATGCTTCCTCAGGAATCAGGATACGTTGCCGTGTTGCCGCAGAACCATCTATAAACGGTAGGGTTATAATGATGTCAAGTAGGTATCGTGTTACAGCCGCTGTCGAACGTGGCGCGGTCAGAAGCGCCCGGCGGCCTCAGGCGTTGACCTGCTCCTGTACGCCGTTGGCGGAATAGATTTTGCGCGATACGAGGTTTGGATATTAGATGGTTACTGACTTGCCAACAAGTATGTTGAGCTGTCCGGGCGGATATCCGGCCGGACGCGAAATGGATGAATCCGGGGTGCGACGTGAAGAATACTAAGCCTGCCGTGACCTTGCGAGCGGCCATGCTTGTCCTGTTTGTTGCCGTGACCACCTTGAGCGCGGGGCTGGTCGGGGGGCTTTCCTTCTTCAAGTCACGCCTGGCCGTCAACGACGTGGCCGAGCGTCTGCGTGACGAGACCACCCGGCGCATTGAAGACCATCTGCGGGAGTTTCTCAGCCATCCGCACCGCATCAACCAGGCCAATGCCCTGGCCATAAGACTTCAGGATGTGGATAGTCGCGACGCAACGGCCCTGTGTCGGCGGTTTGGCAATCAGTTGCGGCTTTTTCCTTTTGTTTCCAGCATCTATTTCGGCAATATCCATGGGGGGCTGGCCAACAGCGGCCGCAGCGCCGATGGTGACTCCCGCTACTACATCACGACCGACGGCTTTGCAGCCGGCACATTCCGACGACAAACCATGACGGACGAGGGCGGGTTCGGCCCCGAAGAGTTTGTGCTCGATAATTTTGATGCCCGCACCCGGCCCTGGTACGAGACGGCGCTGGAGCAAGATGGGGCGGCCTGGAGCGATGTGTACGTGCTGTTCAGCGGCCATGACCTGGCCATGGCCGCGAGTCTTCCCGTGCGCGACCGTCAGGGGCGGTTGGAGGGCGTGGCGGCGGTGGATGTGTTTCTGTCGCACATCAAGGACTTCATGCAGTCCATGAATGTGGGAACCAGCGGTCAGGCTTTCATCGTCGATAGTCAGGGTTTGCTGGTGGCCGGGTCCGGTGATGCTCCCTTGATCCGTTGGGATAAGGACGGTCGGCCGCAGCGGGTGCCTGCCGTGGAGGCGGATGCAGGGCTGGTGCGAAGCGCTGCCGCCGCTCTCACCACGGATTTTGGCTCCTTCGAGGACATTGCTGGACCGGCTCAGTTCGATTTCCTGGATCATGGCCGCAAGGTCCTGGCTCAAATCACACCTTTGCGGGATACGGCCGGATTGAACTGGTTCGTGGTCGTGGCCGTACCCGAGGCCGACTTCATGGGTAACATATCGTCCCTGAATCGGGTTACGCTGATGCTGATGATCGGCGCCGTGGGGCTGGCCCTTGTGGTCGGCATGGTGCTGGCCCAAAGGATTATCGACCCCATTGCCGAACTGGAGGTCGCTGCGGGAAAACTGGCTGCCGGCATTGCGCCATCGGAAATCAAGGAGAAATCGGGATTCAAGGAAGTCCATCATCTGGCGCGGTCCTTCAACCGAATGGCCCGTGAGTTGTCGGCCCATGTTCAAGGGCTGAAGCAGGAACTGACCCGGCGAATCGACACCGAACAGGCCTTGCGCCTCAGCGAGGAGCGCTTCCGGGTTTTGGTGGAACTTGCCGTGGACGGCATATTGCTCGGCTCCGAGGAAGGCATGATCACCGGCGCCAACGAATGCATGTGCCGGATGCTCGGCATGGGGCGGGAGGAACTGGTCGGACGTCATTTCAGCATACTGCCTTTCACCACTGAAAGCATGGCCCGCACCCCCTGGCGGTTTGATCTGCTGCAACAGGGCCTTATCGTCCGCAGTCAAAGGGAGCTGACCCGTCCGGACGGCAGCCTGATCTGTGTGGACATGAGCACCCGCATGATGCCTGACGGTAGCTATCAGTCCATCTTTCGTGATGTGACCGAGCGCAAGCGCGCCGAAGATCTGCTGCGCGAGAGCGAAGAGCGGTATCGAATGCTCGTGGAGTATCAGAATGATCTGGTGGTCAAGGTGGACCGCGACGGTCGTTTTCTTTTCGTCAGCCCGAGTTATTGCACGTTTTTCGGCAAAACACGGGAAGAGCTGTTGGGACGGCAGTTCATGCCGCTGGTGCATGAAGATGATCGCGAAACCACGGCCGCGGCCATGGAAAATTTGTACCGGCCGCCCCATACCGCCTATCTGGAACAGCGGGCCATGACCAAGGTCGGGTGGCGCTGGCTGGCCTGGTCCGATCAGGCCGTGCTCGGCGACGACGGTCAGGTCGAGGCCATCGTCGGCGTGGGTCGCGACATCACGGATCGCAAGGAAGCCGAGGAGGCCCTGCGCCGGCAGTCGGCCTTGACCCGGAATCTCTTTGAAGGGTCGCTTGAAGCCATTGCCATTCTGGATGACGACGACTGCGTGGTCGACATCAATCAGGCGTTCATGGCCCTGTTCGAGTATACCCTGGAAGAAGTGCGCGGACGCCGGATCAACGATGTGGTGGCCCATGCGCCTGAGTGCGCCGATGCTTCCGTCTTGTCGACGGCGGTCTACGAGCAGGGGCAGGTCGTGGAAAAGGAAACCGTACGCTGCCGCAAGGATGGCAGTCTTGTCGAGGTGGTGGCCATCGGCTATCCCATTCTTGTTGATGGCCTGCTGATCGGCGCTTTCGGCATCTATCGCAATATCACCGAACGCAAAAAATCCGAGCGGGCATTGTTGGCGGCCAAAGAGGCGGCTGAAGCAGCCAACCGTTCCAAGAGCGAATTTCTGGCCAACATGAGCCATGAGATCCGCACGCCGCTCAACGGCATCATGGGTATGATGCAGCTTTTGCAGGATTCCCCACTGACTCACGACCAAAGCCGCTTTGTCCAGTGGTCTATAACCTCTGCCGAGCGGTTGACCCGCCTCCTGTCCGATATTCTGGACCTCTCGCGCATTGAATCCGGCAACATGCTGATTTCCGAGGCCCGCTTCAACGTCATGGAACTGGTCGACTCCGTCCGGGATTTGTTTCTGGCCATTGCCCGGGACAAAGCCCTGGATCTCGACTGCGTGGTCGATCCGGCCTTGCCCGGAGCCTTGATCGGCGATGAAGCCCGCGTGCGCCAGATTTTGTTCAATCTGGTCGGTAATTCCTTCAAGTACACGGACTCCGGCCGGGTGCGCCTGGAGATGGGGCTCGCGGGGTCGGTCGAAGATGGACGGTGCCGCCTAGTCATGACCGTGACCGATACGGGGATCGGCATCCCCGAGGACAGGCTGGACGATATTTTCGAACCGTTCCGGCAGGTGGAAAGCTCCTTTACCCGCAAATACCAGGGCGCCGGACTCGGGCTGTCCATTGTGCGTCGGCTGGTGGACTTGATGCACGGCGAGATGACCATGGCCAGCACTGTGGGGCAGGGCACCACGGTGCGGGTGGTGCTGCCCTTTGGCTTGGCTCCGAAGACTCCCGCGGCCACGGTGGAAAGCACTGTAAGCGCGCACGGACCGCTGCGCATTCTGCTGGCCGAGGATGAACCTCTCAACCAGCTGGCCATGGTCACCCTGCTGCAAAAAGACGGACATGAGGTGGTGGTGGCCGAAGACGGGCAACAGGTCTTGGACCTTGTGCGGACGCAGGATTTCGATTGCGTGCTGATGGACATCCAGATGCCGGTCATGAGCGGGATCGAGGCGGCCCGGACCATCCGGACTTCGGTCGATTTCGAGTCCAAGCGCGGCCTGCCCATCGTTGCTCTGACCGCCTATGCCATGGCCGGAGACCGGGAGGAATTCATGGCTGCTGGCATGGATGATTATCTGGCCAAACCCGTGTCCATGCGCGATCTGCGTAAAACTCTGGCCAGGATTGCCGGGGGACAATGAATCAGGGACGCGACGTTTTAACGCATTCAGGCCAAATGCCAGACGGTTTTGGTTCGATGGCCGGCCTCGGCGGGAATCAGCAAGCTTCCGGACGTTCGGGTTTTATTGAGCGTCGCGATCGGGGTTTTCCAAAAGGGCAAACCAGATTGTCGTTCAAGGCGACATGAATGATTGAGAAACGGCCTGTTTTATCATTATCCTGAGCCATTGTTGGTGATTCCTTGAGCTGACGGACGGGGCGCTGTTTTCATGCGGCTGACGGGTTTGAGCTTGACATGGACCCTTGGGGTGATCATAAGTCGGTTCAATTCGCGAAATTTGTTTCGTGAATTTTTTTGCGCATAGCTGTCGTCCTGAATCGTCAAGCCATAAAAAGAGACTGCCCATGACTTCCTCGCCTCCCGAATCCTTATGGACCTTTCTGACCAACCACACCCACGTCCTGTTCTGTTTGTCCAGGGATCCGAGCATGCGCTTGCGGGACATCGCCAACGAGATCGGCATCACGGAGCGCGCTGTCCAGCGCATTGTCGCCGAACTGCGGAGCGCCGGATATCTTGACGGAGAGCGTGACGGTCGCCGGGTCGAATACACCATCATGCGCGACAAGCACCTGCGGCATCCGCTGGAAAGCGCCTGTCGTATCGGCGATGTGCTCGATGTTCTGGCCGGCGTCGGGGAGCCGGCACGATGAAATGGATCGTTCTTGCCGCCGGTTGTCTGATGCAGATGATACTGGGCGGTATTTACGCCTGGAGCGAATTCGTTCCGTTGTTGAGGTCCGGATACGGGTTGACCACCAGCCAGTGCGGGCTGATTTTCGGAGCCACCATCGCGGTCTTTACCAGTGTCATGATTCCCGCCGGTAGATTCATGCAGCGCCGGGGCGCTCGTCTGACCGCGGTCATCGGCGCGCTGCTCTTTACCGCCGGGTATGTGCTGGCTTCCCTGTCCGGGGGTGATTTTCTCCTGCTGCTGATCAGCCTGAGTCTGGTTGCGGGGGCCGGGATCGGATTCGGGTACATCTGTCCGCTGACGGTCGCCATGCAATGGTTCCCGGACAAAAAAGGGCTGGTGACCGGCATCTCCGTGGCCGGCTTCGGGGCCGGCGCCATATTTTTGAGCGTCGTGGCCGAGCACCTGCTTGTCACTCGCGGCATGGACGTCTTGCACGTCTTCCGCAGTATCGGTCTCGGATGCGGCCTTGTCGCCGTGTGCAGCGCGCTGTTGTTGCGCGAACCACCAACGGCCAATCGTGTCGGCAGTCCACAGAGAGCAGACAGCCCGAAAACGGCTCCCGCCGCCGCGCTGATCTCGCGGAATTTTCTGCTTCTGTGCCTGGGCATGTTCAGCGGGACCTTTGCCGGACTGCTTGTGGTGGGCAATCTCAAGCCCCTGGCCTTGTCCTTCGGCCTTGGCGGTTCGACGGCCACGGTGGCCATATCGGTTTTTGCCCTGGGGAACGCCATGGGTCGGATCGGATGGGGTCAGGTGCACGACCGATTCGGTTCGCATGCGACCATCTTGCTGTCGCAGACGTTCCTGGGTCTGAGCATGCTCTTCTTCCTGCTCCCGCCCGAACCGTCCCTGGTGCTCGCCGCCGTGCTGCTCACAGGCATAGGATTTGGCGGATGCTTTGTGGTCTACGCGTCCTCGGTGGTGGAGATGTTCGGAATCAGCTTTTTTCCCCGGCTCTATCCCATCTGTTTTCTCTGGTACGGTCTGGCGGCGCTCATCGGCCCCTCCCTGGGCGGCACTATCGCCGATGCAACCGGATCGTACGAGATATCCATCGCCTTGAGCGCGGTTTTTGTCCTGACCACAGCGTCGCTGACTTGGATGGCTTTTCGGCAAAAGACGCATGTAAAATTTTAGATTGTTAAATTTTAAGTCAATTTTTTACGTCTCTAATATGTATAGGTATCATCCTGAATATGACGATATGCGTACCGTGCATTGTTTATATGTGTGATTCGGAGTTGATTTTACATGATTTTTTCCTGAATTTTCACTTCACTTTAAAGGAGATATTCCATGAGTATCATGAATTTGCTTGATCAAATGCTGCAGTCGGGCCGGGGGGCAGTGCAAAACGCCGGACATGGCGGGAATGCTCACGGTAATCCCTTGGGTTCCCTGCTCACGGGAGCGGGAGGCGGCGCTTTGGCGGCGGGTGCAATCGGAGTGCTCATGGGGAGCAAAAAAGCGCGAAAGATCGGAGGGTCGGCATTAAAATACGGCGGCCTGGCTGCGCTCGGTGTTGTGGCATACAAGGCTTTCAGTACCTGGCAACAGAACAACGCGTCCGGAGTTCAAATGCCGCAACCCCGGACGGTTGACAGGATTCCTGCTGCCGAAGCCGAATTTCATGGAAAGGCGGTTTTGCGGGCGATCATCGCGGCAGCAAAAGCCGACGGTCATGTTGACGATCGTGAACGGCAATTGATCGATCAGAGTATCGCCCAGTTGACGAATGATCAGAGTCTGCAGTTTTGGGTTGACCAGGAGTTGCGCAAGCCCATGGATCCTGCGGAAGTCGCCACTTCGGCCACAACCCCGGAGATTGCCGCGGAAATGTATTTGGCCAGTCTGCTGATGGTGGACGAGGAGAATTTCATGGAGCGTGCCTATCTGGACGAGCTGGCTCACCAGCTGAAGCTTGATCCATCCTTCAAGATGGAACTGGAGCGTCAGGCCAGGCAAGCACAAGCGTGATCTGTCAACGGCGTAGTGCAAGCCCGTTTTGCATTTTTACAGTTTAACGTGAAATGCGTCTATTTCGGAATATTTTGTGATGGAGTCATTCACGCTATTGCCGAGAAATGTAATAATAATTAACCTGGGAGAGATTCAGATGAGTGATCCACGTCAAGCGCCTTCCATGCCCAATTTCAAATCCAAGGCATCCAGACCGAGCAGCTGGGGACGGCGCATCGTCGTGGCCCTGGCCTTGACCGGAATCATCGGGACCGCTCTTGTCATCACCTTGGTGGTGCTTGCAGCACGTTTCGTTGGTGGTGCCGTCGACTATTTGCAGTCTATGGATATGACGGTTCTGCAAACGCAACTTTCCGAGCCGGACTTGAAACTGGACCAGCGCCAACGAGAAATCATTGAGCCCCTCTTGAACAAGCTCAAGAATGAGAATCTGAGTCTGCCGCAGCAAGAGGAGATCGGCCGTGCCGTCATGGAGGCTCTCGAACCGGAGCAGCGCAAGCACATCGAAGCATTGAAAGACATCGAAGCGGTTGGTTCAGGTGCGCTGGACGACCTGTTGGCATCTGCGATTCGCAAGCTGGAGGAGTTGGGGGTGCCCATAGGGATGCTTTCGGCTTTTTTCCGGGGGAGCGCTGAAGAAAGCTCTTCGCCGTAATGATTCCGGATCACTCGTCCTTCATGTAAAATATTGTATGAAAAGCATGTTCACTGTTTTTTATAAAACAAACTTGGTCAGTTATAATGCATCAATGGCGCTCCCACAGCACAGCTATTGTTCTTTGAGGTTTGCGTGATTACCATGAATTGTTTGAATTGGTACAGGGCGGCGGGAGCCCTCGTGATGGACGTCTTTAGAATGGACTGGCAGCTCCATTTCTTTTGGGGATTTTTCTTAACGCTTACAGGCCAGTTTTGGACCCCTTTGTATTTTTCAGGATTACTAGTGACAGTGGTCAAGGAATTTCTGGATTTGTGGAGCAAACGCCACTGGTGCTGGATTGATTTTGGGTGCGGATGCGCCGGATGTCTCATGGCCCTTGCTTTTGTGTGACCTTGGTGCTTTCCGGCTCAGGCGATCCACGCTCCACAATAAGAATTTCACGGAGAATTTTTTGGCCGATATATAAACGTTTAGCAACATTTAATCAAGGAGACTTTACTTATGTTAAAGCCAAGCAAGTCAGCGTCAAGCCTTAAGGAACTTATCAACCATGCCATCCAAGATCTGGAAATAACACCTGAAGAGTATAATAAGATCATGGATTGTGCTCATGATGATGGTCATATTGACAAAGAGGAAAAGGAGTTGTTGTCCCAGTTTCAGCAAATGCTGAGCAATGGGACCATCAAACGTGTAAAAGGCTGAGAAATGATAATCTTGTCCTAAGATAATATGAATTTTCTGTTATCTTATGGAAGTTAACGTCCTCTACAGCCGTGCCTCCGGGTACGGCTGTATTACATTGATCTTCGTAGGAGATGCTTAGCGATGCAAGATAACGCAAGGAAACCAGACAGCACGTTGTGGCATTCCTCGGCAGTGCAGGACGTTATGTCCGAATTAGGGACAAGCCTCAGGGGATTGACTGACCGCGAAGCGGCAGAACGTCTGCAAAAACATGGTGCCAACGCGCTTCTTCGCAAAGGAAGCGAGAGCCCCTGGCTGATTTTTTGGCGTCAGATAAACAATCCGATTGGTTGGCTTTTGATCTTAGCTGGCGCGCTGGCGGTCGGGTTGCAGAAAATCACCGATGCCGTGGTTGTTTTCGGTGCGGTGGGCGTTAATGCTATTATCGGTTTTATACAAGAATATCGGGCTGGTAAGGCCATTGAGGCTCTTGCTGCCATGATGCCGGAATTTGCAACGACTCTGCGCGACGGTCAGTCCATTGCCGTTCCCGCTGAGAGTCTGGTCCCTGGCGACCTCGTGACCTTGCAGAGTGGCGACAAGGTTCCCGCCGATCTGCGTCTGATTAGGGTCAAAAATCTTCTGGTCGAAGAAGCCGCCCTCACCGGTGAGTCGCTGCCCGTGGCAAAGAGAACTGATGCCGTTGCCCAGGATGCATCTCTTGGCGACAGGTTCGGTATGGCCTATAGCGGAACACTTGTTCTTCAGGGCACGGCCACCGGTGTCGTGGTCACGACTGGTGGCGATACGGAGTTGGGCCGCATCAATGCCCTGCTCAATCAGACCGGGCAGATGGAGACTCCGCTGACTCGTCAGTTGGCCAAAGTCAGCACTGGCATTACCGTTGCCGTAGTGGCAGTAGTCGCGGTTCTTATTGGTTTCGGCATTTGGGTCAAAGATGCCCCTCTCGGCGACGCCCTCATGGTGGCCGTGTCTCTGGCGGTGGCGGCAATCCCTGAAGGCTTGCCGGCGGTAATCACCATCTGCCTCGCCGTCGGCGTTCGGCGCATGGCCGAGAGGAATGCTGTTGTCCGGCATCTTCCTGCGGTGGAAACCCTTGGCTCCACCACGGTCATCTGTTCTGACAAAACCGGCACACTGACCCGCAATGAGATGACTGTGCAGGT
>CAZYZA010000033.1:0-31663 GCA_964651415.1 uncultured Desulfovibrionaceae bacterium
CTGTGGCAGATATCCGGGCGCAGCGACACCACGTATGCCGAGCGGGTGCGGCTTGATGCGTATTATGTTCGTAACTGGTCGGTGTGGTTTGATATTTATATTCTGAGCAAGACCCCGCTGGTGGTGCTACGGGGGCGTGGAGCCTGCTGATAGGCTGCGCAGAATGGTTCGAAAATTTTATTTCTCCGTCGTAGTCTCAAACTGCAACCTGTAAAGCGTCTGGTAGGCGGGGCAGCGTTGCAACAGCTCTTCATGCCTGCCCATGTCGAGGATTTCGCCCCGGCCCATGACCACGATGATGTCGGCGGTGAGTATGGTGGACAGGCGATGGGCGATGATCAGGCTGGTCCTGCCTTGCATGAGGTTTTCCATGGCTTTCTGGACGATGCGCTCCGACTCCGTGTCCAGGGCCGAGGTGGCTTCGTCCAGGATGAGCAGGGACGGATTCCTGAGAATGGCCCTGGCAATGGTCAGACGCTGTTTTTGCCCACCGGACAGTTTGACGCCCTTTTCCCCCACCACCGTCTCGTAGCCTTGGGGCAACTCCATGATGAAATCGTGGGCATAGGCCGCGTGCGCCGCCTGTTCGACATCCCGGATGGCGATATGCGGCTGGCCGTAGGCAATGTTTTCGCGCACGGAAAGATTGAAGAGGAAGGGGTCCTGGGACACAATCCCGATGTTGGCGCGCAGGCTGGGCAAGGTATATTCCCGGACGTCAACGCCATTGAGCTGAATCCGTCCCTGCTGGCAATCGTGGAAGCGGGGAATGAGGTGGGCAAGGGTGGTTTTGCCCGCACCGCTCTGGCCGACAAACGCGACACGCTGTCCAGCCTTGATGTGCAGGGTGATGTTCTTGAGAGCCGGTTCTGCGGTCCCCGGGTAGCTGAAGGTCACGGCGGCGAAATCCAGGGAGGAAAAGGGCGGCTGGTAGACGCGGGTGCCTCCGGATTCTTCCACAAGCTCCGGGGAATCGAGGATTTCAAAGACCCGCTCCGCGCCGGCCAGGGCCTGCTGGATGGTATTGTTTGCCTGGCTGATGGATTTGAAGGGATCGTAGAGCATGACCAGGGCTGTCATGAAAGAGAAGAACTCACCGGGAGTGCGATTGCCGGCAATGACTTCGCTGCCGCCGTACCAGATGACCAGTCCCGCACCAACCGCGCCGATGAGCTCCATGATGGGCGAAGATAACTGGTTGTAGACCTTGCCCTTGATGCCGATGCGCACCAGCTTGTTGCTGGTCTGCGCAAATTTATCCTTCTCCAGTTCTTCGGAGGCAAAGGCCTTGACAACGCGCAAGCCGTTGAATGTTTCTTGCAAATGCGATGAAATATCGGCGATTTGGGATTGGTAGTTGCGTCCGACCTTGCGCAGTTTGCGACCAAAATAGACCACGGGATATACGGCCAGAGGAAAGACCAGGCAGGCCCAGAAGGCGAGGGCGGCGTCGCGATAGATGACCAGAGCCACCAAACCGATCATGGTCAGGCTGTGCTGGATGATGCGGAGCAGTTCCGGCAGGCTGGAGCTGATCAGGTTTACGTCGTTGATGATGCGCGACATGAGCATGCCCACGCGGGTCTCGCCGAAAAAATCCAGCGGAAGGCAGATGATCTTGGCGTAGAGTTCATAGCGCAAACGCTCCAGCACTTTGAGTCCGCAGTAGGACATGAGGTATTTCTGGATGAACAGGCCCACGCCTTTGGCCAGGAAAACGGCTACCAGCAGGAGAGGCACGAACAAAAGCGCGTCGCGGTCTTTGTTGATGAAAATATCGTCCAGGGCCGGCTGTACCAGGTAGGCGGCGCCGGCGGTGCACAGGGCGACCACGCCCAGGGCGACAAACGCCAGCGTGATCAGGAGCTTGTACGGGGCGAAATAGCCAAGGCTGCGGCGCATGAGCAGCACGGTGGGGTTGGTGGAGAGCTTCATAAGGTGTGTGGCGACATCAGGGTGACGCCCATTTCTTTTTCCAGTTTTCGGAAGCAGCGGTTGATTTTGGCGCGGACAAAGAATGGCCAGCGCAGCCAGAACTGTCCCCGGAAGCGCTCCCGGCCGGTTTGGAAGTCGATGAACACGGGATGCTCGGGGGTCTTGACCAGGATGTTGCGGCGCACAATGCCGAAATGGTCTATGGCGTGGGCCAGGAAGACCTCGCGGCGGAGGCGGTCCAGCGTGGTCCAGAACACGGGGCTCAGGGGCCGGGTGTTTTTGGCCAGACTGGCGGCGATCTCGCCCCGGTCGTCGCGCACCGTATCCATGATCAAAGCCTTGCGGCCGTCGGCAACGGTTTCAACCCCATGCATGGTCACGAAGTGATCCCGCAGGTCCGGGGGACACGCGGCGAGAATCTTCCGGTAGTTGCTCCATTCGTAATCCAGAAAATCAGCGATTCCGTATTTGGCGCTGACAATCCGGTTGGGCTCGGGGCGTGTACCCTTGAAGCGCCGTTTGGGAATGAGCACCTTGGCGCAGAGGTCGGGGCGCCCCTGCACGGCCAGGATCTGGCACCAGCCGCCTTTGACGAGTTGTGGTCCGAGTTCATGTTGCATGGGTGCCGCTCGGATACGCCAGGAGACGTTGCCAGTCCAGAATGCTTTTGGCCCTTTCGGACCAGGAATATCGGGCCGCAGTGGCCAACTGGCTCTGGCGCAGGGTTTCACGCTGAGCATCGGTCATGGCCTGCAGGCGCTTGATGGCCCCGTGCAGGGATGGGGCCGATCCCGGAGTGAAGAGCAGGCAGTTTACGGTGTCGCGCAGGATGGGCCGCAACACAGGCAGATCCGCAGCCAGGATGGGTCGACCCGTGGCCAGATATTCAAAAAGTTTGAGCGGAGACATGAAGGGAATCAGGTCGCCCTCGGGCAGGTAGGGCATGACCAGCATGTCGGCATCGTGGAGCAGGGCGGGTACCTGCTTATGGGAAACGCTGTGGTGGACGAACAGGCCCGGAGTCCTCGGGCTCAGTCGATGAAGTTCGTCCTGTTTGCCGCCGACAATGGCCACGTTGACGTCCAGGCCGGATGCGACATGAGACAAAAAGCCGGCTCCCTTTTCCGGACCGAGCGAGCCGGTGTAGAGCATGACCGGGCGGGAGTGAATCTCGGGGCCGAAGAGTCGGGTCAAGGCTCCGGATTGGGCGCGGGCAAAGACTTCCAGATCCACGCCGTCGTGGGCCGTGAACAGCCTCGTCCCGGAAAGTCCGGCCCGGGCGTAGGCATCGGTCACGGCCTGGGAAATGCCGACCACGCCCGAAGCCGGGGCCGCATTCAGGGCCTGGACCAGGCGTTCCAGCGAGACCTGCTCGGCATCGCGGGTCACGACATGGGATTCGAAAAGCACGCTCTGTCCGGCTGCGGCCAGTTCGAGGGCCAGCCGGGCGCTGCGCGTAAAGACAAGGTCTGCCGGGCGGAAGGCCCGCAGTGCCGCGGCCTCGAAATTTCGGGACGGTGAGTGTCCGATGGGCATGACATGGAAGCGGACATTGTCAGGCTGGGGTCGGCCGTACTCGGAAAAAAGGCGACCGCCCCAACAGCGCATCCGGGTGAGCATATTGCCGGGTAGGTAGGCGTCAATGGCGTTTGCCAGCGGCGCAAAGGCGCGGATCATGTTCATGACCTGCACGGAATTGGCGTGCCGGGAAGGGATTTTGGATTTTGCGATGTAGGCTAGGCGATTCAGGCGCATAGGGTCTCCCGGGGAGAAACGCGCAGCCCCTGTGCGAATCCGAGCAGAAGAAAGACAAGCCCATGCACGTTGGTGGCGTAGAGATGCATGTGCAGTTGCAGATGCAGCAGCACCAGAAGCACCGCGGCGGCCAGACCGGCGGCTTCAGGCCTGGTCTGCCGGGTGCGCCATGCGGTGGCGAGGGGGGCGCCGAACAGCACGGCCATGCAGGCCAGTCCCATCAGCCCACTTTCGGCCAGGACATGCATGACGATATGGTGGGCGTCTTCCAGACGTTCCGGGAAGTGGTCCGAACCAGGCCTATGATGCGTGTTTTTCCTCCATTTAAGGATTAAAGGCTCGGCTTGTTGTTTGAAAGTTTTAAATCCGGTCCCAAGAAGCGGATGCTCGTGAAACAGCTCCCAGGCAGCGTGCCAGACAGCCATGCGTTCGAATACGCCTTGAGAACTCATGATTTGCGCCGGACGAGGGTCGAACCGGCTGGCCAGCCCGCTACCCAGGATCAGCCCCGTGATCAGGGCCAGGCCAAGGCCCATGGCCAGAAACTTTTTCCGCCACAGCAGCAGCAGGGCCGCCGTGGCCATGAACGCGGCCAGGGTCATGCGCTTGCCGCTCAGAACCAGGGCGCAAAGCAGGACGGGCAGAGCGGTCAGGGCCAGCAGGCGCAGACGGGGAGCCGTAATGGTTAACAGGGCATGCAGGCAGAACAGGGCTCCCAGGGCCAGATACAAAGACGTGCGGGTCAGGTTGCGAAAGGTCAGGGTCAAGTCCGTGGGCGAGAAGGTCATGGTTCCCAGGGCCGAAATCCCGGACAGGGCCAGTCCCAGGATCACGGCCATGTAGACGGCCAGAAATCCTGCGCCCAGGAGCAGTGCCGCTTGCAGGCGCTCCGGATAGGTTCGGGCAAAAACGATGCCCAGGATCAGGGTGGGAAGCCAGCCCAGGATGGAAAGAGCCTCCTGCGGAGTGCTTGGTCCGTGGACCGAGGCGGCCAGGGCCACGGCGCAAAATCCGGCCACCGCCAGACACGCCGGGTCGAGGAAAATCCGGGGATGCAGAGCCCTGGTCCACAGGGCGTGCAGGGTCCACAGCACCAGGGCTGCTTTGGCCCCATCCAGCATGGACGGGGCCAGGCAGAGGGTCAGGAAATACGCGGCCAGGAACCACGGCAGGAGCCGGGCGGTCACGGAATCAGGCGTCATGGACGTGTCTCCGCGTGTCGAGAAAAAATCGTTCCAGGCGGTGAGCCATGACGTCCAGGGAGTTGGCCGTAGCCTGTTCCCAGAACAGGCGCTTGCGGGCCAAAAGCGATGCATCGTCAAGAAGCGCCAAGCGGCGGAGCGCGTCGGCAATATCAGGGCCTTGAGCATCAGGCGAAAGCAACGGCTCGGACGGGGGCCAGGCTTCGGACACGCCCCCCACGTCCCGGGCTACACAGACAAGGCCTTCGGCCATGGCTTCAAGCAGGGCGTTGGGCAAACCTTCCCGGTAGGAGGGCAGCAGAAAAATGTCCGCCTGACGCAACAAGAGGCGTACGTCGGTCCGGAAGCCGTGCCAGACCACGCGGTCTTCCAGCAAAAGCGCCCGACTCAGGGCCTGCAGCCGGTCCTCGATGCCGCCGGTGCCCACCACATGGTACGTGAAGTTCACGCCCTGTTCGGCCAGCGTTGCCAGGGCGCGTAAGACATCCTCGTGTCCCTTGTCGGCATTGAGCTGGCTGGTGGAGATGAGGCGCAAGGGCCGATGGACCACGGACGGCGGCGTGGGTGCGGGAATTTTGCCGGTGGGAATGACCGTGATCTCCTCTGCCTGAAGATAGGGCAGCGCCTGCATCAGGCCGTTTTTGATCTGGTTGCAGGGCGCCAGGAGACGGGGACGCACCCATTGGTGCAGGAGACGGACCTTCCATGTGTTGAGCATGTCTCCGGCCAGTCCGACCCGATGGACCACCGGGATGCCGAGGAGTTTGGCCGCCACGCCGGCGGAACGCATATCCTTGCCGACATTGACCACGACCACGTCGATCTTGTGACGACGAAAGATGTGCATCAGCCGCTGGATCAGCAGCGGGTTGAAGTCCGGGCCGAAAGACTGGCCCAGGGCCTCAAGGCCCAGTGCTCGCGCCTTGTCGATGAATGGCCCGAAACGTCCGATAACGAGAACCTGGTGGCCGGATGCGGCCAGGCCTTGGGCCGCGTCCAGGGTCCAGGTTTTGACCCCGCCCCATTTGCGGGTCGAGTTGACAAAACAGATGTTCATGCCCGAGGCCCTCCATGCGGCCAGGTTCCCAGGGAATGGAGCAGAAGTTTGCGCAGGAACCAGGCCGTGGATTTGCCGTCTTTGACTGCCATGCGTCCGAAAGTGAGAATGCCCGAGCGTGAGTCGTGGCTTGTCGTGCGATCCAGGGTCAGTACGGCCTGATACCCGGCCTTGGCCGCCGCCGTCAGCGTGATGTCGTCGTATTGTCCCCACGGCAGGCAGAGGAACGGACAGGAGTGCCCCAGCAGTTGTTCGAGGCTGCGCTTGGCGCGGCTGAAATCTTCCAGGCAAAAGCGGGCCCGGTGTTCGGGCCCGTGCAGGTCGAGGGGCCGGCCCTGCCAGGACGGACCGAACCCATTGTTGGCGTAGGCGCTGCCCACGTCGTGGACCGGCGTGCCGGGAGGGGAGTTGGGCGGGCACAGCAGCGGGTGGCTCCAGTGCATGGCTTGGCCCAGCAGGCCGACTTGACGGGTGCTCACGAAGCATGCCTGGTGGGCGGCGGAATGGGCGTAGACTTCCATGCGCAGGTCCCGCTCCACGAAGCGGAGCTCATCCTGGTTCATGAATCCGGAACAGTCGCCGCGAACGGCGCGGGCCATGACCTGTCCGAAGTTCTCGGTGGTTGGCGGCGCGGTGGCTTCGTCTGCCCGGACACGTGGAACACCGGGTGCGATAAAGTCTGTGATGGTGAAAAATGCGGCAGTCATGTTTCTTTTGACGAGTTCCGGAACAGCGTGGATCCAGTTGTCCACGGTGGCGTCATCAAAGGTCAGCACCACGCTAGGGTCGCTGGGCCGCTTGCCGCTGGCCAGGGATTCCAGCAGGGCGTCCAACCGCATGGTCCGCAGTCCCAGGGCAAGAAGCAGATCCAACTGCCGGCCGAATTGTTGCGGAGTCATGCCGCTTTCGGGCCGGACCTGATGATAGCACAGGATGGGCACGCGCGCGCCGAACACGGTCTGAGCCAGGGCGAGGAGGTTCATGCCCGCGCCCTTCCGGTGGCGAGCAGTTCGTGGTAGAGAGCCACGGTTCTGTCACGCATGGCGGCAATGGAAAATTCTGCGCGCAATCTCTCTTGGTCGGCCACTGGCATGGCCAGGGCCGCCTCAAGCTGTTCCGGAACCGGCCGGGTGGGGTCCCAGAACAGAATGCGGTCGTAATAGAGGCGGATTTCTTCCACGGGCGTGGTGCGTCTGGCCAGAATGGGCAAGCCGTGGGCGCAGGCTTCAAGCATAACCCCCGGCATTCCCTCGATTCCGTGGTCGGAGCAGAAGAGCAGACAGTCAAGGGCCGCATAACAGCGGTGCATGTCGCGACGTTCGCCGAGAAAGGTGACGCAGTGCTCCAGCCCGTGTTCCCGGGTCCGGCGTTGATGGATCGGCAGGTCGTGGCCGGTGCCGATGACCGGAAAATGGTAGGATCCCGGCGCATGGGCTTCGGCCTGACGGGCAATGTCCAAAAACAAATCCAGCCCTTTGCCGGGTGTGATGCGGCCGACAAAGCCGACAAGCCTGGGACCCTCGGGGAGGCCAAGTTCAGAGCGGGGTCCGGGCTGAACGGCTTCCGGCAGTTCCAGGCCGTTATGCAGGACGGTCAGCAGTTCCGCGGGCAGGCCGGTGTGACGTTGGAAGTAGTCGCGTGACTCCCCGGAGACAAAAAGGATGCGGTCGGTGAACATGCGGTGGAGCAGGGTTTCCTCCAGCATCTGCTTTCGGCGGCGAAAGGCGGTCTTGCCGTACCAGTGAAGTTTGCTGAGGTGGACCTGCGCCACCCGTACCGGAGTCCGGGCCAGGGCTGCCGCCAGGATGCCGAAGATGTTTCCGCCAAATGAATGGGTGTGGACAATGTCCGCGTTGCGGCTCTGAAAAAGCCTGGCCAGACGTCGGATGGCCCCGAGATTCCAGTGGCCCTTGCGGGGCAGAAAATGGGTATGGACGCCGAGGGCGGACAATTCATCGAAGAACACGCCTTTGTCCTTGTAGGTGACGACATGCACTTCGAAGTCCGGAGTCAGCAGGGGCAGCAAGCTGCGCAGGCGGCGTTGCACACCGCCGATGCCCAGATTGTTGGTGACGCGAAAAAGAACGGGTTTACGCATGGTTGCCTGAAATTTTTATGGCCGGCACTCCCGCGCCGACGCCGTTGACGGTGTTGCCCATGAATGCGCTCGGGCGCAGGAATTGAAGGTGGCCGGCAGCGGAAGCATTTTGGAAAAGTCGGCTCCCTATCCGATAGTGCGGGAGACCGCAATGACAGCGGTTCGTGCCGTTCGGCCACGACGCAGCGACGGCTTTTTCGCGCCGGCTGCGGCAACGTGCAAACGGGATCCGCCGTCCATTGGGGTCGCGTGGAAACCTGCGCCGTATCGTGATCGGGGCGATGAAAAATTTCGCCCAGCCCTAGCAGAAGGTGGTGGAACGGGCAAGCGTTCATCGCCTCTTCGTATTGCCAAGGAGCGTTGGAAAAGATAGCGTACGCCGGTCATGGCAACCAAGCGTATCCTCTTCATTTCACGATCTGAACTCGTGTCTCCCCTGCACGGAGAATTCAAGCAGCATGACTGTCAGGCCATGGTGGTCGAGGATCGGGCATCGGCCATGAAAGTCCTTGAAAGTCGCAAGATAGACATGGTTTTCACGCAGCCCGTGCTGCCCGGATACCGGGCCCAGGATTTGTTCGAGGCCCTGGTGCTGGCCGGGAACACCGTGCCGGTGGTTGTTTTTACCGAAAAGGGCAGCGCCGAGGATGCGCGCATATATATGGAAATGGGCGCTCAAGACTACTGGCTGTGTCCCTTGACCTGGGAGAAGATTCAGGCCGCGCTGCCGGTCGAGCCGCAGATCCGTGCCGCAGTCGTAGCTCCCGGCCCCCGGGACGTGTCGATCATCGGCCGCCATCCGCTTGTGACGAGAGTGCTGGCCCTGGCCAGACAGGTGGCTCCGTCCAAGGCCACGGTGCTCATCTCCGGAGAATCGGGCACGGGCAAGGAAATGTTCGCCCGGTATATTCACGCCCATTCCGGCCGGGAAAACGGCCCGTTTGTGGCGGTCAATTGCGCGGCCTTGCCGGAGCACCTGTTGGAAAGCGAGCTTTTCGGGCATGAAAAAGGGGCGTTTACCGGCGCCATTGCCCGCAAACTGGGCAAGTTCGAGCTGGCCAGCGGCGGAACGCTGCTGCTGGACGAAATTTCCGAAATGGATCTGGCCCTGCAGGCCAAACTGCTGCGCGCCTTGCAGGAGAGCGAGATCGACCGGGTGGGTGGCACCGAAACGGTCAAGGTCGATGTCCGGGTTCTGGCCACGACAAACCGCAACATCGAAGCCAGCGTGGAAAAGGGGGAGTTCCGTCAGGACCTGTTCTATCGGCTGAACGTCATCCCCTTGCGTCTGCCGCCGCTTGTTCAGCGCGGCGATGATGTCTTGCTTCTGGCGGATTTTTTTCTCCGCCGCTTTGCCCGTGAGTATGCTCTGGGCAGTCCGGCCCTTTCCGACGAGGCCCGCGATTGGCTTTTGGCGCACCAGTGGCCGGGCAACGTGCGGGAATTGCAGAATCTCATGGAACGGGCCGTGCTCCTGGCCGGCGGGACCGCGATCAGGCCGGCTCACTTTCTGCTGGATGATCAGGAGTGGGCTCCGGATGTCGAGGAGCACGAAACCGAGGCGAGAGCGGTTCTCCCCCTTTCCGGCCTTGATGCTCCGGACCGGGACGGACGCATCCCGACCATCCAGGAAATGGAAATGCATCTGATCATGAAAAGTCTGGACAAAACCGCCGGCAACAGAACCAAGGCCTCGGAGTTGCTCGGTATTTCCGTGCGCACCCTGCGTAACAAGCTCGGTGAGTACAGGAAGATCGGGTTGGATATTCCCTGAGACGGTGGGACGACTTCTGGGCGGCGGGCGTCCGTCGCCGACCGCATGAAAAATAACGGAGAGATAATGATACTGAGCAAGCAGGTTGAAGGGTATTTGGCCAGGTCGTCCTGGATCAGGCGGATGTTTGAGACGGGCATTGAATTGAAGAAGAAGTACGGTCCGGAGAACGTGTTTGACTTCAGCCTGGGCAATCCGGATCTGGCTCCGCCGGCAGCCGTGGCCCAGGGCCTGCGAGATCTGGCTGACGCCGCCGACAAGCCTTTTGCCTTCGGATACATGCCCAACGCGGGTTATCCGGTGGTGCGCGAGCGCCTGGCCGAGATCATCGCCGGCGAGCAGGGCGTGCCCGTGGCCATGGAAGACGTGGTGGTGACCTGCGGCGCGGCCGGCGGCATCAATGCCCTGTTCAGGGCCGTTCTGGAGCAGGGGGACGAGGTGTTGTGCCCGGCGCCGTATTTTGTCGAGTACGGTTTTTATGCGGAAAACCATGGCGGCGTGCTGAGGGCCGTGCCATCCAAGCCGCTGACGTTCGAGCTGGATATCAAGGCCCTGGCTGCCGCCATCACCGACCGTACCCGCTGCGTGCTGATCAATTCTCCCAACAACCCGACGGGACGCATCTACAGCCTGGACGAATTGGTGCGGCTGGCGGAGGTGCTGCGTCAGGCGTCAAGCCGCACCGGACGCCCCATTCTGCTGGTCTCGGACGAGCCGTATCGTTTTCTGGCCTACGACGGAGCGCAGGTGCCGGCCATTTTTCCGGTTTACGAGCACAGCGTGGTCATCAGTTCCTTTTCCAAGAATCTGGCCCTGGCCGGAGAGCGGGTCGGATATGTCGCCGTCAACCCGTCTATGCCCGAGGGCGAGACGTTGGTGGCCGGCCTGATACTGACCAACCGCATCCTGGGGTTTGTCAATGCTCCGGCGGTCGGGCAGAAGCTCTTGGCCAAGGCCCTGGGTCACGCCGTGGATGCTTCGGTCTATGCCCGGCGTCGCGACGCCATGGCCGGAGTTCTGCGTCAGGCCGGGTTCGAATTTTCCCTGCCCCAGGGCGCGTTCTACTTTTTTCCGCGCATTCCCAGGGGTGGAGACGACGCGGCTTTTGTCAACGAGCTGATGCAGGAACAGATTCTCGCCGTGCCCGGATCGGGTTTTGGGTATCCCGGCTATTTTCGGTTGGCCTTTTGTGTTGACGAGGCAACGATTCTCGGTGCGGCCGACGGTTTTGCCCGCGCCTTTGCCCGTGCTGCCGGCTAATTGACGGACAGGAGCGGGTTTTACGCGGGTCGCGGCCGGCTTCCGGCATGGCGGAACTGTACCGCCGATCCGCCTGCGCGAGCAGTGCACTGGTCCCCGTGGTCGTCAACATCGACGGACAATGACGGCCTGGGGGCCTGTGTTGTGCGTCGCGCTGCTGCTTGACGCCCGGTTTGTTCTTGTCTATGCAGTCCTACTTCTTTTCCCTAGCACAGGTACCTCTTCATGTTCGATAGTTTGTCCGACCGGCTTGAATCGGTCTTCAAGAAATTGCGCGGCCAGGGCCGTCTTGACGAAAGCAACATCCAGGACGGCTTGCGCGAAGTTCGCATGGCCTTGCTGGAAGCGGACGTCAACTTCAAGGTCGTCAAGGATTTTGTCGAGCGGGTCAAAACCCGCGCCCTGGGGCAGGACGTGTTGGGCAGCCTCACGCCCGGCCAGCAGGTCATCAAGATCGTTCATGAAGAACTGATCGAGCTTTTGGGCGGTGAGAACTACGCCCTCAATCTTCAGGGCAAGCCTCCTTACGTGATCATGATGGCCGGCCTGCAGGGATCGGGCAAGACCACCTCGGCGGCCAAGCTGGCGTTGTATCTGCGTCGGCAGAAATATTCGCCGTACTTGGTGCCGGCCGACGTCTATCGCCCGGCGGCCATTGATCAGCTGACAAAGCTCGGGGGCGAACTGGGAGTGCCGGTTTACCCGTCGACCGTGGACATGAATCCGGTCGACATCTGCGCGGCGGCCATGCGCGACGCTGAGCTCAAGGGCTGCTCGGTCATCCTGTTGGATACGGCCGGCCGGCTGCATATTGACGAGCCGCTGATGCAGGAGTTGGTCGGCATCAAGGAAAAATGCCGCCCTCAGGAAATTTTGTTCGTTGCCGACGCCATGACCGGTCAGGACGCGGTGACCGTGGCCGAAAAGTTCAACGAAATTCTGGACATCACCGGCGTGGTCCTGACCAAGATGGACGGCGACGCCCGTGGCGGCGCGGCACTGTCCATCAAGTCCATCACCGGCAAGCCTCTCAAGTTCGTGGGTATGGGCGAGCGGCTGAGCGAGCTGGAGGTCTTTCATCCGGACCGTATCGCTTCTCGCATTCTTGGTATGGGCGATGTGCTGACGCTGATCGAAAAGGCGCAGTCGACCATCGACGCCAAGGAAGCCGAGGCCCTGGAGAAGAAGTTCAAGAAAGCCGAATTTGATCTGGAAGATTTTCGGACTCAGATGCGGCGGATCAAGAAGCTCGGTTCTCTTGAGGGGATCATGAAGCTGATTCCTGGAATGGGGCAGGTCCGCAAGCAGCTGCAGGACGTGCAGATGCCGGAAAAGGAGCTGGGCAAGGTTGAGGCCATGATCAATTCCATGACCATGGACGAACGGCATAATCCCAAGATCATCAACCCGAGCCGTAAACAGCGCATTGCCAAGGGTAGCGGGACCACCGTGACCGAGGTGAACCAGCTGCTCAAGAATTTCGAGCAGATGCAGAAGATGATGAAGAAGATGGTTGGCGGCAAGATGCCGTCCATGCCCCAGGGTGGGCGGATGCCGGGGATGCCGGCCGGGATGCCGGCCATGCCCGGCTTGCCTTCGGGGTCGGGACGATCCGCGGCCGAAGCGGCCAAACTCAAGGAAAAGCGCAAGAAAGCCAAAAAGCAGCGCAGAAAAAAATAGCCGCTTGGACCGGTTCCGCCCTTGTCGGCGCCGGGTGAGCAGGCACTACATTCAGTTCAGGGAGAACAACAATGGCTTTGAAACTCAGACTGACCCGCATGGGCTCCAAGAAAAAACCGTTTTACCGCATCGTGGCCGTGGACTCCGCTTCCCGCCGTGATGGTCGGGCTCTTGATTACGTGGGCTACTACAACCCCATGACCGAACCGGCCGACATCAAGGTCGATCAGGACAAGATCAGCCTCTGGCTTGAGCGCGGCGCACAGCCCACGGATACTGTTCGCTCCTTGCTAAAGAAGGTTGGATCCGGTAGTTAGAACCTCCAAGGCCCGTCGTATGCGTTGTCGTGCGATTTCACAGTTCTTCAGCGGAGGTGCCCATGCTCAAGGATTTGATCGAATACATGGCCAAGTCTCTGGTTGATAATCCGGATCGTGTTTCTGTTTCCGAAATCGAGGGAGAGCAGACTTCCGTTATTGAACTGAAGGTCGCCAAAGAGGATCTGGGCAAGGTAATCGGCAAGCAAGGCCGAACGGCCCGCGCCATGCGCACCATTCTGGGCGCGGCGTCAACCAAGGCCAGAAAGCGTTCTGTCCTGGAGATTCTGGAGTAACGTGTCCGACGAGAAACTGGACCCGGTCAGGCTCGTAGAGTTGGGGCGGGTGCAAAAACCACATGGCCTCAAGGGGGAGCTCTGCATTGAACTTTATGCAGACTCCCCTTCTCTCTTTGAAGGTTTGTCACGGGTTTATCTGCAGCTTCCGGGCAAAAAGCCCAAGCCGTGCGTGCTGGAATCCTGGCGTGCGCACCAGGGCCGGGTTCTGATGCAGGTTGATCGCAGTCAGGGGCGTGACCAGGCTGAGCAGTGGCGTGGAGCGGAGTTGCTGGCGCGTGAACGCGACCTCCCGTTTGAAGACCACGACGGGATCGGTCCCGAGGACCTGATCGGCCTGGCGGTGGTGGGCAAGGACGGAAAGCCGGTGGGTATTCTGGACGATGTCCGCGACGTGGCGGGCCAGGAACTGTGGTTCATCCGTGATGAAGCGGATAATGAAATTCTTCTGCCGGCTGTCGAGGAGTTTGTTCTTGATATCGACCTCGAAAGCGAAGTCATTACCATTGATCCCCCGGACGGCCTGCTGGATTTGTATCAGAAGTCCTGAGGTTGCCGGTCCCGTTCTGCAGAAATCATTGATCAAGTTTCTTCCGTTCCTGGTTTGACAGGTTCGCCGCGAATGGAATCAACGAGTTACCGTCGTCCTGAACGTGTCGAGCCACGGGCGGGACGTGCCTTATCTGGACCCCCCGATGCTTTTCTCCATTGTCAGCTTGTTCCCTGAATTTTTTGACGGACCTTTGTCCTGCGGCCTGTTGTCCAAGGCGCGGGAAAAAGGATTGGTCGATTTTCGCTTCGTCAATCCGCGCGACTACTCCCTAGACAAGCATCACAACGTTGATGATCGCCCCTATGGCGGTGGGCCGGGCATGGTCATGGCCGTGGATCCTTTGCGCCGGGCCTTGGAGTGTGCGGGTCCGGATGCCCGGATGCTCATGCTCAGTCCGAAAGGGCGACCCCTGACCCAGGCCCTGGCCCGGGAGCTGTCCCTTGAGCGGGAGTTGGTCCTGATCTGCGGGCGGTACGAGGGCATTGACGCCCGCCTGGAAGCACTGCTGCCCATTGAGGCCGTTTCGGTCGGTGATTTCGTGCTCAACGGCGGTGAGACCGGGGCGCTGTGTCTGATTGAGGCCGTGGGTCGCCTTATCCCGGACTTCATGGGCCATGACGAGAGCGCGAACGAAGAAAGTTTCAGTTCCGGCTTGCTGGAGTACCCGCACTACACCAGGCCCGAAGATTACGAGGGTTTGCGGGTGCCGGAGGTCCTGGCATCCGGACATCACGGCCATATCGCCACGTGGCGGCGGGAAAAAAGCCTGGAGACGACCCTTGCTCTGCGGCCCGATATTCTGGCCCGGGCAGCCCTTGACGACGGGGATATCCGTTATCTCAAGACCCTGGACAGGGCCAGGCCCGGACGCAATTTGTACGTCGCCCTGGTTCATTATCCCGTGGAAAACAAAACTGGCGAGACCATCACAACGTCTTTGACAAACCTTGACCTCCACGATATTGCACGCGTTTCGTGTACCTATGGACTGGGGGGGTACTTTATCTGCACCCCTGTAGTGGACCAGCAAGCACTGGCCCGCACCCTGATCGGACACTGGCTCGACGGCTTGGGCCGTGAGGCCAATCCCGACCGCAGCACGGCCCTGGAAAGGGTCAGCGTGGTCGGATACCTGGAGGAGGCGGTCCGTCAGATCGCCGCCTGGACAGGTTCACGGCCAAAGGTCATCACGACCAGCGCCAAGGCCGGAAACCTGACCTATCCCCGGGTTGGCGAGTGGTTGCGCAGCGAGGCCGTGCTGCTGGTGCTCGGCACTGGGCACGGCTTGCATCGCAGCCTGGTGGCCGAAGCCGACGGAATGCTGCGGGCCATCAGATACATGGACACCTACAACCATCTTTCGGTTCGTTCCGCCTTGTCCATCATGGTGGACCGCTTGTTGGGCGACATCGGATAAATTGCACTCGTGGCGGCTTCTAGGCTGCCTCAGATAAAGGAGAAAATCATGAACATCATCCAGAAGATTGAAAACGAGCATCTGCGCGCCGATATGCCCAAGTTCCGGGCCGGGGACACGGTCAAGGTGCATACCCGCATCATTGAAGGTGAAAAGGAACGCATCCAGATTTTTCAGGGCGTGGTCATCAGGTTTAAGAAAGGCACCACCGACAGCACTTTTGTCGTCCGCAAAGTGTCTGACGGTGTCGGCGTTGAGCGTATCTTTCCTTTCCACGCCCCGACCATCGACAAGGTGGAAGTGATTTCCGAAGGCGTGGTGCGTCAGAGCCGCATCTACTACCTGCGCAGCCTGCGGGGCAAAGCCGCGCGCATCAAGAGCAAGAAGAACTGGTAGGTTCCATTTGTTCAGCCAGCAGGGCTGTTTTCGGAACGATCAGGTCACGGCCGGCATCGACGAAGCTGGGCGGGGATGCCTGGCCGGTCCGGTTGTGGCCGCCGCGGTCATCCTGCCCCATGAGTTTGATCTGCCGGGGTTGACCGATTCGAAAAAACTGACTTCGCGCCGACGCGAGGTGCTCGCACAAGCCATTAAGGCCCAGGCAGTGTCCTGGGCCTTAGGTTTTTCCTGGCCCCGGGAAATCGACCACATCAACATCCTGCAGGCCACCCTGCTGGCCATGGCCCGCGCCCTTGAGGCCCTGACCGTCAGGCCGCGGAGCGTGTTGGTTGACGGCAACCGTTCGTTTCCATGCGCTGTGCCGCTGCAAGCGGTGGTCGGCGGCGATCTGCTTCATCCGTGCATTTCCGCAGCGTCTATTCTGGCCAAAACCTTTCGTGACGGTCTCGTCATGGGCCTGGATTCTTTGTATCCGGGATATGGTCTGGCTCAGCACAAGGGCTACGGCACGGCGGAGCATCTGGCGGCTTTGCGCGTCCTTGGACCAAGCCCGGCTCATCGCCGCAGTTTTCGGGGCGTTTTGCCGGTCCGGGGAGGGCAGTTGTGGCTGCCGGGCATCTGATCACGGGCCGGGCCGGAGAAGAACTGGCTGCGGCGTTCCTGCGGGAAAAGGGTTTCAGGATTGTCGAGATCAACTACCGCTGTCAGGGTGGCGAGATCGACCTGATCTGCGAGGATCGGCAGACCTTGGTATTTGTCGAGGTCAAGACCCGCTCGGCAACCCGGCGCGGCCAGCCGGGAGAGGCAATAACCCGAAGCAAGCGGGCCAGGCTGGTCAAGGCTGCGGCGCGTTATCTGACCAGCAAAAAGCTCTGGGAAAAACCGTGCCGATTTGATCTGGTCAGCATCTTGTTTCTGACGGGAGAAACCGTTGCCGAACACTGGGAGGATATCATCGATGCGCGGGACGGTCTGGATCGTGGCCACGCCCCTTGGCAACCTTGGTGATTTTTCTCCACGGGCCAGGGAAGTGCTGGCCGGGGTCGACGTGGTGCTGGCCGAGGATACGCGGCGGGCCGGCCAGTTGCTGCAGCTGTGCGGGCTGGGAGGCAAGCGCTTGTTGAGCCTGCATGAGCACAATGAGCTTGAGCGCATTCCGGTCGTGCTGGACCTGCTGGAGCAGGGCATGGATGTGGCCGTTGTTTCGGATGCCGGTACGCCGTTGATTGCCGACCCCGGCTACCGCCTGGTGGCGGCGTGTCGTCAGGACGGAATCGCCGTGGTGCCGGTACCCGGGCCCTGTGCTCCCATTGCCGCGCTCATGGCCAGCGGACTTCCTCCCTATCCATTCGTTTTTCTGGGGTTTCTGCCGCGCAAGGGCGGTGATGTCCGCCTCCTCCTCCAGCCTTACCATGCCTTGCCCCTGACCCTGGTTTTTTTTGAGCGCAAGAACAGAGTGCCCCAGACCCTGGCGCTGCTGTATGAGCTTTTGGGGGAAAGGGAATTTTGTCTGGCGCGGGAATTGACCAAGAAACATGAGGAGTTTATCACAGGAAGGCTCGGCCGGAGCGTGGATCACGAAGGAGAGTTGCTGGGCGAGGTGACCGTGGTTGTCGGCCCGCCCGGGCCGATGCTGTCGACTGCCGCGGCGGATGTGCTGGCCCTGGCCCGCCCCTTGATCGATCAGGGCATGCGGCCCAAAGACATTGCGCGGACGATCAAGGATCAGGTACACGGCTGGTCAGTCAAGCAAATGTACGAGCTTTTTCTGGGTCAGGACCAGGGGTAAAGGTGGATACACGGCTGTTGCTGGGAATTTTTCTGCGCACCTATTTTGTCGGCGCCGCGTTCAACACCAGGGGCATGCAGAACGTTGGTCTGGCCTATGCCATGGACCCGGCCCTGGTGCGATTGTACGGCCATGATCGGGCGGCCCTGCAGCGGGCCAGAAGCAGGTATCTGAAGCATTACAACTCCCACCCGTTCTGGACTCCGCTGCTGGTCGGAATTTTTCTGTCCATGGAAAAAAAGATTGCCCAGGGACTTTTGCCGCCGGACATACTGCCCAAACTACGGTCAACCACGGTCTATACCCTGTCCGCCCTGGGCGATTCTTTTTTCGGGGGCAGCTTTCTGGTCACCTGGTCTCTGGTCGCGATCAATCTTGCCGCGGCCGGACGTGTGGCTTGGCTGGCATTGTGGGCGGGAGCGTGCCTTGTCGGCCTGGTTCTTTTCAAATTGTATACGTTCGGGCGCGGCTATGCTCAGGGGCTGGCTTTTCTGCAGCAGCTCAGATCCTGGAATTTGATTGATTGGGGTCAGCGCCTGAAATTGGTCAATGGCGTCCTGGCGGCCTTATTCGTCCTGCAGGTCGCGCCGGTTCCGGGATTCTGGCCGTTGATCTGGGCTGCGGGCATAGCTCTTCTGGCCGTGTGTTCCGTGTTGCGGATTGGGGCCCGGTCTTTGATATTGACGGCACTCATTCTGGCCGGCTTGTTCGTCCCCTGGTCGGTTGTTCGGGATTATGTCTTCATGTAGGTGAGATATATGGATGAAGTCGAAGAAATAGTCATCCGGGTTCCCAACAGTCTGGGCATCCACGCCAGGCCGGCCGGAAAGATTTCGCAGGAAGCCCAGCGTTATCAGGCTGCTGTGACCATATCGTCCCGGGATGGGGAAGCCGATGCCAAATCCATTCTGGACATTCTGACCCTGGCCGCCCCGCAGGGAACGCAGCTGACCTTGCGGGCCCAGGGACCCGACGCGGCCGCGGCCGTCCAGGGCGTGGCTCGACTGTTTGCAGACATGTTCGGAGAAAAAGTCTGATGCCCTCCCGCACCTTGTTCGGTATTCCCGTTTCGGCCGGCGTGGCCATCGGTCGGGCTTACTGCCTGAACAAAAGCCGTTTTTCCGGTACGGCCCGTCAGACCGTGGCCGACGAAGCCATCGGCCGGGAAGAGGAACGCCTGATCCATGCCTTTGAAGCCGCCCGCCACGATCTGGAAAGAATTCTGGCCTTGGTGCCCGAAGACCTGAAGGACCATGCCGCCATCATTCAATCTCATCTGATGATGCTCAAGGATCAGAAATTCCGGCGGCGCGCCCTTGACCACATCGCCGGGACCAAGATCAACGCCGAATGGGCCCTGGAAAGGGCAGTGGCCGACGTGCAGGAGATGTTCTCCCTCATTGCCGACGAGTACGTGCGCCAACGCATGCAGGATGTGCGCCTGGTGGCGGAGCGGGTGCTGGGCAAACTGGTCGGCAGCGAGGGCGACCTGCGGCCGTTCACCCATCGGGCCATATTGCTGGCCCATGATCTTGCTCCGGCCGATACCATTGAGTTGGATGTGAACAAGATCATGGCCTTTGCCACGGCGCAGGGCGGCAAGACCTCTCATGCCGGCATTCTGGCCAGATCCCTCCAGATTCCGGCCGTGGTCGGCGTGGAAGGCCTGGACGGGGATCTGCCCGAAGGCAATATCATCATTCTCGATGGTTTTCACGGCCGCATCATCCTTGACCCGGACGAGGATGAACTGGCCCGGTACACGGATCTGCAGGTTCAGTTCGAGAGCTATCAGGCGACCATCATGCGATCCTGCCATCTTCCGGCCGAGACCATTGACGGCTTTCGGATGCAGGTTCTGGCCAATATCGAGCTTTTCGAGGAAGTGGTCGCGGTCAACGACAACGGTGGCGAGGGGATCGGCCTGTTCCGGTCCGAGTACAGCTATCTGAGCCGGGATGAAATGCCCAGCGAAGAGGAGCTGACCGAAATCTACATGGACATGGCTTCGTTGGTCGCTCCCAAGAAGCTGGTTATCCGCACCCTGGACGTGGGGGCGGACAAGCTGATGCGCTCCCAGGCTCCGGCCGAGGGCAATCCGGCCCTGGGGTTGCGGGCCATCCGCTACTGTCTCAAGCATCGGAGCGTGTTCCGCACCCAGTTGCGGGCCATTTTGAAGGCCAGCGTGCTCGGCAACGTGTCGATCATGTTTCCCATGATCTCGGGCTTGCAGGAGCTGGTGGAGGTCAAGAAATTTTACCGCGAAGTCCAGCGCGAAATGTTCGACGAGGGCATCTGCTTTCGCGAGGACATGCCCATGGGCATCATGGTCGAGGTGCCGAGTGCGGTCATCACCGCTGATTTTCTGGCGCGGGAAGTGGATTTTTTCAGCATCGGGACCAACGATCTGATCCAGTATTCCCTGGGCATTGATCGTACCAACAAGGATGTGTCCTATCTGTACCAGCCCTTGCATCCGGCCATTGTCCGCTCCATTAAATGGGTGGTTGATTCGGCCCACCGCGCCGGCATCGAGGTTTGCCTGTGCGGGGAGCTGGCGGCCGATCCGTTCTGCATTCCGGTCCTCATGGGCATGCAGGTGGACTCCATCAGCCTCGGCCCGCATGCCATTCCCGGCATCAAGCGCATCGTCCGCCAGACATCCATGGAGGAATGCGGTCTCCTGCTCAAGCAGGTCATGGCCAGCCAATCCGTGGCCCGCAACAACAAACTGGTCCGGGAGATGATTTTTCGCCGTTTTCCGGAGGAACTCATGTTCTATTCCTCCCTGCTCGAAGAGTAAGCTTCAACATCCAAGGATTTTTTCATGTGCGCCAAGCCTACCGGCATCAAGATAATCGCCACCAACCGCAAGGCTCGTCATTATTACGAGCTGCTTGACTTCATCGAAGCCGGGATCATGCTGACCGGGTCCGAGGTCAAATCGCTGCGCGAGGGCAAGGTCAACTTCATGGACGGCTATGTGCGCATCGGTTCCGGCGAGGCGTTCTTGTCCGGGGTGCATATTTCCACCTACGCCAACGCCGGATATGCCCAGCATGACCCGGACCGCGAACGCAAGCTGCTCATGCACCGGCATGAGATCAACAGCCTCAGGGCCAAGATGGAGCAGAAGGGTCTGACCCTGGTGCCGACCAAGCTCTATTTCAAGGACGGCAAAATCAAGATCGAACTGGCCCTGGCCAAGGGCAAGAAGGTTTTCGACCGCCGGGAAGATCTGAAGCAAAAGGCCATCAACCGGGACACGGAGCGGGAGCTGAACCGGCGCTAGTCGCTTGGGGTCGCCGGCAAAGGCCGAGTCGGCGCTTGTCCCATGTCGAGCAGAAACCGGTCCACGCTCAGGCAGGCAATGCCCACGTCGCGGATGTCGCGGATATTGGCCTGGTGGATCTCGGCGGTGCGCGAAGAGGACGCGTCGGTCAGCAGCACCATTTCATAGCCCAGGCACAGCCCGTCGAACAGGGTTGTGCGCAGGCAGAACGGCAGCTGGGTGCCGGCGACCACAACCCGCTCGATTTTTTTGCGGCGCAGGATGAGATCCAGTTCCGTGGCCATGAAGGCGCTGAAGCGTTGTTTGACGATGCGGTATTCGCCCTCTATCGGTTCCAGACCGGGGGCGATCCGTGCCCCGGGCGTGCCGGGAACAAGCATGGGCGCTTTGGCAAAGGTTGCGAGGCGGGAAATTTCGACATCGGACCCATCGGGCCGGTATTCGCGAACAATGTGGAACACGGGCTGGTTGCTGCTGCGGAAGAACGACAGCACCCGGCGGATATGCGGGATGGTCGCATGGGCTCCGGGTACTTCGCAGGCCCCACCGGGCACGGCAAAGTCGTGCTGCATGTCGATGATCAGAAGCGCGGTATGGCTCATAACGTTCCTTGCGCGGTTGTCATTATGGAAAAACTGCCCTAGTGCGTGAGCGCTGACGAGGGGCCGTGACCCGCCGTCACATCAAAAAATAGCCGGACCATGAGGTCGCGGCAAGCAGGATTCTCACCCCCAAGACCATAGAGTCGGGAGCATTCATGATCGGTTATTTGACCAAAAAATTATTCGGTTCCAGAAACGACAGATATTTGAAAACCTTGCTGCCGGTGGTGGCGGAAATCAACGCCCTCGAAGAGAGCATGGCCAAGTTGTCGGACAGTGACTTCCCGTTGCGCATGGCGGCCTGGCGCGAGGCTGTGGCCGGGGGCGCCAGCTTGAAAGACCTGCTGCCCGAGGTCTTTGCCCTGACCCGCGAGGCGGGCAAGCGCGTGCTCGGCATGCGGCATTTCGACGTGCAGCTCATGGGCGGCATGGTTTTGCACCAGGGCAAGATCGCGGAAATGAAGACCGGTGAGGGCAAGACCCTGGTCGCCACCCTGCCGGTGGTCCTGAACGCCCTGTCCGGCCGGGGCGTGCATGTGGTCACGGTCAACGACTACCTGGCCCGGCGCGACGCGGAATGGATGGGTCGGCTGTACACGTTTCTGGGCCTGACCGTGGGCGTCATCGTGCACGGATTGAGCGACGCCGAACGCCAGGCCGCATACGGCGCGGACGTCACATACGGCACCAACAATGAGTTCGGCTTTGACTATCTGCGCGACAACATGAAGTTTTACAAGCATCAGTTGGTGCAGCGGCCCCTCAATTACGCCATTGTCGACGAGGTGGACTCCATTTTGATTGACGAGGCCCGCACCCCGCTCATCATTTCCGGGCCGGGGGAGAAGTCGACGTCCATGTATGGCCGGATCAACGCCATTGTGCCCAAATTGCTCCGCGACGATCACTTCTCCATCGACGAAAAAGCGCGGACCGTGGTCCTGACCGACGACGGCGTGATGCACTGCGAAGAGATCCTGAACGTTCCCAATCTGTTCGACGCGGCCAACATCACCTTGCAGCATCACATCCTGCAGGCCCTGCGCGCCCACTACCTGTTCACCCGCGATGATCACTACATCGTCAAGGACGGCCAGGTGGTCATTGTCGATGAATTCACCGGACGTCTGATGCCGGGTCGCCGCTTCAGCGACGGTCTGCACCAGGCTCTGGAGGCCAAGGAGGGGGTCAAGGTCGAGGCCGAAAATCAGACCCTGGCCAGCATCACGTTCCAGAATTTTTTCCGCATGTACGAGAAGCTGGCCGGCATGACCGGTACGGCCGACACCGAGGCCGTGGAGTTCCAGCAGATCTACGGACTGGAAGTCGTGGTGGCCCCACCGAATAAAGCCATGATCCGCAAGGATTTTCCCGACGTGATCCTCAAGACGCAGAAGGAGAAGTACGAGGCTATTGTCGAGGAAATCCGCGAGTTGCACACCAAGGGCCAGCCTGTTCTGGTCGGCACCACGTCCATTGAAAAGTCCGAATACATCTCCGAGCTTCTCAAGAAAAAGCGCGTTCCCCACGAAGTGCTGAACGCCAAGTACCATGAAAAGGAAGCCGAAATCGTGTCCCAGGCAGGACAGAAGGGGCGGGTGACCATCGCCACCAACATGGCCGGTCGAGGCACGGACATTGTGCTGGGCGAAGGGGTGCGCGAGCTGGGCGGCCTGCATATTCTGGGTTCAGAGCGCCACGAGAGCCGACGCATCGACAATCAGCTGCGCGGACGCGCCGGGCGGCAGGGTGATCCGGGGTCGTCGAGGTTTTATCTCGCCCTGGACGACACGCTGATGCGCCTGTTCGGGTCGGAGCGCATTGCCGGCATCATGGAAAAATTAGGCCTGGAGGACGGGCAGACCATCGAGAACCCGCTTATCAGCCGGTCCATCGAAAACGCCCAGAAAAGGGTCGAGGGTCACAATTTCGAGATCCGCAAGCAGCTCCTGGATTACGACAACGTCATGAACCAGCAGCGTGAGGTCATTTATTCCCTGCGACGCCAGTTCATGGTTGCCGACGACCTGCAGGACACGGTGGATGAATTTATCGATGACTTGCTGATGGATGTTTACGAGCCGCTGGACAGCAAGAAAAATCACACCGAGTCTCCGCAGGAGATCCGGGGCATGGTCCGCTCCAAGCTCGATGAGATTTTCGCACTGGAAAGGGTGCTTGAGCCCGGCAAATTTGTGGAAAAGGACGAGGCCCGGAAACTGGTTGCGTCCATTCTGGAAGAGCACAAGCGAGCCGCCCCGGATCAGTATCAGGAAGTGCTGCGCTTTTTCCTGCTCGACGCCCTGGATCGCAACTGGAAAGAGCATCTGCTCCAGATGGACTACCTGAAGGAGGGCATCGGCCTGCGCGGGTACGCCCAGCGCGATCCCAAGCAGGAGTACAAGCGTGAAGGGTTTGAACTGTTTGAGGACCTGATTTTCCGCATCCGGGAAAATACGATGAAAGCCCTGACCCGGTTGCGTATTGAAGTCGTCCGCCAGGAAGAACTCAAGCACGAGGAGCAGGACAATGTGAAATACGCCGGCGGCAGCGAGCCGGCTGACACCAAACCCGACACCGTGCGCCGGGCTGATCCCAAGGTCGGCCGCAACGACCCCTGCCCCTGCGGCAGCGGGCAGAAATACAAGAAATGCTGCGGCACGCAGGCCTGAGCAGAAAACAAAAAACCCCGGTCCAAACCGGGGTTTTTTGTTTTCTGCTCCTGGGCCACATCCATGATCATGGGTGGGACTTTTCATGCTATCTGCAACTTTTGTTTTCGTTTTCAGAACCTGCTGCAATAATATGTAAAACGAGGATGATCAGTATGCAGTGTTTTTTGGCAGGCGCGGGATACGCAGCAAACATTCCGTGTAAAGTGAGACTTTTGTAGTTGCTTTGGGTCAGATGGAAGAAAAATCGCCTGCACGCATTGCCTTGGCTTCCTGTCTTGTGCTATCTCTCAGTGTAATTGTTGCATCCGGTCGGCTGCGCTTGGGCGTCCGGCTGGTGATTATTGAATCATGCAAAGGAGGTAGACAGGAATGAACGTACCGCCAAAAAATCATCCGCGCTGGTCTGAAATTGTTACCGGGAAAAAAACGTTTGAACTGAAATTTTTAGCCGCAAAAATCATGCTGGGACGTGTGGTTCGCACTGTCAGCGCCGCACCCACGCCGGAAAACATCAAGGACGCCGTGGAGCATCTGCACTCCATGTACGAGAAGAATGCCGCCAGCCCGTCTGTGCAGGAAGATTTACAACACATTTTCAAATAGGAGGAGCCATGCGTCAGGATATCTTGAATGTCGGCGAGGTCGGTAAGCTCATCACTGCGGGCAATGTGCTGCTGTTGGCCGGAGAGGAAAGTCTGCTGCGCCAATTACCCCAAGGCCACTGGATTGGAGGAACCATCCCGTATTTTATTTCCCCTGCTGACGGCGGCGTGGTGTCCCGGGACAAAATCTTCGTCACCGATATTTCCGAAGTGGCCGAGTCGGCGGATATCGTCGCCTACGACCAGAACTCCTTGGCCCGGATTTATACTGAAGCCGGAGACAGCGGGTTCAGCTTTCTCATTGTCCCGGCCATGAGTCAGGTTCATTCCACATTTGCACTCAATGCCCCGAACTACAAGGATTTCGGCAGTCAGCCCTTGCTCGGTTGGGTGGCCGGTGTCCATCTTGACGATCTGGGCAAGGTCACGCCCAAGGTCTTTGACGGCTCGACCGGCAAGGCTCATGAACAGGAGGCCCTGGCCATGCATGTGACTCTGGTCCAGGGCAAGTCCGTGGATGTGGGCATCGTCAATATTTTCGAGCAGGGCGACGGCGACACCCTGACCTTTGCCCAGGACGGCTTCTCCTGCACCGAAGTCATGGTCAACGGAGCCAAGGAGAATTTTGCCGACTACCTGACCCGCAATAATCTGGACACCAAGCTGCCCCTGGTGGCGGATTACTACGGCGCTCTGGTCAATATCAGCTTTCAGAGCGTGGACGCCGGCGAGGTCAAGTTTTACGCGCCTGTCTTTTCCGGAATCCGGTACAAGCACGCCAAGCCGATCACCAATTATGCGGCACTTTTCAACGAGCAGCTGCGCAAGAACAAGCTCAACGCCCAGAACCTGGTCTTTTCCTGCAATTGCATCCTGAACTACCTGTATTCCGAACTGGAAGGCCAGAAGACCGATCCTTTTGTCGGTCCCATCACCTTTGGCGAGATTGCCTATCAGCTCCTGAATCAGACCCTGGTCTATCTTGAAGTCCATGATCGCTGAAGGTTGAGGCCTGTGGCCCATGTCTGAGTATGCAAACAAGAATCCCCGCCGGAAGCGGGGATTCTTGTTTGCATCGTTATTTGCCCAGGAATGGGATGTCTTGTCCCGACTCCGCATGCAGCCGGTATTCTTCCAACTTGCGGTAGAGGGTTTTACGGCCGATGCCCAGGAGCTGGGCCGCCCGGGATTTATTGCCCTGAACCGCGTGCAGAACCATGCTGATGTGCGAACGTTCGAGTTCCTCCAGGGTGGAGAATCCGCTTTCGCGGGGATTCTGGCAGCTCTTCTGACAGAAGGGCAGGGCCTTGACATTGATCAGATTGTTTTCGGCCAGAATCATGCCGCGCTCGATGATGTTTTTCAGTTCGCGCACATTGCCCGGCCAGGGATTATCCATGAGTTGCTGCATGGCTCGGGGTGAAATTTTGTACTCCTTGCCGTCCTTGGCCAGGGACATGAGAAAATGCTCGACCAGGGATGGAATGTCCTCGCGACGCTCGCGCAGAGGGGGCAGGTCGATGGTGAAGACATTGATACGGTGAAAGAAGGCGTCGTGAAACCGCCCGGCCTCCACTTCCTTGGCCAGATTTTTGTTGGTGGCGAAGATGAAGCGCACGTCGACGCTGCGTTCTTCCTTGTCTCCGACCCGTCGAAAATGCTGGGTTTCAAGAACCCGCAGCAGGGCGCCCTGCAGTTCCAGGCTCAGTTCGCCGACCTCGTCGAAAAAAAGCGTGCCTTTGTGGGCCAGGGTCAAGAGCCCGTCAGTGCTGCGGTCGGCTCCGGTGAAGGCCCCCTTGCAGTAGCCGAAGAGTTCACTGCGGAGCAGTTCCTTATCAAAGGTGCCGCAGTTCTTGATGATCAACGGCTGGTCGGCGCGCTTGCTTTTGGCGTGCAAGGCTGCGGCCGCAACGTTCTTGCCGGTCCCGGATTCGCCGGTCAACAGCACCGGGACATTGGTCGGCGCGGCTTTTTCGATCAGAAAACGGACCTGCTGTACGGCTTTGGAATGCCCGATGAATCTGGGCGTGGGGCGGTGGTCCGTGCTGTGGCGCAACAGCTCGTTTTCACGCTGCAGGCGGACCCGTTGGTAGGCCTTTTCGATGACCTGCTCCATGCGTTCCAGGGAAAAGGGCTTGGTGATGTAGTCGTAAGCCCCGTTTTTCATCGCTTCCACGGCGTTGTCCACGTCCGCGTAGCCGGTGATGAGGATGATGGCCACGTTGGGCACGGTTTCCAGCAGGCGGGACATCAGCTCCAGGCCATTGGCGTCGGGCAGGCGGATGTCGAGTATGATGATGTCGTAGTTGTGCTTGTGCAGTTGCTCAAAGGCCTCGGCGGCGCTGCCCGCGGTGTGGATGGTGCGGCCGGGCGAGGTCAGTTCCCGCGAGAAGAGCTTGCGTATGTTGGACTCGTCGTCGACAATCAGTATTTCTATGGAATTGAAAATGCTCATATATCCTGATCCTTGTGGTTTCCTGGGATGGTGGCCGGCAGCATGACCCGGAAAACCGAGCCCTTGCCGACCTCGCTGCAAACGTGAATTTCACCGCCGTGATTGCGGATGATGTTGTAACAGATCGACAGGCCGATGCCGATGCTGTGTCCCTTGGTCTTGGTGGTGAAGAAGGGCACAAAAAGTTTGTCGAGCCGGCCGGGTGGAATGCCCTGGCCCGTATCCTCGACAATGAGCGAGGCGCGATCCGGCCTGTCCAGACAACTGCGGATGGTGATCAGCCCTTGGGTTTCAATGGCGTCCACGGCGTTCAGGACCAGATTGAGCAGCACCTGTTTCAGCTCGCCGTGAGCGCCCTGGATGATGACGGGCGTCGGGCTCAGCTCCTGAACCAGGGAGATGCCGGGGTGAAGTTTGATCTGATGATGCAGGATCTTCAGGGTGTCGGCGACCAGCACATTGAGGTCAATGGTCGTGAATTTTTTTGACTTCTGGCTGCTGAAAGTCAGCAGGTTGCCGACAATGTCCCGGCACCGGTTGCATTCTTCAAGAATGATGCTTGTGTATTCCGCGAAATCTTCGAGGATGGCCGGTTCCGCGTCCTTCCCCAGTACCGTGGCCAGATGGGGCAGGCGTCGCTTGAGCGCTTCGGAAAACCCGCTGATGGCGGCCAGGGGGTTGTTGATCTCGTGGGCCACGCCGGCGGCCAGCAGGCCGATGGTGGCCATTTTCTCCGACTGGTAGTATTTGGCCTGGTACTCTTTTTCCATGGTCACGTCGCGCTTGGAGACCAGAACATTGCGGACATGTCCCTTGTCGTCGAACATGGGCGAGGCCACGACTTCAAAATGCCGGTTGCGGTCCGGGCGGGTATCGACAAATGAGCAGCGGTCCGGCTTGCCCGTCTGCAGGGCTGTGCGCAGGGGACAGGTCAGACAGGGGCCGGGCCGCCCCCGGAACACCTCGTAACAAAACATGCCCTCGGGGCGGGGCAGGTCAAAGTACTTATGAAACACCTTGTTGACGTAGACAATGCGGTAGTCCGGCGAGACCACGGCCAGCAGGTCCATGATGCCGTTGAGGATGTCCTGAATTTCCTGTTTTTTCCGCTCCAGCTCTTCATTGTAGGTTTCCAGTTCGGCCATTTTCTCCTGCACTTCGCGGAAAAAGCCGAGTTTGGTGTATTCCGGACCGACAATGTCGCTCAGTTTGGTGTTGCCCATCACCAGACCTCTTGACAGATCGCGAGCAGCTCCTCGGCGGTGGCCGATCTCGGATTGGTCAGCAGACAGGCGTCCTTGGTGGCCATCTCGCAGATTTGGGGAAAGGCGTTTTCGTCGTCGACAATTTCCCGAAACAAGGTCGCGGCGCCAAGCTCTTTAAATATTTCATGCAAGCGGTCGATGCCGCCGAGAGCGGTCTGGGTTGTGGACGAGAGACGACGGCCCAGCACGATCTCGCCGATGGTGGCCATCTTGGTCTCGCAGGCCGGGGTGTTGTAGCGCATGACCGCCGGCAGCAGCGCGGGATGGACCATACCGTGGGTGGTGTCGAAAAATCCGCCCAGGGAATGGGCAATGGCGTGGCAGGCCCCAAGACTGGCGTTGCTGAAGCTCATGCCCGCGGCCGTGGCCGCGATGGACAGGTTTTCCATGGCCAGGGGATCCCGGGTTTGCAGGGCCGGCTTGATGTTTTCCAGAATGAGATGGATGGCCTTGAGGGCCTGGGTTTCGGTCAGGGTGTGCGCGATAAGGGATACGTAGGATTCCACGGCGTGGGCCAGGGCGTCCACGGCCGATGAGATGACCAGATCGTCGTCGGCCGTGGACAGCAGGTCCGGGTCGATGATGGAGACATTGGGGGTCAGGGACCTGCTGATCAGGGACATTTTCACTTTGCGGCCGACGTCGGTGATGATGGCGAATTGGGAAATGTCCGATCCGCTGCCGGCCGTGGACGGCAAGAAAATCATGGGCGGCAGGGGGCGGGTGATGAGGTTGGCCCCTTCGTAGTCCTGGATGGTGCCGCCGTTGGAGACCACGGTGGCCACGCCCTTGGCCATGTCCATGGGACTGCCGCCTCCCAGGGCAATGACCACGTCGGCGCCTTCGGCCGTGTACAGGTCCGCGCCCTGATGGACTTCGTAGTCGCGGGGGTTGGAGCTGACATTGGAATAATAGATCCACTTCAGCGCAGAGGCTTCCAGGATGCCCAGCAATTTTTCCACCCAGCCGCTGCGTTCAAGGCCGGGATCACTGACGACAAAGACTTTTTTGGCTCCGAGCTGCAAGGCGTAGGAGCCGGTGTAGTGCATGCTGCCGTGACCAAAGATGATTTCGGGCAGGGAGAATTTGCGGATATCCATGAACTGTCCTGGGTTGGGGTTGACGCGTGAAGGTGTCGTCGGGATCCGGACCTATCCTAGCAAAAAGATGACCGCAGCCGGCGCAGGGGGACATGCTCGCAGGCGCATGGCGTTGTTTTTGTCAACATATTGAGAAAACAGTGTAAGTTACTACAAAACAAGGGGACCTTACATGGAAAGTTGCCTGGTGGCAAAGGCCGGCGCCGGCTGCTTTGGGCATAATGCGTCAATATGACTCAGTAGCTGGCAAAGGCTGAGGATCAAAGTGATACAAGATGTTGCGGGTCGGATATCAAGGGCGTTGTCCAGGACGGTCCGTGGGCTCTGTGGTGGGATAAATCTATTTAAAAACTATGCACTTGATGCTTTTTTTGGAGGATTGGCGGGTCGGCTGTGATTTTGGCCTCTTTCTTGCCTTATAGGGTCCACGAGAGTTTTTTGATGCGGATCCTTATCATGGTTTTTAACAATCTTTAGAGAGGTGCAATCATGGCTGTTCAAGAAATGGTGTACGGATTCTTCATTCCCAGCGTTACTCTGATCGGTATCGGTGCTTCCAAGCAGATTCCCGACAAGATCAAGGCCCTGGGCGGAACCAAGCCTCTGATCGTGACCGATAAGGGTATCACGGGCTGTGGCCTCACCAAGCAGATCACCGATCTTCTTGATGCCGCCGGGATGAAGTACGAAGTCTATGACGACACCATCCCGAATCCCACGGACAACAATGTTCATGCCGGCGTTGAGGTTTACAAATCCAAAGGCTGCGACTCCCTCATCTCTCTGGGCGGCGGCAGCTCGCATGACTGCGGCAAGGGCGTGGGCCTGGTCGTGGCCAACGGCGGCAAGATTCACGATTTCGAAGGCGTGGACAAATCCTCCAACCCCATGCCCCCGTATCTGGCCGTCAACACCACTGCCGGCACCGCTTCTGAAATGACCCGTTTCTGCATCATTACCGACACCTCCCGCAAGGTCAAAATGGCCATTGTTGACTGGCGCGTCACTCCCGGCATCGCCATTGACGATCCGATGCTGATGGTCGGCATGCCCCCGGCGCTGACCGCCGCCACCGGCATGGACGCCCTGACCCACGCCGTGGAAGCCTATGTTTCCACCATCGCCACCCCCATGACCGACGCCTGCGCTCAGAAGGCCATCGAACTGATCGCCAAGTACCTGCGCAAGGCCGTGGCCAACGGCAAAGACATCGAAGCCCGTGAAGGCATGTGTTTTGCCCAGTATCTGGCCGGCATGGCTTTCAACAACGCCAGCCTCGGCCACGTTCACGCCATGGCTCATCAGCTGGGCGGCTTCTATGACCTGCCCCACGGCGAGTGCAACGCCATCCTGTTGCCGCACGTTGAGCGCGCCAACATGAACGCCAAGCTGGAACGCTTTGTCGACATGGCCAAGTTCCTGGGCGAAAACGTGGAAGGCATGTCCATCCGCGCCGCCGCTGAAAAGTGCCTTGACGCCATCAAGCAGCTGTCCACCGACGTCGGCATTCCTTCCGGTCTGATCGAGCTCGGCAAGCGTTACGGCAAGGATGTCAAGAAGGAAGACATCGCCATCATGACCGCCAATGCCCAGAAAGACGCCTGCGGTCTGACCAATCCGGTCTGCCTGCGTGACGCCGATGTGGCCCGCATTTACGAGGCTGCTCTGTAAGATGTTGTTTGAACGCGCCGGCTGGTCCGGCGCGTATTCCTTGTGGTTCAAGTCGAAAAGGGAGGTTCCCATGTGGTTCGATGATGCTTCGCTCTTGTGCCTGGAAGAGGCTGACTGGAAAGTCGGCAACGAACGGGATGAACTGGGAGCCACCATGCGGGACGAAGACTCTCTGGAGTTGGTCCGGTTCGACGAAACGTGGTGCGGTGGTTCGGAGGTTCTGCGTTAAGATCCGGCTACTGCAGATGAACGTGATCGTTGAGATCCGTGCCCGATAGACAGGACTGCATTGAGTTTTTTTGCCAGTCACCAGGGCAGGGTTGGGGGTTGGCATTCCTCCCAGCCCTGTCCTTTTTTTTGCCTTATGTCTTGGTTGGCAGCATAGTTGCCGACTGTAACACTTTGACGCATTTGACAGGAGCATCCATGAAGATTCTACGCATCAATACGCGGACCAAGGATTTCAAAT
>CAZYZA010000034.1:0-31075 GCA_964651415.1 uncultured Desulfovibrionaceae bacterium
CTGCGCGTGTCGAAAATGGATTTGGCCACGCGGGTACTGTCGAGTGCGATGTCAATGCCCATTTTGCGGATCTGTTCCACCAATTCCCGGACACTGGACAAGAATGTATTGTAACAGTTGGAGATGGATTGCAGATCCGGATTGTCCACATCCTGCATGGTGCAGGACAGGTCCGCATCGCCTTGTCTGATGTTGAGAAAGATGCGATTCATGTCCTGAACATTTTTCTCGGCGTCCCGTTCCAGTCGGCGACACAGGAATGCGGCCAGTGCAGTGACCGCGACCATGACGCTGAGGCCGGTGATGAGCGCTGCTGTGCCGCCCGACGAGGCTGTCAGGCCTACGGCCAGCAGGCCGGCAAGGTTGGCCAGAATCAACATGCCGACGGCTCTTCGGATTTGTCGGGCCAATTTCAGTTTTGTGGAAGGAGTATCGTTGTTCATTGCAGCTCCTCGTATGAGTGTCACCAAAATGCATAGAGAAACTGCCGGTAAAAGAGAATAGGTTTATATACGATTTTTTCGGCAAATTATCGCACTGAATGCGTCGTGTTCCGGAGATCGGCGCACATGGAAGCTCTGCGTGCGGATAACACGGTTGCCACCTGTTCACACCGGTCGCACGAGCGGGGCGCATCCTGAAGATGCATGGGCAACCACGGCCGGGGTGCTCCCGACCATTGGTGATCCCGGCTTTGACGCCGTGTCCTACCCGTTGTCTTTGCGCTGCAGCCGCCGGGCGTGCAGGATGGGCTCGGTGTACCCGCTGGGCTGGGTCCTGCCCGCGAAGACGAGGTCGCAGGCGGCCTGAAAAGCCCGGCTTGCGGCAAAGTCCGGCGACATGGGGCTGTAGGCCGGGTCCCCTTGGTTCTGCCGGTCCACGACCGTGGCCATGCGCTCCAGGGTCTGTCGAACCTGTTGCGGGGTGCACAGTCCGTGATGCAGCCAGTTGGCGATGTACTGGCTGGAGATGCGCAGGGTGGCCCGGTCTTCCATCAGGCCCACGTCCGTGATGTCCGGAACCTTGGAACAGCCGATGCCCTGGTCGATCCAGCGCACGACATAGCCCAGGATGCCCTGGCAGTTATTGTCCAGCTCCCGCTGAATGTCTTCTGCGGACAGGGCGCGGGTGCACAGGGGGATGGTCAGCAGGTCTTCCAGGGTGCCGCGTTGCTTGCCCTGCAGCTCTGTCTGGCGGTCAAAGACATTGACCTGGTGATAGTGCATGGCGTGGAGGGTCGCGGCCGTGGGCGAAGGCACCCAGGCGCAGTTGGCCCCGGCCAGGGGATGATTCTGTTTGGTTTCGACCATCTGGCGCATGCGGTCGGGCATGGCCCACATGCCCTTGCCGATCTGCGCCCTGCCCGACAGGCCGCAGGCCAGCCCCGTGTCCACGTTCCAGTCTTCGTACGCCATGATCCAGCGGGCGGTTTTCATGTCCGCTTTGGGCATCATGGGTCCGGCTTCCATGCTGGTGTGGATCTCGTCACCGGTGCGGTCCAGAAATCCGGTGTTGATGAAAATGATCCTGTCCCTGGCCTGGCGGATGCATTCGGACAGATTGACGGACGTGCGTCGCTCCTCGTCCATGATGCCGATCTTGAGCGTGCGGGGGGGCAGGTTCAGGGCTGTCTCGACCCGGCGGAAAAGCTCGCAGGCAAAGGCCACTTCCTCGGGTCCGTGCATCTTGGGTTTGACGATGTAGACGCTGCCGGTCTTGCTGTTGCCGTACCGTCCCAGCTGTTTCAGATCGTGCTGGGCGATGAGGCCGGTAACCATGGCGTCAAGGATTCCTTCCGGGATTTCACGGCCGCCGAGCTGCACGGCGTTGGTGGTCATGAGATGCCCGACATTGCGGACCAGAAGCAGGCTGCGTCCCGGCAGGGTCAGGGCGGAGCCGTCCGGGGCCGTGTAGAGGCGATCCGGGTTCAGACCCCGCTGCACGGTCTGTCCACCTTTGGTGAAGCTTGTCTGCAGACTGCCGTTGATCAGCCCGAACCAGTTGGCGTAGGCCAGGGCCTTGTCTTCTCCGTCCACGGCCGCGATGGAATCTTCAAAGTCGACAATGGTCGTCACGGCGGCTTCCAGCACCACGTCCTTGACCCCGGCCGGATGGGCTCCGCCGATGGGGTGGTTGCGGTCGATGTGCAGTTCGATGTGCAGGCCGTTGTGGCGGAAAAGCAGCACATTCCGGGCAAAGCCGGCAAAGCGTTCGGGGTGCTCAAAGGCCACCGGGCCGTTGGCGGTTTCCGGGGTCACGGTCCAGACGCCGCTTTGGTCCTCGCATTTGTACTCGACCACGTCCTGGTGACTGCCCTGGGTCAGGGGCAGGGCCGTATCCAGAAAGGCGGCCGCGTACGCCATGACCTTGGCCCCGCGCAACGGATTGTATCCCCCGCTTGTACCAGCTCCGTCGTCGTCCGGCAGCACGTCCGTGCCGTAGAGTGCATCGTAGAGACTGCCCCAGCGGGCATTGGCCGCGTTCAGGGCGTAGCGGGCGTTGGTTGCCGGAACCACCAGCTGCGGGCCGGCAATGGTGGATATTTCCGGGTCCACCCCTGTTGTTTCGATGCAAAACGAGGCACCGGCCGGGACAATGTAGCCGATTTCACGCAAGAACTGTTCGTAGGCAACGCTGTCATGCTCCTGGCCGCGATGGGCAATGTGCCAGGTGTCGATGCGATCCTGCAGCTCTTGTCTGCGCCGGATGAGTTGACGGTTGGTTCCTTCCAGATCCAGAACCACCTGCTCCAGTTCGGCCCAGAACTGTTCTGCGCTCACCCCTGTGCCCGGAGCGGCCTGCCGGCGAATGAAGTCATGCAGTGCTGTGGAAATGTCCAGATTGCCGACACGGATGCGGTTCATGGTGGCTCCTTGGTAGAGGGATGAAAATTGGTCCTACCAATAGCAGGGGCCTTGTTCCGGGTCAATCCTGGCGGCGAAATTTGCTGTTGGGTCAAGGGCTGCGCAGTCCGACTCGCAAAAGGCATGGAAGCTTGAGCGGACAGGAAGAAACGAGTATCCGAAGACCAGTCACAGCTGCGATCATTGGCGGCCCGGGCGACAGGAGCAGGGGTGCGCCGGCGGCGGTATTTCAGCAGGAGGTATCCATGCGGTATTCACAGGCCCGGCAGGGACGGATTTTTGTCATTCGGTTGGAGGATGAGGATATTGTGCACGAATGCATCGAACAGTTGGCCCGTGAAGAAGGGGTCCGGGCCGGCTATCTGGTTATCCTGGGCGGAGCGGATCAGGGAAGTTCCCTGGTGGTCGGGCCGGAGCGCAGCCGTGGTGTTGCGCCGGTCGTCCCCATGCACCTTCAGCTGGGGGACGCCCATGAGGTGGTTGGCGCGGGGACCATTTTTCCCGACGATGCGGGGCAGCCCGTGCTGCATATGCACATGGCCTGCGGCCGGAAAGAGCAGACCGTGACGGGTTGCATTCGCGGTGGAGTCAGGGTCTGGCAGGTTATGGAAGCGGTTCTGGTCGAGTTGCTGGATACGTCGGCGGTCCGTCGTCTGGAACCGGCCACGGGATTCAAGTTGCTGCAGCCGTAAGGTCTTCCTGCGGGCGGCACTGCAAAAGTCTGAAATCGACGTTCTTCTGAAACTTGAACTATAAAATTTCAAGCAGTTACGATAACTTGTCGGGCGACTTTGAACCTTTTTGCAGTAACGTCGGATAGTGGCAAATGCATTCCGGGCGTGGTCAAGCCTTTTTGTCGTGCAGTTTTTCAGCGGTGGATGATCGAATTCGATCTTTTGACCGTGACGCACGGAGGAGGAGAGAAAATGCGAGTGTCTGTATTTTTGATCATGGTGCTGATGCTGGCGGTTTCGGGCGCCGTGGCGGGGGATGCCCGGCTGCAGCGGTTTGACAACGGCATCGTGTCCATTGATGTGCCGTCGGGCTGGGATGTCTTTCTGGCCGGTCAGTGCGCCGAACTGGCGGTGGTCCTGCGCGACAGGAGCCAGCCCTTGCGACAGGTTTTTTATTTCGGCTCTGTTGGGCCTGTCTACATGAGCCAGCGGCAGAAGCAGCTGGATCAGCAATACATGAGCATGGGCGGATATCCCGTGCCCTGGATCGAGATGCCGGTCATCGAGCCGCTGACTCCGGAGAATTTTCTGGTCCATTTCGAACAGATCACCGCCACTCAGGCCGCCAGGCAGTTCATGCCGCAGGCTCCCCGTCTGGCCGGATTGGAGCCGGTCTCCGCCAGCCCGACGCCATCTCCCCTGGGAGCGGGGCAGGCCGCATTGGTCCGGGGATTGTTTCATGAGTCCGGGCGGCTCGGAGAGGGGCTTTTTTCGCTCAGCGCCGTGCCGTTCATGCCGGAGATGGGTGGGCCGGGCGGTGGTAACGCCTATGGATTCATGGTCTGCGGCGTTACCGCGCCCAAAGAGGAATTTGCAGCCCTTCAGCCGCTGTTGACCGCGTCGCTGGCCAGCTTGCGCATCTCCCCGCAATACGCCGGTCAGTGCATGGCAACCTCGCAGGAAATGTTTCAGCGGGTGGTTCGGGCCGGGCAGACCTTGCGTGAAACCTCGGACATGATCATGGCGGGCTGGGAAGGGCGCAATCGGAGTCAGGACGTCATGGCCGAAAAGCGGGCCGACGCCATCCGTGGCTATGACCGGGTTTACAATCCGGACAGCGGGGAGACGTATCACGTTGAACCGGGATTCTGGGACCGCTACGATCAGAACCGCAATAGCTTTGAACTGAGCAATCTGCAGCGTCTGCCGGATAACGATCATGGATTGTGGACAAGCCCGCCCCGCGATCAGCGGGAAATCCGCTGACCCCACGCGACCCTGGCGACATGGCCCGGAGGTGTCGCCGGGGGTCAGCGTAACTTGAGAGGAGACGTCGCGGCGCAGACCAAGGGGCCGTTGTCGGCCCACGGTCGCCTCAGTTTTCCACCCTGACCTCATCGCCGACGCGGATCACGCCACCGGTCAGCACCCGGATGAAAATGCCTTCCTTGGGCATGACGCAATCCCCGGCCTGATGGAAAATTGCGCAACGGGTGTGGCATTCCTTGCCGATCTGGGTGACTTCTCCCAGGGCCTGCGATCCAATGCGCAGCTTGGTCCCCAGGGGCAGGCCGGGCAGATCGATGCCTTCGGTGGTCAGGTTTTCCGCGAAATCTCCCGGCCCGACGTTCAGTCCGGCGGCCTGCATCTTCCGGATGCTCTCCATGGCCAACAGGCTGACCTGCCGGTGCCATGGTCCGGCGTGGGCGTCGTCGCGCAGGCCGTGTTCGGCCACGAGTTCACCCTGCTCAATGTTCTTTTTGCGCTGGCCTTTCTTGGCACTGGTGCAGACCGCAATGATTTTTCCCATGAGACGGTTTCCTTTTCTGTGATCGCCGGGCCTCTGCGGCTTGGCGAGTTGATGTCCGCTATTCCTGGCGTCCGGTTCCTGACGGTGTGAAATCCGCCACCCGGAGCGGCGAATGTTTGGTCAGGTATTCGCGCACGATGTCGGCATCGACAAAACGGGTGTCGAGAAAGTTGGGATGGGTGCTGAGCACGGGATATCCGTCCCCGCCGCCGGCCAGATAGCTTTCCAGGGCCAGGGTGTATGTGGCGGACGGATCTGTCGTTGCCCCGTCAATGAGCACCGCGGTCAGTTCCTCGCCGCAATAGACCAGCTCCACGCCGTCAAAATGGGCGAAAGCGCCGGTGCCCGGCTCCATCGCCGTCACTGTCCGCAGGTACGTCATCAGCTCATGGCCGGTCATGGCCACGGTGCAGACCGTATTGCCGAAGGGCTTGACCTTGAGCACATCCTTGTAGGTGATGTCTCCGGCCGGCAGGCCGGCCCGGATGCCGCCGCCGTTCATGACCGCCACATCCGCGCCGGTTTTCTCGCGCAGAGCCCGGCAGAGCAGAACGCCCAGTTCGGTGGCGGCGCTGCGGGTCAGGGTGCGTTCTCCGGTGAAGTTGCCGTCGGCGTGGGCGATGACCGTCATCAAGGCCTCGGCTCCCTGATTCTGAAACGGAGTCAACAGGGCCAGCATGGCCGGATCTTCCGAGATGGGATTTTGGGCGGGCATGGTCACGATTTGTCCGTCTTTTTCCACGTTTTCAGCGCGGTTGATCGGCATGAGCTTGCTGCCCATGACGCTGACCGTTCCCTTTTCGTAACGCAGATCAATCCGTCCCAGATACTTGCCGTGATCTCCGGCCTGCACGATGGGCACGCCGTTTTCCATTGCCGGTGCGGTCAGCAGCGAGTGCGAATGACCGTCAACAATCAGGTCGATGTCGGGTACGGCCCGGGCCAGGGCAATGGAGCCCTTGGCCGCTGTCTCGTGGACCGCGCTTTCCGGATAATGGCCCAGGTGCGTCAGGGCGATGACCACGTCGGCTTTCTGTCGCAACTGGGGCACCAGTTCGCCGGCTTCGTCCACGGCCGGTCGGAAAACCAGCCCTCCGATGTGCTGTGGATTGCCGACCACGGCCGTGGTCTCGGTGGTCAGGCCGAACACGGCCACCCGCAGGCCGTTCAGGGAGAAAATATGGTAGGGTGTGAACAGGCGCTGGCCCGAGGCGTCGTAGACATTGGCCGAGAGCAGGGGGAATTCCATCCACGCTTCCTGTTGGCGCAGGACTTCCAGGGGGTTGTCGAATTCGTGGTTGCCGACGGCCATGGCGTCGTAACCCATCAGATTCATGCCCCGGATGTCCGGTTCGGCGTTCAGCAGATCGGACTCGGGCACGCCGGTATTGATGTCGCCGGCGTCAAGCAGAAGGACCACGCCGCCGTCTGCCGTCACTTCGGCCCGGATGGCGTCGACCAGGGTTTTGCGCGCGGCCAGTCCATGCTCGCCGTCGTTATTTTTCCAGAATCGGCCGTGATGATCGTTGGTGTGCAGCACGGTGAGTTCGACCCTCTTGCCCCCGGCCCCCGGCAGGGAGGCGCACCCGCACAGGACAAGGAGAATGACCAGGATTGATAGGCGGCGCAGAAAGCGAGGGATGTTCATGCGGGTTCTCCGTGATGCAAGGATCTGATCGCGTTTTGGTCGGCTGGTTCGTGTTTTTTTGCCGGCGTGCACAGTGCCGGGGCTTGCGGCAAGCGCTGTATTCTCGGGTGATGTACAAAAATGACCGATCGGGCGCAAACAAAAGGCTGTGATTGGAACGATGGCTATGCATGTCCGGTAGCGGCAATAATCCGTATTTCCCGGTTGTTACTGCCAAAAGATGGGGACGTGTTGATAATCTGCGGAATTTGAGTATGCACTGGTGACATGAAGACACCACTTGTTGAGACTTGTTTCGCTCAGGCCGCGCGACTTCCTTTGGAAGACATTCATCACTTACCGGCGGCCCTGGCCCGTGTCGAGCAGTTGCAGTGGCTGGAACGGATGCCGTTCATGATTTTTCTGGTCAATCCCTGCCGGCAGATCGTCTACAGCAATCCTTCCTTTACCGAAGCGGTCAACCCGGAAAACCGGAGCAGACTATTCGGACTGCGACCGGGCGAGGCCCTGGGGTGCGTGCACGCCAAGGAAATGCCCGGCGGATGCGGCTGTTCGCATTCGTGCCGACATTGCGGTGCTGCTCAGGCCATTCTGAAGAGCCTGCGCGGGGTGGAGGACTGTCGTGAATGTCATATTCTGGTTCGCAACGACATCGGCTTTCACGCGGTCGACCTGCAAATTCTGTCCCGACCCTTTTCCTTCGAAGGCCAGACCTACAGTCTGAATACTGCCCTGGATATCAGTCACGAACGTCGTCTGGCCGCGCTCAACCGCTCCTTCTTGCACGGGATGATCAATGCGGCCGGGGGAATGGAGATCCTGCTTTCGTTCCTGAACACGGGGGAGCGGGAGACTCTGCTGGAGCATCTTCCGATCTTGCACCATTGTGCGCTGACCAGGCTGCAGGAAGTCCTTTATCAATACGACGTCACGGCGGCGGAGCTTGGACGTTTGGCTGTCCGGGCCGAGACGTTCGACGTCGCGACTGTTCTCGAACGCATGCTGGAGCAGTTGCGCCGTCATCCCGTGGCCCAGGGCAAGAGCATTGAGTTGCAGAGTTCGGCTTGTCCGGTTCGCTCAGATCCCCGGCTGGTGCGTCACATCGTGTCGTCGTTGGTGATCAACGCCTTGGAAGCGATTCAGGGCGAAGGCGTGGTCACGGTGACATGCCTGCCCACGGATGCCGGAGTTGACGTGATTGTCGAGAACAGTGGACACATCTCGGAGGAAATCGCCGCGCATCTGTTCACTCGCTTTGTTTCGTCCAAAGGTCGGGAACGCGGCCTTGGCTTGCACACGGCCAAGGTTTTTGCCGAAAATCATCTCCACGGCCGTCTGCAGTACGCGCCCGGACCGGAAGTTGTGCGGTTTATTCTGACCTTGCCTGCGGAGTTGTGAACTGCAAGGGATGCCCCCGAATGTCGAACTATAATTCGGCTGTCGAAAGCGGAGCGGCAAAGGGTCGGTATGGACGTGGGGCGACTAAGTTCAACGGTCAGCCGCAACTGAACTATCCAACAAGAGTGGCCACCTCCTGGTCTGAAAGTACAGGGCCTTCGTAGATCAGCGCGCGCTTGGCTCCGGCGGTAAGCGCGACCTCTTGGAGGATGCGTCGTTCTATCTCGCAAAGCCCACCGTCATTCATTTCCGTAGCATGAACAACTACATATGGACCTGCAGAGAAAAATCCCTTTTTCCGGACTTTGAGTAAGCCTTTTTTGAAGCACATTTCGTACGGTATATACTCGCCTACCAGCATGCGAACTGTTGTGAACGGTTTTTCAGGCGTGACTATTTCTTCTGTTCCATTTTGTATGTTACGGAAATTAATCTTGTTCGCAGCAATTTTTGCATAGATAACGTGTCTCATATTTTCCTTTCGGCCAAGATGGATGGGCGTCGTCCAGGCGATGAACCTTTATGGTTCGATCGGCTCCGATAATGCCTCTTGTTTTGGATCAGCGCCCGTGACGGCGTAGCTTGCCAGCAGTTCAGCCAGTTCTCGCAGCTCGTTGACCCGGTCGGACAAGGCGGGCGTATCGGCGGCTCGGGCGTGCAGCGCTTCCACCGCAGCCTGATTGGCGCCCAGCAGATCAATATCGTGCTGGCGGAGTTCTAAGATCAACTGGTTGAAGCGTTCCGGCAGTCGGTCCCAGCCCCGGAGCGCTCGGACGGTCAACCGACCTTCAGCAGCCAGGGCCGCCAACTCGGTCGGCAATCCGGGCTGGCCAAGTGCGGCAACATCTGCGTCGTTGGCGGTTGGCGCGTCATCGGTCGGCTGGTGTGCGGCTGAAGCGGAGCCTTCCTCCTCCGGCGCGGCTGCTGTTGGCTCCGGCTGGGAGTGGATGCTTGGAACGGCGACCGGAACGGACGCAGTGCCTGCAAAGCGGTCGTCCAGATGCCAAAGGCGAATGAGTCCGCCATGGGACGTGAGGATGCTTCTGCCATCAGGGGAAAATTGGACCTGAAGCGGATAGCGGGGCCTGCTGTTCCCGTCACGAGGTACGGAGTCTTGCGGCAAGGCCAGCAGGATGGAGTCGGACTCGACATCAAGAATCTGAAAGCCGTCCAGGGTGGCTTTGTTCAACAAGACGATGGCGGCACCGTCGGGAGAGAAGCTTGGACTGTTCCAGCTCCGGTAGCCATGGTCGTCCTTGCGACGGATGATTTCTCCGCTTTCGACATTCCAGACCTCCATGCCATCCTGAGCGATCGAGACAATCCTTTGACCATCCGGGGAGATGGCAATCTGTGCCTGCTCCTCATGGCGATTGTGCAACAACAGCTCTACGCCGGTTTCGGCATCGAACACGCGGATATTGCCATCTTCCTCCGTAGTGACGATCCGGTCTCCCGCTGCTGAGAATAATAGCCGGGCAACCCGTGTCGTAATCTGGTCCAGGTGCAGCAGTTGCTCTGCGGTCCTCGCGTCGAAAATCGAAAGCGACCAGTCACTGTTCGTTTGAACTGCGCGGGGGCCTTGGGGCGGCCACGCGACGAACTCGATATTGGGACGCATTGAGTGGTCCGCATCGCCAAAGGTTTCCAACAGCTTCCCGCTTTTGACGTCCCATATGCGGGCCAAGCGAAACTGTGAAGTGGTGATCAGTTGTTCGTTGTTTGCCGATAGCGCCGCGTTGATGGCTCGCTGTTCGTGGGTAAATTGGGCCACTTCCGCGCCATCGGCACTCCTCCATACATAAACGGTCTGGTCCGATATGCCGAAAAAAAGGCTGCCGTCCGGGGAAAAACCAATCTGATGGAAATGCTGCGTGTCGTCGGCAATGCTCAGGTGACTGTCCCACTGAAACGGCGTGTTGTCTGCGGCCGCGGCATGAGAGGCAACAAAGAGCAAGCACGGGAAAATCCAGAGAATGACAGGCAGCGTTCGGGTCCTGGGGCAAAGATAAGTGGTGATCAGTTTGTTCATTGCTTGCTCCTGGGTTGAGCCACGATCTGGCTTGGTCGGCGTGGGCATGGTCGGGTCGGGCTTTGTTCCCTCTGTTTTCGTGCCAGGAGGAGGTCGAACAGCGACTGTGCATCGCGAGGCAGAGAGAGCAAAGACCCGTGTATTCTATTGCGACCATGTCTATGTTTGACTGCGGTCAAATGCAAGTCGAGGTTCCCCTGATTGTCCCACCCTGGTTGTCAAAATAATTAGCTATGTGCTTTTCTGTTTCCTGCATGAGTTGAGGCGCAGCTGGGTAATGAAGAGGTGTTGATCGGCAAGGTACGACGGGGATTGGGCGCACTGTCCCGGTTGGAGCAAGCCATGAATGGTGTTGATGCATCCCCTGATGGCGAAAATTCCGTCATCAGGGAAACTGTGCGCAAAAAATATCCACGTTATGGCGAACATGGTGTCTGGGTGACCGGGCCGGAACCGTCGCCATAATCCAGGATCGTGCGGCATTCGCCTTGTGGCCCCCATTCTCGCCACGTGCCCGTCTTGACCTTGTTCGTGTATTCACCGCTGAATCTCAGTTGGCCGTTTTTAAACCACTCCAGGTACGGTCCGGTCAGGACGCCCTGGTCATACGTCCATTGTTTGTGAGGATTGCCGTTGTCGTAGCCCTCGCTGATCGTGCCCTGCCGTTTGCCGTGTTCCAAGAAACCCTCCCAAAGTATCTCTCCATTGGGATACCACTGCCTTCTCTTGCCGTGGGCGACGTCTTCGTACCAGCACACCTGCGTCTGGACTTGGTCGGTGCGTTTCCACGTCGCCTTATCGAAGAACCAGTTTACGTCCGGGCCATGTTTGCGTCCGCCGGCGTCAAGATAGTAGATGCGATCGTCCGTCTCCACTTTCTTCAGCACTGAGTAGTCCACGTTCCAGCCACAGTCGAACCTCTCGGTTTCTGCTTGCATGTCGTTGTCCGGCTTGGATGCGGCGGCTGTTTTCGCGTCTGAAACCACAATGTCGACGGTACTGCCCGATTGGACGCCGCTGCCGCCTGCCGGACTTTGGCGGATCACCTGTCCTGGTGGCGTCATATTCTGAATTTCCGTTGTGACGGAGGCTGTGAGTCCGGCTTCTCCAAGAGCGTTTTCCGCGTCCTGCTGTGTCAGGCCGACAAGATGCGGAACCATGGAAAAAGCTGTCTGCTTGTCAGCAGCAGGATGCATGGTTTTTCCGTCAGGACCGATCTGGATCACCGCGGGCTCGGGGCGTGACCTCGGGACAACGGAGGGGATGGTCGGATGCGAGAACCTTCCTACCCGTTCATAGTGCTTTTGACTCTCGGCCGAGTTGTAGTGGTCAACGGCTTCGCCGACGCTCGTCCCCATGGGGATGTCCTCAACGTCGGCCTGGGGGGCATGCGTTTCAAATTGATAGTACACATAGCCCATTTCTTTCATCACGTTGTTTTGCGCGCGAGGGTCCATGTGAACAAAGGGGCTGTGCTCCATGCCGTCAAAAAAATTGGGGATTTGCTCCCAGTATTTTTCAACGCTCTTCAGGTCGTCGTTTTTAAACGCATTTCTCAGCAGTTCGCCGTATTCGTCGTATGCCGCCTTGCGTTTTTCCACAGCATGCTTCCACACATCGTGGCCGTACAGAACCCCATCGTCACCGTAGACCACCGGATACTGATGCCCCCAGTTTTGATCAGCCACGTTTTGGAGGCCTTCAAGGGCACCGCCGCCCATGTTGAGTATTCCGGCCATGCTGCCCTTGCCTTTGTTGGCGCTGATGCGTCCGATCCTTTTGGGGTCGATGCCGCTTCCTTCCCACACCTTCGCCAGATTGTCCGTGTGCTGTCCGCAATTGAGCACAGAGTCTCGATATCCATGAATGGTGGCTCGCACGGAATCGGCAAAATCCGCTTGTGGGATCTTGTTGTCTTCCGCCAACCAATCCGCATAAGCAATGGTTGCCCGGCGAGCCTTTTCTTCAGTGCTGGCGTTTTTTAATTCCGGGTTATCCAAGATCAATTTTTCGCCCAGGAAGCGCATGAATTCAGGATCCACGTGTCCCGGTAGGGTCGGACGTCCAAGTTTTTTATCCCGCCGCCATTCCAGATACGGATGGAGTGGGTCGGGCTCCAATGTCAGACCGCCATGGATTTTTGGTTGATGCGTTGCTCGGTAGCCCGGCTCGATTATGCCGGAAGTGGATGGCTTCACGATTGCGTTCTTTGAAGCGGAGGACGGCTGACCTTCTGCCGCGATGGATATGGAATGCAGGAAAAGAAGTATCGAAAACAACACAGCCGTATATTTTAAATTGAAATATATGGGCATGTAATACTCCAGTATTGTTGTCTTCATCAAGATTAAGGAATTTTTTGTTGTTCGATATGATTTTTGCATTCGTCAAATATTGTGCTGAACAATATATACCTATCGCCAGATATGTTGTACTTGTCTGCCAAATATTTTACATCCGAACATTTTCCCATCCGGTACAAGGCGACAAGCAGATTCGACAACGTGAGTTTGTTGTCCGGCCATATCTCAAGGGATTGGGATAAATAATTGTAGGCTTCGTCCACTCTGTTGAGACCGAGCAAGGCCCATCCTTTCATCGACAGTGAAAAAGGATTGTCAGGCTGGATTGTGAGCGCCATGGTCGCGTAGTCCAACCCCTCTTGATATTGCTCGGCGGCATTCAAGCCCAATGCGATTTCACTCAGAGTATGGGCGGACACACGCTTCAAGTCGGTTGCGCCGGCGGATTCTTCGTGGTCACGGGCTTCAACCACGCCCTGGATGAACTCTGCCAAGGCGTTCAACTCTTCCGTATACTCGTGCAAAGCGAGTTGGGGATCCTTGGTCCGGTCTGTCAATTCCAGGACTTGGGCAAGATCGTAGCCCATGATGTCCACGCCGTGCCTTCGCAGTTCCAGTGCCAGGCGTACAAACCGGGGCGGCAGCTGGCCCCAGGCCCGCAATGCCCGCACGGTGATTTTCTCCAGTGTCTTCAGTTCGTCGATGGCAGAGGTGCTTTCTGAGTGCGCGGCCTGGTGGGTGATGGGCAGCGCTCGCGCACTGTCTTCGGTTGCGGCAAAGCCGGCAATGCGTAGCAGAAAAAGGAACGCGAAGCAGAAGATTCCGCTTTGACCGAAACGGTTGCCGAAAGCGACATTCATGCTCTCGAACCTCCTGGATTTTTCAATCCGTGATTATGTGTTTGGCGTCGGTGGCGGCGAAATATGGGGTCAATGTGTTGTCGTCGGCTTTCAGTCCTCCTCGAACCACGCCTGTTCCAAGGCCCGGAGCTTGCCGTTGCGGCGCAGCGTGTCCAGGGCGTGGTCGAACCGCAGACGCAGGTCGTCGTGGCGGGGGGTGAAGGCAAAGCCGACGTCTGATCCCGGGTCCGGATGCAGCACGACGCGGACCTTGAGGTCGTTTTCCCGCGCCAGGTGGCGGCCCACCTGCAGGGGCATGATGGCTGCGGCCGAATGACCGTCAGCCAGTTGCTTCATGGCCTGAGCCTTGGTCGTGGTCTGACTGACGCGGATTTTGTTGAAAATTCCCTGCTCCCGCCAGTACAGTTCCACAAAAGAGTGACGGTCGCCGGTGATGATCTGGCCATACAGATCTTCAACCCCGTTGATCGGACTGTTCTCCAGGACAAAAACAGCGTTGTGCCGGGTGGTGTAGGGAGTGGTGAAGATAAAAAGGCGGTCCCGAAACGGGTTGATCTCCATGCCGGCGGCACAGTCGATTTCTTCCAGGCGCAGCATGCCGACCACATTGTCCCAGGCGTCCTGGTGGAAGCGGATGTCCATGCCCAGTTCTTCAGCCACGGCCTTGGCCACATCGACGTCAAATCCGCCCGGAGCGCCGTTCTGTTCGAATTGATAGGGAGGAAAGCCTTTGGCCACGCCAATGACCAGCGGCTCTGCCAGGACTGGGTACGCAGACGTCAGCAGCATGATCAGGGTGCAAAGGCATAAACGTAACGCCATGTCGGCTCCGGCAAAAAAGGGGGATTTGATTCCTCATCATACGGAATTGTTCCGGCCGGAGCAAGACACGTCTGGTTTGCAATCGTCGTCTTGGTGCACCCTCGGTGGGCGCATGAACATCGTGGTTCGATGCATCGGCTTCCATTGTCGGTGCACGGAGTCCAATTCCGCGCATCCGCAAACATCGGCGTCGGCCTTGCGCGGACTTATGGGTTTCGGTGCAGGGCTTGAACCCTGGCGGTGGCGCGGATAGTCTGTCCTCATCATCCGCAGGAGGCATGCATGAAAAGCTATCGCAAGGAACTCTGGTTTCAGGTCCCCACCCGTCGGGCATTCATCAACATCACGGACCAGGTCGAGGATTGCCTGCGCGAAAGCGGCATCCGGGAAGGATTGGTGCTGGTCAACGCCATGCACATCACGGCCTCGGTCTTCATCAATGACGACGAATCCGGCCTGCATCACGATTATGAGCAGTGGCTGGAAAAACTCGCTCCGCATGAGCCCGTCGGGCAGTATCGCCACAATGTGGGCGAGGACAACGCCGACGCGCACATGAAACGCCAGATCATGGGTCGTGAAGTGGTCGTGGCCGTGACCGGGGGCCGACTTGATTTCGGTACCTGGGAGCGGATTTTCTACGGCGAATTCGACGGCCGACGCAGAAAGCGGGTCTTGGTCAAGATCATCGGGGAGTGAGGCGATGGATGATCATGCTCCGTTATGGTCGCGCTGATCCAAGGGGACGCATGTCTACGTTCCACCAGATGGTTTAAAATGGACGCCATTAGGGCGTTGATTGTCTGGTAATCCCCCGGCGTTGTTTCCAGGTGAAATTGCAAGCCGACATTCAGGCCGGGTTGGGTACGCGTCTATCCCTGCGGCAGCGGATTGACGTTGCCGTGCTTGTCGTAGGCCATGGCTGCATCGCATTCGACCATGGTCTCGGAGTCATTGTTTCTGGCCGGGAGACTGCAAATCAAAAGGGTTCCGCTTGACATCGGCGGGTAGCGCACTGATTAAAAGTAATCAAACGCTTTCTTTTGGAGCAACATGTCGTCATCATCCAAATATCTTTCCGCCGAAGAACGGCGGGCCATGACTGTCAGGGCCGTGCTCGAATTGGCCGCAGTCCATAATCCAAGCGAAATCACGACTACGGATATCGCCAGACGCATGGGCTTGTCCCAGGGCGGGGTGTTTCGTCATTTTTCGACCAAGGACGAGATCTGGCGGGCTGTCATGGAGTGGGTCGCCACGGAATTGTATTCGCGCGTATCGGCAGCTGCCCAGGCTGCCGTCAGCCCCCTCGCGTCCCTGGAGGCGATGTTTCACGCTCATGTCGGCTTTGCTCTTGAGTATCCGGGAGTACCGCGCATGCTGTTCGCAGAGCTCCAAAAGGCGGAATCGACTCCCGCCAAGATCGCCGTCGTGACCCTGCTGGAACGCTATGGGCGTCTTCTGGCCCAGACTTTGGAGCAGGGCAAGGAGGCTGGCCAGATCGACGCCGCGATTCCCGTGCCCACGGCGTGCTCACTTTTTGTCGGAGCGATTCAGGGCTTGATCATCAAGGGGGCGCTCCTTGGCGATTTCGAGCTGATGCGCACGAACGCCTCGGAAACCTATGGCCTGTTCCTTCGCGCCGTCCGGAAAAATCCGTAATCCGCGCGGGAGTTCACGGCAGCCGTCTCAACGGCTGCGTCTTGTCAACACAGGACCGTGGCCGAAACGCCATGGAGAGAACATGAAAGATCAGTGCGGGCTTGTGGATTTGACCGAGGACGATGTCATTCAACACCACCAAGGAGGGGGACATGAGGAAGATTACGGAATCGGTGCATTGGGTCGGCGTGGTCGATTGGGATCGGCGCCTTTTTGATTCCCTGATACCGCTCCCCGACGGGACAACGTACAATGCCTATCTGGTGCGCGGTTCGGAAAAAACAGCTCTGCTGGACGCCGTGGACCCCGAGTTTGCCCATGTCCTGCTGTCCGCCCTGGAGGGAGTCTCCAGGATCGACTATGTGGTTTCGCACCATGCCGAGCAGGATCATTCCGGAGCCATCCCCCAGGTCCTGGCGCGTTTTCCCGAAGCCAAGGTCATGGTCACCGCCAAGGCCAAACTCATGCTGATGGACCTGCTGCACATCCCGGAAGACAAGTTTGTGGTCGTGGCCGACGGGGAAACCCTGTCCCTGGGCGACAAGACCCTCAAATTCATCCACACGCCCTGGGTGCATTGGCCGGAGACCATGTCCACCTATCTGGCCGAGGACAGGATTCTCTTCAGTTGCGACTTTCTGGGATCGCATATCGCCAGCAGCGACCTATTCGTCACGGACCAGTGCCGGGTGCATGAGGCGGCCAAGCGCTACTTTGCCGAGATCATGATGCCTTTCCGCAACATCGTCGCCAAGAACCTGGACAAAATCGCGGCATTCGATATCACCATGGTAGCCCCGAGCCATGGTCAGATCTACGACAACCCGGAATGGATCATCGAAGCCTACCGCGAGTGGATTTCCGCCCCGCCGCGCAATCTCGTGGCCCTGCCCTACGTGTCCATGCACGGCAGCACGGGGCGCATGGTCGACCATCTGGCGGCAGCGTTGACGGCAAGAGGGGTGCAGGTCGAGCTTTTCAACCTGGCGGTAACGGACATCGGCAAGCTGGCCATGTCCCTGGTCGATGCCGGCACCATTGTTGTCGGCGCGCCCACGGTGCTGGCCGGACCGCATCCCCTGGCCGCCTACGCCGCGTTTCTGGCCAACGCCCTGCGGCCCAAGGCGCAGTTTTTGTCCGTCATCGGGTCCTACGGCTGGGGCGGCAAGACCGTTGAAACCCTGGCCGGCATGATTCCCAACCTCAAGATCGAGGTCCTGGATCCTGTTTTGTGCAAAGGACTGCCGAAAAGCGATACCCTGGACGCCCTAAACCGCCTGGCGGACAGTATTGCGGCCAAGCACGGCGAAAACGGATTTCAAAAATAACGCAACGCTCATCTTTTTCACCTGGGCAGAAATTCTTCCGCCTTCAACCTGTAAAAGGGAGGTTTCACATGTTCTGCTTTCAGTGTCAGGAAACGGCCAAGAACACCGGCTGCACGGTCAAGGGCGTGTGCGGCAAACCAGAGGAAACAGCCAACCTGCAGGACCTGCTGATTTTCGTCCTGCGCGGCATCGCTGTCTATGGCGAGGGCCTGAAGGAGCTGGGCCAGCCGGACCGCTCCAACGATGACTTCGTGCTCCAGGGTTTGTTCGCCACCATCACCAACGCCAATTGGGACGACGTGCGTTTCACGGCCATGATCCAGGACGGGTTGGCGCGGCGCGACAAGCTCAGAAATTCCTTTTTGGCCGCCTACAAGGCCAAGAACGGCCAGGACTTCAGCGAGCCTCTGCCCGAGGCCGCAACCTGGAGCGCTTCGACGTCCTCCTTTGCCGAGAAAGCCAAAACCGTCGGCATCATGGCCACGGACAACGAGGACGTGCGCTCCCTGCGCGAGTTCCTGATCATCGGCCTGAAGGGCATCGCCGCCTACGCCGAGCACGCCGCCGTGCTGGGCTTTCGCAAACCCGAGATTGATGAGTTCATGCTGGAGGCCCTGGCTTCGACCACCAAGAATCTGTCCGTGGACGAGATGGTCGGCCTGGTCATGAAGGCCGGACAGACGGCGGTCACGACCATGGCCCTGTTGGACGAGGCCAACACCTCCACCTACGGTCATCCGGAAATCACCGAGGTCAACATCGGCGTCGGCAAAAATCCCGGCATCCTCATCAGCGGCCATGACCTGAAGGACATGGAGGAACTGCTCAGGCAGACCGAGGGCACGGGCGTGGATGTCTACACCCACGGCGAGATGCTTCCGGCCAATTACTACCCGGCCTTCAAGAAATACAAACACTTCATCGGCAACTACGGCGGGTCCTGGTGGCATCAGAATCCGGAGTTCGAGGCCTTTAACGGCCCCATCCTGCTGACCACCAACTGTCTGGTACCGCTCAAGAAGGACAATACCTATCTGAGTCGCCTCTACACCACGGGCGTGGTCGGCTACGAGGGCGCCACGCACATTCCGGACCGTCCGGCCGGCGGGGCCAAGGACTTTTCGGCCCTGATCGCCCAGGCCAGGAACTGTCCTCCGCCCACGGAACTGGAAACAGGAAGCATTGTCGGCGGCTTCGCCCACCATCAGGTCATGGCCCTGGCCGACAAGGTGGTGGCGGCCGTCACGTCCGGCGCGGTCAAGCGCTTCGTGGTCATGGCCGGTTGCGACGGTCGTCAGAAGTCCCGCGAATATTACACCCAGGTGGCCGAGGCTCTGCCGGAGGACACCATTATCCTTACGGCCGGGTGCGCCAAGTTTCGCTACAACAAGCTGAAGCTGGGCGACATCGGCGGCATTCCGCGCGTGCTCGACGCCGGTCAGTGCAACGACTCCTACTCCCTGGCCGTCATCGCCCTGAAGCTCAAGGAGGTCTTTGGCCTCGACGACATCAACAAGCTGCCCGTGTCCTACGACATCGCCTGGTACGAGCAGAAGGCCGTGGCCGTGCTCCTGGCCCTCTTGTTCCTCGGCGTGAAGGGCATCCGCCTCGGCCCCACGCTGCCGGGCTTCCTGTCCCCGAACGTGGCCAAGGTCGTCATCGAAAAGTTCGACCTGAAGCCCATCGGAACGGTGCAGGACGACATCGCGGCCATGATGGCCGGTAAATGAACCCCATCATGAATGTTTTGGTCAACTGGCGGGGTTTTGTGTGTCTTCAATTACGTCACGTTTGGGCGTGACGGCTACCTTTTGTGAATAAGCGGGCCGCGAACCGGGCTGAACCCGGATCGCGGCCCTTGGGAGGGGGAGGGAGCTATCGTTTCTGCTGCACTTCCCAGGCTTCCACTTCACCTTCCTCCACTTCTTCCCAACCGCTGAACATGGCCGCGATGTGGCTGGTCAGGGTGTGGCCGGTAGTGGTCATGTAGACGTGGACAATGACAAAGGCCAGGATGGCGAAAGCGCAGGCCAGATGAATGAGTGCCAGGAGTCGCAGGTCGAGAAAGGTCAGGTTCCAGACGGCCCAGTCGTTGTAGAGCCAGTACAAGAGGCCGGTGGCCATCTGCAGGGTCAGGAGCACTGCGGTCAGACCCAGATAGGTCAGGCGCTGCAACGGATTGTGCTTGGCTTCCTTGGATTTCTTGACGGGATGGGGATGCCCTTTAAAAATGCCGGACGAATAGTAGCCAATGACCTCGAAGAGTTTCTTGGTCGTGGGTACGTACTGCCTCCATTCGCCCGTGGTGAAGACCCAAAAGACGATGAAGATGAACAGGATGAGCCAGGTCAGGCCCAGGAAATTGTGGTATTCCACCGCCTTTTGGAATCCGAACAGGGTGAAGGTACCGTGAACCTCAAAGCCTGTCAGAAGTAAAAGGAAGATCAGCAACGACTGCACCCAGTGCCAGAACCGTTCAAAGCGGGTATAGAGATAGATTTTCTTTTTCGCCTTCATATTCTTACTCCTTGCGTCGTCCGACAGAACTCAGGAAACGTCCCAGCCCGTGCAGGGCCACGCCCAGGGCCGAGGCCGCGACCATGGCCCATCCGCCCATGTCCAGGAGGCGGGCCGAGTCACGACCAGGCATGTAAAATCCTTCCAAATGGTCCAAACGTCCGCCTTTGGTGTGGCAGTCCACGCAAGCCACGGCCTGCTCCTTGGGCGCGACCATGTGAGTGATGGGGAAGACGTACTCCGTGTCGACAAAGTCGAATTCGCCGCTGTAGGGCAGGTTGTTGTACTCTTGGCCAATGGCAATGGCCCGGTCCCAGTCGAAATCGGCCCAGTACGCTCCGGATCCTTTGGGTCCGAACAGCTTGGGGATGACCATGGTCTTGTGGACCTTGTCGTAGGGAGTCTTGCCGGTGTGGACCTTGAAGGGAAAGATGCGCGAATTGGAGTCGCCTCTGTCGCCGATGGGCCATGAGATGCGCACAGGGGTCGAAGGATCGACAACGTCTTTGGCTGTGGTGCCTTTGATGGAGCCGTTGAACCACTCGTAGCGGGGAATCTCGTTTTTACCCCAGGTGAAGTCGCCCTTTTTGGGGTCGTAGTCGGGCCTGCCGAAATCGTCTTTTTTTGCTTCACGTTTCTTGTCGCCGGCCGTGGACCAGTCCCAATGCATTTTGGTCGGATTGACCCGTGCGTAGGTCGGGATATGGCAGGCTTGGCAGGAAACCTTGTCCGTATGGTCGTTGGCCTTTTGGTTGGTTTTGTGCGGCTGGGCGCTGTGGCAGGATTCGCACATGATTTTAGGCGTCAGATCGTCCTCCAGCAGGCTTTTGCGATCCATGGACGCCGGGGTGGCGTAGATACGTCCGGCGATGTTGTGGGCGTCGGTGGTATGGCAACGGCTGCAGCCGAAGTTCTGGCCGTCAACACCCATATGCACGTCAAGCTGCTTGTTGGGCATGGCCATGGACGAGTCCAGGTCGCCGTGTTTCACGCCGTCGCCGCCACCGCCGTAGAAATGGCAGGTGCCGCAGTTATGCCGGCTTGGTCGACCGACAGACTGAGCCACGGCATTGTAGTTGGGTGGCAGAAATTCGGTCTTGCCCTCGAACATGGTCGCTTCAGACACAGGATAGCCGGCCATGGTCGGGAATTTTTTGTACGTTCCGGTCTGTTCGTGACAGACGAGGCAATCAACAGCTTCTGCCTTGGAGAAGTCATAACTCTTGTCTTTCCAGCCATAACCTACGTGACAGGACGTACAGCGGGCTTCGTTGGAACCCACGGCGATGCAGAAATTGTTTACGGAGATCCCGCCCTTGCCCGTGTCGCCGCTGGGATCGGCCGGATCCTTCCAGGTCCAATGGATGGTTTTGTGGATCTGGGCGGCGGCTTCGTTGTGACAGGATAGACAGGCCCTGGTCACGTCCTCGGGCTTTTCAAAAAATTGCGCGAGGATGGGAAAACGGGAGTGGTCCGCCGTGATCCATTTGGTGTCATCGCTTTTGACTGTCTGGCGGGCCAGCGCCCGGCCAGGGGCCTCGGTTTCCGTGGCGGCCATGGCGGTCACGGGCCACAGCCAGATCAGCAGGACGATCCAGAACGCCCCGCCGCATGCACTACGTGTCATTGCTCCCTCCTTGTTGCTGAGTATCCGGAATGAATTTTCTCAAACCATGCTCCCTTTCTCTCCTTTGAGCAATGGATATGCCATGAAAAATGAAGTCCGTCGGAAGGCGGTCCGTCTTGGTTTCGGTGCCTTCTCGCGGTTCAATCCGGGTTATCAGCTGTTGAAAATGCTTTGACACCTGTTTATGTTGTGGTGACACCTGTATAAGTTTTAAGCGCTGAATTCTGGTCACAGGCAAGTACTGCGCCTGCGAGATGGCGCGTGGAGAAAGGATGAACGACACGGAAAGAAGCGGCCACGGCATGATCCGGCCGGCGAATGTGGGCAGTCTGCCCCTTGTGCCTCCGCTTGAGACCCATTGGCGGGAGATTGTCGATATCATGCAGGAAGGGTTGTTGCTGGTTGATCCGGACGGGATCATCAGAATGGTCAATCGCGCCCTGGAAGAAATCACGGGCTATTGTCGGGAGGAGCTGGTTGGCGCCCCCTGTTCCATTTTCAAGTGCGATGCATGTCGGCTGGTCCGGTCTGAAGCCCTTTCGGCCTGGTGCAAGGTTTTTGAGCAGGGCGGTTATGTGCGGCGAAAATGCCGTATCCTGCGCAAGGATGGCGGCTCGGTCCTTGTCTTGAAAAGCGCCTCCATCCTCCGCGCCCAGGACGGCAGTCCGTTGGGGGCGGTGGAGACCATGGTCGACCTGTCGGAGCTGGATCGCAAGGAGCATGAGCTGCAGCAACTGTCGCTCATGCTGGAAGAGAAAAACATGTTTCACGGGATGATCGGCCATTCCGCCGTCATGCGGAAGGTCTTCCACCTGGTGGAGCGGGCGGCCCAGAGTGACGCTCCGGTCTTTATCTGCGGGGAGTCGGGCACGGGCAAGGAACTGGTGGCCAGGGCCATTCATGACCTTGGTCCGCGCCAAAGCGAGCCCTACGTGCAGGTCAACTGCGCGGCCCTGAACGAATCCCTGCTGGAGAGCGAACTGTTCGGCCACGTCAAGGGGGCTTTCACCGGAGCCATTCGGCACCGCCAGGGTCGTTTCGAGGCGGCCGGCGGCGGAGACATCTTTCTCGACGAGATCGGCGACCTGCCCCTGCCCGTGCAGGTCAAGCTGCTGCGCGTGCTGGAAACCAAGACCTTTGAGCGGGTCGGGGAGAATCGCCAATTGACAGCCGACGTGCGGGTCATCACCGCCACCAACAAGATCATCCCGGAACTGATTTCCCGAGGCCTGTTCCGCGAAGACCTGTTTTTCCGCATCAACGTCATCCCGGTTCATCTGCCCCCGCTGCGCAAGCGCAAGGAAGACATTCCGCTTCTGGCCGACTATTTCATCCAGCGTTTGCGTCTGAAAAGCGCCAAGGATATCCGGGGGCTGAGTCCGAAAACGCTGAGCCTGTTCATGGAATATTCCTGGCCGGGCAATGTGCGCGAGCTCAAAAGCAGTCTGGAGTACGCTTTTGTCCTGGCCGACGGCGGTCATATCGAGCCGGGGCATCTGCCGGCGGCCTTCGGCGCGCAGACGATACCCCTGGCGGAAACGGGTGGGGTCAGGGACGGCGACCAGAAAGGTCAGCTTCTGCAGGCCCTGCGTCAGGCCGGGGGCAACAAGTCCGAGGCGGCCAGAATCCTGGGGATCAACCGCCTGACCGTGCTCAACCGCATGCGCAAATACGGCATAGACCTGAAAAAGGTTGTGGAGGGATGATGGGCCGGTGATCCGGCCCGGCGCAGGCAGCGAGGGTGCTGATCAGAAGAACAAGAGCCCCTGGGTCAGGCCGATAAGGGCGCCGAGCACGGCCCCGACAACCTCGATGAAGCGGAATTCCTTGGCCATGATCGACATGAGCAGGACTTCCAGGCGTTCCATGGACAGGTTTTCGATTTTGTCCTGAATGATCTGGCGCAGATCCAGGGAGTTCCGGATTTCGTCCGTGGCGGTTTCGAGCAGGCCGGGAACTATGCGGTCCAGCTCGGCGTCGAGCAGGCCCTTGATTTTGTCCATCATGGCCCCGTCCAGGAACATGGCGATCATGGGATTTAACGCCCCCAGTCGCGTCGACAGGAACTGGGCGAATCCTTCCTGAATTTTTTCCTTCAGTCTGGCCGCGAATACCGGCCGTCGTAAAACCTGCTGAATGTCTTCATGGGAGAGCAGCTCGCCCTCGATGACTGCGGCCAGGTTCATGGCCAGGGCTTTTTGCCGTTTGGGAAAGATGCCCTGAATGGTCAGGCTGCCGATGGTCAGCGGCTGCCTGGGATGAAAGAGCATCTTGATGGCGATGAAATTGGTGATCCAGCCGATAAAGGCGCAGATCACGGTGGAAAAAAGAAGTTTCAGCAGCATATCTGATTTTCCGTCAGGGGTGTCCGGCTATGATTCCGGACTCAAGGTCTGGCCGTCCACGGTGCGCGGGACGTCGTTTTTGAGCATTGTTTTCAGCTGGGCCGTGAACGCGCCCAGGCCCTGGACCTGGATGCCTTCAAGCATTTCCGCTTCGGATTCGACGCCCGAACACGGCTTGGCGCTGCTCCAGACCAGGTGGATGCCGGCGGTCTGTTTGCGGCCATCCTCCTTGGCAACTTCGATGACGGCCAGGGCGTTGGAGCGGCGGACCTGCTTTTTGACCTGCGGCGGCAGGGCCGAGACCTTGAGCAGATCGTTTTTGTTCAGGAACAGGTAGGTCAGGGACATGTTCGGGCTGGACATGGCCTGGTTGCGGAAGCCTTCGTCCACGCCCACGCCCTGGTCCTTGGCGGACTGGATCATGTGAAACAGGTCGCCGGCGATGCTTTGGGCGTAATTCTTGTCTGACATGGGTCACCTCGTGTTGATTGGGCCGGGCAGGGGACCGCCCGGCGCCCGGCTCCTGTACACGACGGCACGTGGTCAGGCAAGTTTGACCGTCTGCGCCTCATGGCTCAGGCAAAGGGGCGGCCGTCCCAGGCCCATTTGCTCAGGTCCGAGTCCATGAAGATCATGGACACGCGCTGGCTTTCCACGCCGAGCTCGTCGTGCATGATCGCGGTCAGTTCCTCGGCCAGCTGGCGCACTGCTTCTTCTTTGAAAACCATGGCCCGCAGGGTCATGTGGACCACGGGGTCCGCATTGCCGCCGAAGAGCATGGGCTGCTCATCCTGGAGCTTGATCAGCATGTAGGTTTCGGCCTTGCCGAGTCCTCGGCAGACGCAGGCCGAGAGGGTGCGCATCAGGTCTTCTTTGTCCGGGATGCGGACGTTGGTCGACAGTTCAAGGCTGGGCATAAAGTCTCCTCCTTGCGGGTTATTGCACCACCCAGACGGTGCAGTCCTTGGCCAGATGGGTGACCTTGGTGGTCACGCTGCCAAAAAGAAATTCCTCGGCTCGGGACACGCCGCGCCGACCGATAACCAGGGTGCCGTACCCGCCTTTTTGCTGGTAGGCCAGGATGTCCCTGGCAATGGACGTGCCGATGCTGCATTGCCGGATCGCTTCGTTGACCGGTGACTGGCAGTGCGGGATATAGGCGATGTCCACGCTGTCGGCGGGCAGGCCGCGTTCGACCAGGGTGGTTCTGGCCTGCTGGACAAAGGTCCGGATGCGCAGTTCCTGAGTCTGACCGGCCTCTATCCAGGCCGCTTCGTCGGCAAAGAGATCCCGGTTCGGCGGGCGTTCGATGTAGAGGATGGTGACCGTAAAGCCGCTGGAACCGGCCAGCATGTCCGCCGCATATTGCACGGCCCGGGCCGCGTTTTCCGAAGCGTCAACCGCGATGAGGATTTTTTTCGGATTCATGGCGTCTCCTTAGTTGTTGATCCGCCCACGGCGGATTTCGTCGATGCAGGGTACGAGGTCGTCGAGCAGTTCCTGGACCGTGGAATAGAAGACTTCCGAGGCGGCGGAGAAGTGCATGAGCACGTTGTTCAGATTTCTGGGAACGTACGGATAGACCTTGCGCAGGTTGGCCAGCCGATTCCTGAAGAGCATGGAGAAGTCCGCGGCCTCCAGGGGAACGTCGGTCCGGCCGTCGAATTCCGGACGCGGGATGTTGAACGTGGTGCAGAACTTCTTGCCCACAAGGTACAACAGCAGGTTGCCGAGACCGAAGATGTCCAGGCCGAAAGGGTTTTCCTGAAATTCATAGGTGTAGTCGAAATCGATCCAGACGTAATTGCCCGTGCCGTGTTCCAGCCAGAGGTGGTCGCGGCGGATGTCGCCGTGGTTCTCGCCGTGCCGGTGCAGAAATTCGATCCCCCGGCAGGCCAGTGTGAATTTGTCCAGGATGTCCGGGAGGAGCTCAAAAAAATAGGTTTTGTGATCGGCCTCCAGACGATCGATTTCAAGCGAGAGCAGGTCGCCCCGGACCACGTCCAGGACGCGGACGTTGTTGCCGACCGCATCGTCGCGGGAGTAGCCCTGCATGAATCGCTTGTCTCCCCGGACCAGATCCAGGATGCGGGCCTCTTTGCGCGGGCTGCGAAAACATTCGATCTCCATGCTGCCCAGGGACACGGGGAATTTTTCGTAAAAAACGAGTTTCAGGATCTTGCGCTCTCCTGTTTCCAGTTCACGGCAGCGCTTGACCCAGTATTTCGGGTCTTCCACGCCGAAGCTGCGCTCCTTTTCGTCACGCAGGACCAGAAAATGCCGCCCATCCAGGGCAATGACGTCTCCGTACTGGATGTTCATGAATTCCGTGGTGTCGGTGATCAGGCTGCCGGCCCGCTTGCGCGGAAACTCCGGATCAAAGCGGCTGATGATGTCGTAAGCGTTGGTCATGGGCTTCTCCTCTGCTCCGGACGAGGTCTAGGCGTGATTGCGCAGTTTCAGTTCCACCGGGTGGGGATGCAGATAGGTTTGATCCTGGAGATAGAATTCCTCGTATTTGAGCACGTAGTGATTGAGGAGGGTGACCGGGACGATGAGCGGGACAATCCCCCGGGCGTACTTGTTGATCAGGTCCAGAAGTTCCTGTTTTTCTTCGGGATGCAGGTCGTTCTTGAAATAGCCCATGATGTGCTGGAGCACGTTGCGGTGTTTGGGCGGCGTGGCCTTCATGCGCATGGCGTGCATGAGGTGCTCGATATAGTTTCTGAACAGCTGGTCTTTGGGGATCTCCTTGCCCTTGGCCACCAGGCGGCCCATGGCGCGGTATATCTCCGGGCTGTGGGCCAGGATCTGCAGCTTGTGCCGGGTGTGGAAGGTGACGAGGTTGCCCAGGGTCTGTCCGGCCTTGGTCATGTCCCGGAAGCGTCGCAGGACAAAGATGCGGTCAATGAAATTTTCGCGCAGCAGCGGATCGTGCAGCCGGCCTTCCTCCTCCACGGGCAGGAGAGGAAAACGCTGCATGAACATGCGGGCGAAAATTCCCACGCCCTGACCGACGAGATTGCCGTTCTCGGCGTAGACCTTGACCCGCTCCATGCCGCTGGACGGGGATTTGCTTTTGAAAATGAAACCGCACAAACCCTCCTGTTCCAGTTCGTCAAGGCGGGACATGGCCCAGTCCTGCATGCGCCGGGTGTGGTCGATGCCGGTTTTCTGGGTCACGAGGCGGGGTGCGTCGGGATTGCCGACCAGGCGCATGGCCTCGCGCGGAATGGGCAGGCCGCATTCCACTTCCGGGCAGACCGGCACGTATTCCACGTACTCGCCCAGGGTCCTGGTCAGGAACGGATCGTGTTTGTGGCCGCCGTCGTAGCGGACTTTGTCTCCAAGCAGGCAACGGCTGACGCCCAATCGGATGGGTCTGTTCATTATGGTGAACTCCTTACCGCCTGTGTTCTGTTGCGGCGGATGAGAGAGGTTTGTCCCGGACCACCAGAATTTCGCCAATCCGTGGTCTTCTGTCCAGCCCCTGATGAAGGGGGCTGGAACTCTGTGCGTTCAGTGGACGCGGATATGCGTCACTCCCTGAAAATTGCAGACCAACTGGTAACTGTCGATCTTGAGTTCCATGACCGCGCTGGTCGGGGCCGAGGCAAAAGCGAGCAGCTCCGGGTGCTTTTCGGCAAACAGGCTGACGGCCACGTGCCTGCGCTCTCCGTCCAGTTCCGTGGCAAAAGCGGTCACGGTCAGGGCCACGGCGGCGGCCGGATCGGCGGGATCGTTTCTGGCCGTGCTGATCAGAAAGGATACATTCGGGTTGGCGGTCATGTTGTCGTGTTTGGTGGTCTGGCGCGGGGTGACAATGACGACGGTCCGCAAATCCTTGGCCACGGCAAAGGCCATCTGGCTGCACAGGGGGATGTCCATGTGCGATGTGCCCAGAACGCCTGAACGCTGTCCGTGCATGATTTTGTCGACAACAGGCCAGGCCTTGGGGTCGTCAAGGGTGGTTTCGGAATAACGCGGTTCGGTGATCAGATCTGGCATACCGTCCCCTCCTTGGTTGGTGTGCTTGGTCCGGACAAGATGGACCCTCCGACGTTTTTGGCCGTGGCCATGAGCATGCCCCGGAACAGGGGACCATGGGCCGGCGCCAGCGCGTACCAGTAAACAATGCCCCACAGTCCCCTGGGCAGGAAGCGGGCGCGCAGGGTCAGGCGGGTCGCGCCGGGTCGCTCCTCGGCAATGTCAAATTGCAGCAGGGCTTCGCCGGGAACTTTCATCTCGGCCAGCAGGCGCAATCTTTTGTTTTCTTCCACCACGAGTACCCGCCAGAAATCCAGGGCGTCTCCGGGGCGCAGCTCGTAGGGGTCGCGGCGTCCCCTGTGCAGACCCGTGCCGCCCAGGATCTTGTCGGCCAGGCCGCGCAGTTTCCACAGCTGGTCGCCGAAAAGCCAGCCTTTCTCGCCGCCAAGCCGGACCACCACGTGCCAGACCCTGGCCGGGGTTGCGGCAATGGTCACGGTGTGAGCGGACTCCAGGACTGTTCCACCGGCATAGGGGGCGTCGCCGCAGTCGATCCATTCCGGCACGCGGACGCTGCCGGCGTCGGACCAGCAGGTTTCCACTTCTCTGCGGGCCGTGAGGTCCAGGGCCCGGGCAATGGTTTCCTCCGCCGTCAGCAGCCGGGTGGGGATCAGCTCCCGGATGGAGTTTTCGCGGCAGACGACCTTGTTGCGCAGCCCTTCGGCCAGGGGGCGGGACAGGCTGGACGGAACCGGCGTGACCAGCTGAATCCAGTAGGATGAGAGCCGGGGCGTGAGGACCGGCACGGGGATGATAAGTCTGGGACGCAGCCCGGCCACCCTGGCATAGATGTCGAATAATTCTCGGTATGTGAGGATGTCCGGCCCGCCGATGTCAAAGGTCCGGCCGGCGGTTTGCGGCACATCCAGACAGCCGGCGAGGTAGTCGATAACATTGGTCACGGCGATGGGCTGGCACAGGGATTTGACCCAGGCCGGGGTGATCATGACCGGCAGGCGATCGACCAGATAGCGCAGAATTTCAAAAGAGGCGCTGCCCGATCCCATGATCATGGCCGCCCGCAGCCAGGTCAGTTCGGCTGGGCCGCTTTTCAGGATTTCTCCGACTTCGGTGCGGGACTTGAGGTGCGCACTCAGGTTTTCTTCGGGTTCGCCCAGCCCCCCCAGATAGATGATGCGCTGCAGTCCGGCGTCCCGGGCCGCGTCGCGCATGGCCAGGGCCGCCTGCTTGTCGCGGCTTTCGAAGTCCCGCACTCCCGGATACATGGAATGAACCAGGTAGAAGGCGGCGTGACAGCCCTGCAGGGCCGCGGTCAGGGCGGCCTGATCCAGCACGTCGGCCCGGACCAGTTCCACGTCGGGATGGGCGGCAAAAGGGCGGCAGCGCAGCTTGTCCGGATTGCGGCCCACGGCCCGAACCTTCCAGCCCCGTTCCAGCAGGATCGGGACAAGACGGCCGCCGATATATCCGGTGGCCCCGAGGACGGCGATGGTTTGTCGTTGCGTCATATCTGATTGCTCCCGTTGACCATGTTTTCAACAATTAGTTCCTGAGGCGGACCTGGCAACTGCCTTTACTCGCCAACGCAAGCTTCGTAAGGCCTTGCGCAGATGATACATAATTTTCAGTGAGGCTGACATGAACATACACGTTGTTCGCCATTGTGGCGAGTTCAAAGATGGGGTGAGGCTTGAGTTTGCCGTTGAAGGGAGCGGGGCGAGCGGCTGCGAACACGGTTTTTCCGCCAAGGTCGGACGGGCCAAGCTGTGCGCGGCTCCGGATGGGACGCGGCTGGTGATCGGCCTGGGCAAGGCCGAAGAACTCGACATGGACGGGTTCCGCGCCGCCGTGGCTCTGGCCATGCAGACCGCCGCCAGTCAGGAATTGCCGACGCTGGTCGTGGACTCCGGTCATGTCGCCGGCATCGGACTGGGAGATACTGCGCTTACGGAGCTGATCATCTCCGCATCCTTGGCCGGCTATCGTTTCACCGCCTTCAAGTCATCGCCTGACGATGCCGACAGCCCCTGCAGCCTGACCCTGTGTGGCGACAAGAGGGAACTTGACGGGCGGTTGGCTCAGGCCTCGGCCCTGGTCGAAGGCGTAACCTTGGCCAGAGACCTGGTCAACACTCCGGCCAATGCGGCCACGCCCGAATATCTGGCCGAGGTGGCCCTGGAATTGGGTCGGACGCACGGTTTCGGGGTGGAGGTGCTGGGGCCGGAGGAAATCACGGCCCTGGGCATGGGCTGCTTTGCTGCGGTTTTTCGCGGCAGTGAAATCCCGCCCCGGTTCATTATTTTGGATTCCAAGCCCGGAAGCACGGAGCGGCCCATGGTTTTTATCGGCAAGGGCGTGACCTTCGACACCGGCGGCATCTCCCTCAAGCCTGCGGCCAAGATGCATGAGATGAAGGGGGACATGGCCGGGGCGGCGGCGGTGCTCGGGCTTTTCAAGGCCATGGGCCGGGCCGGTCAGGAGATGCCTCGGGTAGTCGGGCTTTTGCCGTGCACGGAAAACGTGCCCGGCAGCCGGGCGACCAAACCCGGCGATGTGGTCACGGCCATGAACGGCACCACGGTCGAGATTCTCAACACCGACGCCGAGGGCCGACTCCTCCTGGCCGACGCCCTGTGCTACAGCGCCCGTTTCAAGCCGGAAGCAATCGTCGATCTGGCCACCCTGACCGGAGCCTGCCTAGTGGCTCTCGGACCCAAGGTCGCGGCTGTTTTCGCCAACACGGCCGCTCTTGACCGCCAGATTCGCGAGGGGGGCAGTCGCGTCGGCGAACGGTTCTGGCCCATGCCCTTGTGGAAGGAGTATGGCGCGCGACTGAAAAGCGACGTGGCTGACCTGAAAAACATCGCCACCCGCGAGGGCGGGGCCATCTATGCCGCCCTGTTTCTGAAGCATTTTGTGCCCGACGGTGTGGATTGGGCCCATCTGGACATTGCCGGTCCGGCCTGGAGCGATGAGAGCACATCCATCTACCGCGCCGGCGGCACGGGATTCGGAGTGCGGACCTTGTGGGAGCTGGTTCGTGGGCAGGAGGAGGACGGAGCGGAAACGGCGCTGTGAATCAGATGATGCCGGGGCCGTCCCGGTGTTTGTGGATGATCGCCCAGCCCATGTTTATCACGTATGAAAAAATACTTTTATATTTCTTAATGTTGCGCT
>CAZYZA010000035.1:0-20521 GCA_964651415.1 uncultured Desulfovibrionaceae bacterium
TAGTCGTCACCAGGGGCGTCAGCGGCGCTCAGCATGGGGACGGCAACAAAAGACAGCAGGATCGCACAGACCAAGCTGATCAACATTGACTTTTTCATCCTCTTTCTACCTCCAGAAAGAAATGTTACGAAAAGCACAAGCTAGGCGTATATACCGACGGTTTTGGTTCGCAGTCAAGGAAATGCGCGACGTGCGGCGGTCAGAATCGAACATTGCGGGCCGCATCCAGAGTGCGTTCCAGGTCCTCGTCCGTGTGGGCAAAGGAGGTGAAGGCGCACTCGTATCCCGATGGTGCAAGATAAATGCCCTGGTCCCGCATCTGTTGGTAGAAGGAAATAAACAGTCTGGAATCAGCGGTTTGGGCAGACGGAAAATCCGTGACCGGCTTGTCTGTAAAGAACAGGGTGAACAGGGACGCGATGTGATTGCGTTGCACGGGAACGCCCTTGGCGCGCAAAATCTGCTCAAGCTCCGACGAAAAATCCGCGGTGCGCTGAGCCAGGGACTGATAGTCCTGCTGCGCCAGAAGGCCAAGCGTCGCCAGTCCTGCAGCCATGGCCAGGGGGTTTCCGGACAAGGTGCCGGCCTGGTAAACAGTGCCGCTGGGCGCGATGTGGCTCATGATCTCTTTTTTCCCGCCATACGCCCCAACGGGCAGGCCACCGCCAATGATCTTGCCCAGACAGGTCAGGTCCGGATCAACGCCGAACGCGGCCTGGGCTCCGCCAAAGCTGACGCGAAAACCGGTGATGACCTCGTCGAAAATCAATACGGCCCCATATTTCCGGGTCAGATCCCGCAGACCTTCGAGAAAACCGGGTTGGGGCAGCACCAGGCCCATATTTCCGGCCACGGGCTCGACAATGACCGCGGCGATGTCGTCGCCATGGGCTTCAAACAGCGCTTTCACCGCATCCAGGTCGTTGTAATGAGCCAGCAGGGTGTGTTTGACCACATCCTGAGGCACTCCCGGCGTGCCCGGGATGGACTGGGTGGCCACGCCCGACCCGGCGCTGGCCAGGAAGGCGTCGGCATGCCCATGATAGCCGCCGTGAAATTTTATCACACCGTTTCGGCCGGTATATCCTCGGGCCAGACGCAGGGCGCTCATGGTTGCCTCTGTGCCGGAGCTGACCATGCGGACCATCTCGATACCCGGAACCGCGTCAACCACGGCTTGCGCCAGTTCGACTTCCAGGCGGCAGGGGGCGCCAAAGCTGGTGCCGTTGGCTGCAGTGGCTGCGATAGCCTGGGCCACGCCCGGATGATTGTGTCCCAGCAGCATGGGCCCCCAGGACATGACATAGTCGATGAGGATCTTGCCGTCTTCGGTGGTCAGGGTGCTGCCTGAGGCCTTGGCTATGAACAACGGGTCGCACTGAACGCTTTTGCAGGCCCGGACCGGGCTGTTGACGCCGCCGGGAATGAGGGTGGCGGCTTTCCGGAAAAGCTCCTGGGATATGGTCATGGCTGGGCTCCTAAAAATATTCCATGGAAGTTTTTTTCAGTTCCTTGTGGCTAAACAGCATGTCGTACTGGGTCACGCCCGTTTCCCTGCACAGCTCGTCCACAACCTGCATGCAATCGTCACGGCTTTTGCCATGGATCATGGTGTAAACATTGTAGGGCCAGTCCATGCAGTTGCGGCGCAGGTAGCAGTGGGAAATCTCCGGGCGTTTGGCCATTGTCCTGCCGATCTGGTCCACATCAAAGCCTTCTTCGACATACCAGGCAACCATGGCGTTGAAGCCGTATCCGGCCTGCTGGTGACGCAAGGTGGCTCCGAACCGTCTGATCTGTCCGCCTTCCTTGAGCTTGCGGAGCAGGGCCAGGACTTCGTCTTCGGAGGAGCCTGTCTGGGCTGCGATATCGGCAAAGGGCGTTGCGCTGTCGGGCAGGGTGCCCTGGACGATACGCAGAATGTCTCGTTCTGTTTGAGTAAAATCCACGGAAAAACCTCGTTTGCGGCCGGAAAATCCGGGTTTGTTTCGAGCCCGGTCCTTACCCCTTTCGGTATTTGCTGGCAATAGGAGGCTTTACAGATCAAAGTCTATCTTCAATACTCGATTTTTTAGGCTATTTTGGAGGTCGCTGTGCGGATTGCGGTATTGGGCGCGGGGAGCTGGGGCACTGCTCTGGCCAATCTCCTGGCGGAAAAAGGGGAAGATGTCCGGTTATGGGCCAGACGGGCCGATGTGGTTCGTGAAATCAACGAAACGGGCTTCAATGCGAGGTATCTGCCGGGCCGGGCGCTGAGTCCGAGTTTGAGGGCTGATGCCGATGTCGGTCGAGCCCTGGCCGGCGCGCGCTGCGTGCTGCTGGCCGTGCCGTGCCAGCAGTTGGCGAGCTGTTTGCGCGGTTTGCGTCATGTTTTTCCGGACAGTATCGCAACGGTATGCGCCAGCAAAGGGGTGGAACTGGGCACGTTTCGGACCATGCGCCAGGTGGTCGAAGCGGAATTGTCCGGGTTCAATCCCCGTTATGCCATGCTGTCCGGGCCGTCATTCGCTTCCGAAGTGGTGGACAGGCAGCCGACAGCCGTTGCTTTGGGGTGCGCCGACGCTGATGTCGCGGACTTTGTGCAGGCCCTTTTTTCCACCGAAACCTTTCGGGTCTACGTCAACCCGGACGTTACGGGGGTGGAGCTGGGCGGGGCGGTCAAGAACATCATGGCCATTGCTTCGGGGATTTCCGACGGGTTGGGGTTTGGCGAAAACGCCCGCGCCGCGCTGATCACCCGCGGACTGTCCGAAATGTCCCGCCTGGGTGTGGCCATGGGCGCCAGTCCGGCAACGTTTATGGGGTTGTCGGGCATGGGCGATCTGGTGCTGACCTGCACCGGGGATCAGAGTCGCAACAGACGGGTGGGGCTGGCCATAGGTCGCGGCCGTGCGTTGGATGAAATATTGTCCGGCATGCACAATGTGGCCGAGGGCGTGAAGACGACCCGGGCCGTTTACCAGTTGGGACAGGGTAGGGGATTGGATCTGCCCATCACCAGTCAGGTCCACGCCGTGCTCTTTGAAGGCAAGGACCCGGCCGTTGCCGTGCGCGAACTGATGACCAGACCTCTGCGTGGAGAATAGCCGTTACGACAGAAAGGTGATCCACAGCGTTCTGGTCCGGGGGCCGTCGAATTCTCCGAGAAAGACGCGCTGCCAGGTGCCGAGCTGGAGCTGGCCGTTATCAATGATGATCTGGACGGATGAGCCGAAGATGGACGCTTTGATGTGGGCGTCCGAGTTTCCTTCCGCGTGCAGGAAGTCGGGGTCGCGGGGAACCATGCGGCGCAGATGGGCCAGGATGTCCCGGCATACGTCGGGGTCCGCCCCTTCGTTGATGGTCAGCCCCGTAGTGGTGTGCGGCGTGAAGACCAGGACGACTCCGGACTGAACGCCGCTGAGGCGAACGGCGTCCATCAGCTGCGAAGTGACGTCGAGCATGGCCTCGCGCGTGGATGTTTTGACTTGTATTTTGTGCATGATCAGCCTTCGTATTCGAGGGTGATCTTGTTGCCCGGGTCCGCATAGCGGACCCGACGGGCATAGTGGCGGTAAATCTCATGGCCTCGTCCGCTGACGTCATGCGCCTGGCTTGTGGTGCCGAGGTGTCGGTTCCAGTCGAATCCCGGTCCCTGGTCCTCCACGGTCAGATCAAAGCGGTTGCCGAACCGGTGGAAGTCAAAGCGGATATTCTTGCGCGCATCAAGCTTGTTGCCGTGAACCATGGCGTTGTTCAGCGCCTCCCGGGCCAGCAGGGTCAACGCAAAGGCGTGTTGGCTCAGCGCCTCTTTTTCCAGGAAAAGAGAAATTTGCGCAACGCACAGGTCCACATTGGCCAGATCCGTATTCATCAGGGCAGAGAAACCGTGCTCTGCGGGCTGGAGGTTAAACATCTCAGACCTCGACGGCCAAAAGGATAGTGTCGTCACCCCGGTGCTTTTCCGGATCGGACAACGCGGCATGAATTGTCGTGGCGGCTGTCGCCAAGGGGGTGTCGTGATACATCTGGCAGGTGGCGGCCAGGCGGTTCAACCCGACATCGCGGGACATGCCGTTTTGGTTGAAATCTTCGATCAGGCCGTCGGTGTACATGTAGATGCGGTCACCCGGACGAACCGGCAGGGATACGGGCTCGAACCAGACCGTGTCGAACACACCGAGAATATCGCCTGTCGCCTGGGGGATTTCCACGGAACCGTCGGCGCGGACGACGACCGGCGCGGGATGGCCGGCATTCAGGTACTGCAGGGTTCCCTGGCTGCGGTTGAGGCGGGCCAGACCGGCGGTGATGTGCGTGCCGTTGGTCAGAATGCGGCACAGTACGCTGTTGACCATGGCCAGGCTTTCCGCCGGTGACGTGAAGAGGTTGCAGTTCTGGCTCAGAAGGGCCTTGAGGGCCGAGGTGATGTAGGATGTGCCCAGGTCGTGCCCGCTGACGTCTGCTACAATATAGTCAAAGGTGTCGCTGCCGACCTGGACCACGTCGTAAAAGTCTCCGCCGGCCTCAAGTACCGGCTCAAAGTGGACGGCGAAACCGGCTTCGGGCAGATCGCGGGGCAGAACAAGCAGGGCCTGCTGGGCATCCTGAACCTGGGCCAGTCGCTGGGCCTGGGCTTCGATCAGGGCCCTGTAGGTGAAACGCAGTTTCAGATGGACCTTGACCCGGGCCAGCACCTCGGCTTTTTCAAAAGGCTTGGTGATGAAGTCAACGCCGCCGACCTCCAGGCCACGAACCTTGCTGGTGGTGTCTGTCAGGGCGGAAATGAAGATTACCGGGATGTCGGTGGTTCGAGAATTTTGCTTGAGCATTTCGCACGTTGCGTATCCGTCTTCGCCGGGCATCATCACGTCCAGGAGAATCAGGTCCGGCAGGTGTTCCATGGCCTGGCTGCGGGCCAAAGGGCCGCTGGTGGCGGCAATGGTCCGGTAGCCGCTTTTCTTGAGAACAATATCCAGGAGCTTGATATTGAGCGGCTCGTCGTCGACAATGAGTATGCAGGGAGTTGCGTCTTTCAAGGTGGTGCGCGCCGGTTAGGGTTGTGCTGAACAATATTCATAAAGATAGCTGAAATGATCATGATTGCAAAGCGCCTTCGATGTCGGCGGATCTTTTTCAGAAATTGAAAAAAATGAAAAAGAGATGTTGACACTGGTCGGGCGGCGGGGATATATGCGGCTCTCCATTTAGGCGCGTAGCTCAGTGGGAGAGCACTTGCTTGACGTGCAAGGGGTCAGGAGTTCGACCCTCCTCGCGCCTACCAAAGAAGAACTCATAGGGAGGCTTGGCCTCCCTATCGTGTTTGTGAGGCAATGCATATGGCTCAGATCCAGGGACAGGAAGTTGAGATTCAGGCGGGGCAAAGCTGTGCCGAGGTACTGCGGGGCGTGCTGTCCGGCAAGAAAATGAAGTCGGTGGTCGCTTGCCGCTGCGACGGTGAGATGTACGATCTGGATCGCGTCGCGTCGACGGGCGTCGGTGTCGTCGAGCCCATTTTTCTGGATTCCGCCGAAGGTCTGGCCATATTGCGCCACAGCGCGGCGCACGTCATGGCCGAAGCGGTCAAGACGCTTTTCCCGGCGGCCAAGGTGACCATTGGTCCGGATATCGAAAACGGTTTTTACTACGACTTTGATTTCGAGCGTCCGTTCACGCCCGAGGATCTTGAGCGCATCGAGCAGCACATGGAGCAGTCCGTGGCCGCCAACCAGGCATTTGCTCGCGAGGAGATGAGCGCGGGTGAGGCCAAGGCTCTTTTCGCCTCTTTGGGTGAGACCTATAAGTTGGAGATCATAGACGATCTCGGCGCAGAGCGTGTCTCTCTCTACCGTCATGGAAATTTCGTTGATCTCTGTCGGGGGCCGCATTTGCCGTCGACAGGTTTTTTGCAGGCCTTCAAATTGACTGCAGTGGCCGGGGCCTACTGGCGCGGCGATTCCAATCGTCCGATGCTGCAGCGCATTTACGGCACCGCGTTCGCGACGCCCAAGGACCTGAAGGCCTATCTGGCCATGCTGGAAGAGGCCAGGAAGCGTGATCATCGCAAGCTCGGACCTCAGCTTGACCTGTTCAGCTTTCATGAGCGCGGTGGGGCCGGCATGGCCTATTGGCACCCCAAGGGCTCTCTGGTGCGCACCATTCTCGAAGATTTCGTGACCAAGGAAATGATCCGGCGCGGCTACGGCATTGTCCGCACTCCGCAGATCCTGAAGCGCGATTTATGGGAGACCTCGGGTCATTACGCCAATTACCGTGAAAATATGTATTTCACGGAGATCGACGGGTCGCCGTATGGGGTCAAGCCCATGAACTGCGTGGCCCATATGCTTATTTACAACACCAAGCAGCGCAGCTACCGCGACTTGCCGGTGAGGCTTTTTGAATTCGGCGTGGTGCACCGGCACGAACTGTCCGGGGTTCTCCACGGTTTGCTGCGTGTGCGGCAGTTCACCCAGGATGACGCGCATATCATTTGTCGCCCGGACCAGCTGCTGGACGAAATCAAGGGCGTCATGCGCTGGATCCAGGACCTGATGGGCGTGTTTGGATTCGAATACTCCATGGAGATCAGCACCCGTCCGGAAAAATCCATCGGCTCTGACCAGGATTGGGAGCGCGCGACGCAGGCCCTGATGGACGCCATGGGTGAAATGCAGTTGCCGTACGTTATCAACGAGGGAGACGGCGCGTTTTACGGCCCCAAGATCGACGTGAAGCTGAAGGACTGCCTGGGTCGAACCTGGCAGTGTTCGACCATTCAGGTCGATTTCACCTTGCCGGATCGATTTGACTTGTTATACGTCGGCGAAGATGGTGAGCGCCACCGTCCGGTCATGGTCCATCGTGCCATCATGGGCTCGGTGGAGCGTTTTGTCGGTATCCTGACCGAGCATTTCGCCGGAGCCTTTCCGCTGTGGCTGGCCCCTGTTCAGGCGAGGATTCTGACCGTGACCGAGAGGCACAACGAATTTGCCGGAACTGTGCTGGAAGCACTGCGCCAAGCCGGAATCAGAGTCGAATTGGACGCGCGCAACGAGAAACTCGGGTACAAGGTCCGGGAGGCGCAGGTTGAAAAAATTCCCTACGCACTGGTTATCGGCGATCAGGAAGTCGAACAGGCCTGCGTCAATGTGCGAGCCAGAGGTGGGGCCAATCTCGGTGCGATGGCGATGGATGCGTTCATCGAAACCGTGCGCCGGGAATGCGAAGAACCATTTAAACATGGAGGAATGAGATATTCTTTCAGCTGCTAAAGCCCGCCGTAACAAGCAAATCAGGGCCAAGGAAATCCGGGTTGTAGGAGACGATGGGAATCAACTGGGCATCATGAGCGTGCCTGATGCACTGGAACGGGCCGAAGAACTTGGTCTGGATCTGGTGGAGGTGGCGCCCAACGCCAAGCCGCCTGTCTGCAAAATAATGGACTATGGTAAGTTCCTCTATGAGGAGAAGAAAAAGTCCCAGGAAGCAAAAAAGCGCCAGACGCAGATTCAGGTCAAGGAAATCAAATTCCGTCCGCATACCGACGACCACGACTTGCTGACCAAGGTCAAGCACATCCGGCGATTTATCGAGGATGGCGATCGCTGCAAGGTGACCGTGTTTTTTCGTGGGCGAGAAATGGCGCACAAGGACCGGGGCCAGATCATTCTTGATCGGGTGGTCGAAATGATGGCGGATGTGGCCAAAGTCGAACAGACGTCGCGGGTCGAAGGCCGGACCATGTTCCTGATGCTGGCCGGATTGCCGAAAAAGTAAACTCTCTCCGCCGACTTTTATTGAAAAATTTCCCGTCATATCGGCGGGAGGGAGTAGTATTGCCGGTCGCGCAGAGGCGACCACCACGAGTTTGTCCGAGGAGGAACTATGTCGAAGATGAAAACCAACAGAAGTGCTGCCAAGCGTTTTTCCGTAACCGGCAGCGGCAAGGTCAAGAGAAGCCATTGCAATATGCGCCACATCCTGACCAAAAAGTCGCCCAAGCGGAAAAGACAGCTGCGTCAGTCCACGACGGCGGCTCCGTCCTGCGTGGCGGCCATCCGTCGTTTGGTGCCGTACATTTTCTAGTTCCGGTCAATGCCGGAACAGAACGACTCAGCGTATAGTCATTTCCCACTATGCCTGATCAAAGGAGAAGAACATGAGAGTAAAAAGAGGAAAGACCGCCCATAGAAGGCACAAGAAGTATCTGGCCCTGGCCAAAGGGTATCGCGGTGGCCGCAGCAAGCTGTATCGCACTGCCCGTGAAACGGTTGAGCGCGCCTTATGCTTCGCGTATCGTGATCGGAAGCAGAAAAAGAGGGCTTTCCGGAAGCTGTGGATCGTGCGCATCAACGCCGGGGTCCGCGAGTACGGCTTGAGCTACAACCGTTTCATGCACGGCTTGAAGCTCGCCGAGATCAATCTTAACCGGAAGGCCTTGGCCGATATGGCTGTCTACGAGAAAGACGCTTTCGCCAAGTTGTGTGAAATGGTAAAATCCAAGGCGAACTAGTGGCCAACGATATTATTCGAAAGCTTGAAAGCCTGGTCCCGGAGCTGTCTGAAGCCCTGGGCCAGGCTTCTTCATTGGAAGAGTTGGAGGAGTTGCGGGTCCGTTATCTCGGCCGCAAGGGCCTGTTGGCCGATCTGATGTCCGGTCTGACCAAACTCACTCCCGACGAGCGGCCGGCTGCCGGAAAGGCCGCCAACCAGGTCAAGGAAGCCATGACCGGGCTTTGGGACGAACAGGCCCGGCTGATGAAGGCCAGGCAGCGCGACGCGGCCCTGGAAACGTTTGATCCTTCCCTGCCGTCGTGGCGTCCCGACCTGGGGTCGTTGCATCCTGTGACCCTGGTAACCCGTGAAATATGCGCGGTCTTTACCAGTCTGGGTTTTGAGGTCGTGTCCGGGCCTGAAGTCGAAAATGATTTCAACAATTTTGAGGCGCTCAATCTTCCGCCGGAACACCCGGCCCGCGACATGCAGGACACCCTGTACATCACGGATTCCATCCTGCTGCGCACGCATACCTCGCCCTTGCAGGTACGGACCATGCTGTCCCGCAAGCCTCCCCTGGGCGTCATTGCTCCGGGCAAGGTCTATCGCCGGGACTCAGACCTGACCCACACGCCCATGTTTCATCAGGTGGAGGGCCTGCTGGTCGATGCCCATGTGACCATGGCCGATCTGCGGGGCATTCTGACCGCCTTTGTCCAATCCGTGTTTGGTCACGACACCCGTGTCCGCTTTCGGCCCAGCTTTTTCCCCTTTACCGAGCCGAGCGCGGAAGTGGATATGAGCTGCGTCATTTGCGGCGGCACAGGTCGGGTTGGCCTGGATGTCTGCCGGGTTTGCAAAGAGACGGGCTGGGTGGAAATCCTGGGATGCGGCATGGTCGATCCGGCGGTATTCGAAAAAGTCGGGTATGATCCGGAGCAGTACACCGGGTTCGCCTTTGGCCTGGGCGTGGAACGTATCGCGATGCTCAAGTACGGCATCGGCGATCTGCGTATGTTTTTTGAGAACGACCTGCGATTTCTTGGGCAGTTCGCCTAAACAAATAGGATTTTGCCATGCTTTTGAGTTTGAACTGGTTGCGGGAATTCGTGCCGTACGAGGGCGATGCCCAGACCTTGGGTGACAGGCTGACCATGCTCGGTCTGGAAGTGGAAGAGATTCGTAATCCTTTCGCAGCTTTGGCCCCGATAGTTGTGGGCCATGTCGTTGAGAGGGCGGCGCACCCTTCTTCCGATCACCTGTCGTGCTGCAAGGTCGATATCGGGACCGGCGAGATCCTGGATATCGTCTGCGGCGCGCCCAATGTGGCCGGCGGACAGAAAGTTCCGGTGGCTCCTGTGGGCACGGTCATGCCCGGTGGCCTGGAAATCAAGAAGGCCAAGCTGCGCGGGCAGCCGTCGAGCGGCATGATCTGCTCTGAGCGCGAACTGGGGCTGGGTGAAAATCATGACGGCATCATGGTGCTGGATCAAAACCTAACCCCGGGGACACCAATTTCGCAGGCTCTCAAGCTTGACCAGACGGTTCTGGATGTCAGCATCACTCCGAACCGGGCTGACTGTCTGTCTGTTTTGGGGTTGGCGCGGGAGGTTGCGGCCGCCTTCGATCTGCCCTTGACCATGCCCGCCGCCGGATTGCAGGAGGACGGGGCTCCTTTCGCGGGATTTACGATCGAGCCTGACCCGGAGCTGTGTCCCTTGTACCAGGCGCGGCTGATTCGCGGCGTCAAGGTCGGGCCGAGTCCGGACTGGTTGCGCTACCGGCTCATCGCCGTGGGTCTGCGGCCCATCAGCAATGTTGTCGACGTGACCAACTACGTCATGCTGGAGTGCGGGCAGCCCTTGCATGCATTTGATCGGGACTTGCTGCGGGGTGATCGCATCCGCATCGCTCCGGCCGTCGAGGGAATGACGCTGACCACGCTGGACGGACAGGATCGCGTGTTGACCAGCCGTGATCTTCTGATTTGGGATGATCAGCGCCCGGTGGCTCTGGCCGGTGTCATGGGTGGGGCCAATTCCGAAATTACCGCTGCCAGCACCACGGTGCTGCTGGAAAGCGCGGTTTTTGATCCTGCCTCCGTTCGCAAGACAGCCCGGCGCTTGGGACTGTCGAGCGATGCTTCCTATCGCTTTGAACGCGGTGTGGATCAGCACAACAACACCCATGCCATGAACCGTGCCGCGGCTCTGATTGCCGGCTTGTCCGGAGGCTCGGTTGCTCCGGGAGTGGCCAAGGCCGAGCCCCGGCCCTTTGTGCAGCGGGTCATTCCCTTTTCCCCGGCCAAGGCGACCAGGCTGCTTGGTCAGGACATGTCCGCGCAGTTCTGCCGCGACTCCCTGACCAGTTTGGGTTGCGTGGTCGGTGACGGTGATCCCTGGCAGGTCACGGCTCCGTCCCATCGCTTGGATCTGGAACGAGAAGTGGACCTTATCGAAGAAGTGGCCAGGGTTTACGGCATGGATCGTATTGAGGCCGTGCTGCCGACCGTGTCCAAAAATCTGCACGATTTGGACAAAACAGATCCGACATATGCGTTTTTAAATCGGGTCAAGGATTGGGGGCGGGGAGTCGGCTTGTCCGAAGTCGTCAACTACAGTTTTGTCGGGAGTGTTGATCTGGATCGCTGCAGGTTGCCCCGGGATGGGCGTGTCTTGATCTGCAATCCTTTGAGCGAGGACATGAACGCCTTGCGAACGGACCTGGCCCCGGGGATTCTTGGATCCCTGCGGCAAAATATCAGTCAGGACAACACGCGGGTCCGGATTTTCGAAGTGGCCCACACCTTTGTGCAGGACGAGAGCAGCGACACCCGGACCCGCGAGAACAACCGTGTCGGCATCCTGGTGCACGGGGCGCGTTTTCCCGGACGCTATCCCTATCCCGCGGATCGCGTGGGCTATGCCGATATCAAGGGGCTGGTGGAGCACCTGCTGCTGACTCTGGGCGTTGGAGCCGCCGGATTTGAATCGGGCGGCGAGCATCCGTATCTGCTGCCGGCAGTGCGGGTGATGGTTGGGAGCACGGCGGTCGGCTATGTGGGCCGCGTCCGTGAGGACATTGCCGACCACTATCTGGCCAGGACCGAAGTGTGGTACGCCGACCTGGACCTTGATCGACTCATGGCGATGCGGGCAAGAATATCCTTTCGTCCCATACCCAAGTTTCCCGTGGTGCGACGTGACATGACCCTGGTCGCGGGGCCGGACCTGGCGATCAATGCGGTAATTGACACTGTCCGGGCATTAGGCGAATCATTGCTGGAAGATGTTTTTCTGGTTGATGTCTATGCCCCGGAAGAGCAGCAGGAACGCAATCTGTCCTTCCGATTTGTCTATCGGCACGCTGAACGGACCTTGAAGGACAAGGAAGTGGAAAAGGTGCAGCAGCGTATTGGTCAACATCTGGTGGAGCGGCTGCCGGTCCGATTTTCCTGACAGGGGCCGGGGCCAGGAGGGCGAGTGCGCAAACCCGTAACGGCCGGCTCGGAAAAACGATACCGCATCGGACAGGTTGCCAGGCAGCTTGGAGTGGAGCCGTATGTCCTGCGGTTTTGGGAAGAGGAATTTCCGCAACTCACGGCATCCAGGACTGCCAAGGGCCAGCGCTACTACACGGAAGAGCACCTGCGGTTACTGGAGCAGATCCGGCATCTGCTGTACGTTGAAAAGCTGACCATCAAGGGCGCGCGGCAAAAATTGTCGGGAGTTGACTCCTCCCTCCCGCATCTGAATCTGATCCGCCGCCAGCTGGAAGAAATCCGGGCAATGCTGCTCGCCAAACCCTGATCAGGAAACCGGTCGGGGTTTTTTATTGATGTTTCACAGACAGGGCTCTCTTTACATGATTTGACTTACATCTTAGCTTGTTCTTGTGTGACAACAGGTTGTTCCGAGAAAAATCCGGCAAGCTCGGAAGCCGTTTTTGCTTCATTATTTCAAATAACTGAATTGTAGAGAACAGTGCGTTTTTTCAGCATCTGCATGTGACGGCTGTGAAACATGAAGCAGACAAGTTTCAGGATCAAGAGATGGAAAAAATTTATACCGATCCCAAAGGCAAGGCGGTGTTTCGCTGCCCCCATTGCGGATTTGAGCGCAGCTTTGACGCCTCTGCCTATCGCAATCGTGACAGCCGGATCAGGATCAAATGCCAGTGCGGTCAATCCGTGCCCGTGCTGATCGAGTTTCGAGAGTATTACCGCAAATCTGTGAATCTTTATGGCCTTTGCCATTTGCCGCGCACCGGGGAAGCATTTCAGATTGTTGTCAAGAACCTGTCGCTGCAGGGTGCCGGCTTTGAAGTCGTACCCAGGCCGGGCGTGGGTGGGTCGCCGCTGTTGGATGGCGACATTATCGCCATTGAATTCAACCTGGACAATGCGGCCGGACATTTGATCAAGCGCAAAGCTATAGTTATTAATATCAACGGCTTGTATTCAGGAGTTCGGTTCGCCAAGCGTGAGTACGACAAAGAGCTCGGTTTTTATCTCATGCAGTAACGCGTTGGGAGGTGATGATGGATGATGTGATGGACGGCACCGGACAGGAGGAGGTATCCTGGCGTAATCCGATCATCGACCTGCTGATCCGTGCCCAGTGCCTGAGCCGGGAGCAGGCGCTCTATGCGGCCAGGGTTTTGTCCAAACTGCATATGCCCCGGCCTTTGTGCGACATTGTCCGCGAACTCGGTTTTGTCACCGAAGACCAGATCAGACAGAGCATTCGAGAGAATATCGGTGACTTGCGTCTGGGCGATCTGCTCAATGGCCTGGGATACCTTTCGGATGAGGAGCTGAACCGCGCCCTGGCGCTGCAGGCTCAGGGTAGACATCAGCAGAAATTAGGCGACATCCTGGTCCAGCACAAATTTTTGGCCGATGACAAGCTGACGGAAATTCTGGCCCTGCAACTCGGGCTGCCTGTTGTCGATCTGCTGGCCAAGGAGCCGGATCTGGCCCTGATGGGTCGAGCGCCGATCGAATATTTCGAGCAGTATCGCTTCGTGCCGTACGACATACATTCCGACGGCCAGGTGCGCGTGGCTTTTGCTGATCCGTTGGATCCGCGCAGTGTGGACGCTGCCAAGGACAATTTCGGGCAGGGCATCGTGGTCTGCATCACCCGGGTCAGCATGCTGGACGAGGTGCTGGCCAAGCGCAGGGAGGAGATGCGTCAGGGCAGCGGCGCGGAGTCCGGTCGGATCAATGTCGTGGATATCGCCAATTCCATCATTCTGGCTGCATTCCACCGTGGGGCCAGCGATATCCATGTCGAACCCATGTCGGACCGGCTGCGGGTCCGGTTTCGGGTTGACGGGGTCATGGTCCACTTTCGGGATTATCCGATCGCGGTGGTTTCGTCCCTGGCCAGTCGCTTCAAGATCATGTGCGGGGCGGATATCGCCGAAAAGCGGAGGCACCAGGACGGGCGGTTGATCTTCAACCACCAGGGTGTTCAGATTGATCTGCGCATGTCTTTTTACGTCACGGTCTACGGCGAGCAGATTGTCATGCGCCTGCTCAAAAACCAGGAAGAACTGCTGCCCATCCATGAACTCGGGATGCTGCCCGGCATGCTGGACCGGTTCATGGTCGAAGCCCTGGACGCGCCTTCAGGCGTGATCATGGTCACCGGACCCACCGGTTCGGGCAAGTCGACCACGGTATACAGCTGCATCAACTATCTGAATCGTCCGGACGTGAGCATCATCACGGCCGAGGATCCCGTCGAATACAAGGTGCGGGGCATCGGGCAATGCTCCATCATGCCGTCCATCGGTCTGACTTTTGAGGAAACCCTCAAGCACATTGTGCGGCAGGACCCTGATATCGTCGTCATCGGCGAGGTCCGCGACCATTTTTCCGCCGTGATGTGCATCCAGACATCCCTGACCGGGCACAAGGTGCTGACGACATTTCATACCGAGGACAGCATCGGGGCCCTGGTCCGTTTGCTGGACATGGATATTGAGCCTTTTCTGGTTTCATCCACCCTGTCCTGCGTGATCGCGCAACGGCTGGTGCGCCGGATTTGTCCGCACTGCGCCGTGCCGTATCAGCCGGATCTGAATCAGTTGCGTCGCCTGAATTGCACCTACGGCGACCTGGCCGGCGGTGAATTCCGGAAAGGCCGGGGGTGCGCCGAATGTCGCCATTCCGGGTACAAGGGGCGGGTGGCGGTGTACGAAATTCTCATTCCGGAAGAACACATCCGCGATGCCGTATTGCAACGCAAGACCACCCATGAGTTGCGTGAGATCAGCCTGGACAAGGCCGGGATGGTTTCCCTGCTGGAGGACGGTCTGACCAAGGCGGCCATCGGCCTGACCACGGTCGACGAGGTGCTGCGCACCTTGCCAAGGGTGCGAAAGCCGCGACCCGTACATGAATTGCGCAGAATTTTGGGAGTATAGCAGTGCTTGATTCCGTATCGATCAAAGACCGGGTTTACGAGTTTCTGAACAATCCTGACAGCGAGTTGCCGGTTTTTGATCGCACCGCCCTCATGGTCCATCAGGAGGCGACCCGGCAAGAACCGGACACCGACAAGATCGTCAGTTTCATTGCCCAGGACCAGGTCTTGGCGGCGGAAGTGCTCAAGGCCGCCAACGCCCCGTTTTTTCGCGGCATCAAGAAGATCAGCCGGATTCAGGAGGCGTTGGTTCGTATCGGCCTGATCGAGGTGGTGAACTGTGTGATGCTCGCCTCTCAGCGCAAGAATTATATTTCCCGCAATCCGTTTGTGCAGCAGTACGTTACAGACCTTTGGAAGCATTCCATGGCCTGCGCCTATGGCGCGCAGTGGATTGTGCGCAGAGGGGGCTATCCGGAACTGGCACCGGAGGCCTTTATCGCCGGGTTGGTGCACGATGTCGGCAAGCTGCTGGTACTGAAAGCCCTGGTTCCCTCCGGAGATCAGGGTGCAAGCGCGCCTCGTGTCACCAAGGCCGCTGCGGAAGAGTTCATGGGCGCTCTCCATCCCGAGGCCGGAGCCGATCTGCTCGAAAAATGGAACCTGCCGGAAATGTACAGCATTGTGTGCCGCGACCATCATCGCCTTGAGTATGACTTCAGCAATATGGTTCTGGTGGCGGTCTGTCTGGCCAACAAAGTGTGTATGAAGCTCGGCATCGGGCTGGGCAAGGAGCCGGACCTGATTCTGGTCACGACCAGCGAGGCCGGTTTGCTGGGCCTGACGGATGTTGTGCTGGCCGAACTTGAAATTGGCATGGAAGATTACGTCGCGCAGAGCGACATCTGACCCGTTACGTCAACGCCGTCTCAAAGGGGAGACACGAATGAAACTGGCTCAACGCATCACTCAAATCAAGCCCTCCGCAACCCTGACCATCAACACCAAGGCCCAGGAGTTGCGGGCCGCCGGCAAGCAGATTGTCAGTCTGGCCGTGGGCGAACCCGATTTTCGTACACCTGACCATGTCTGCCTGGCCGCCAAGGCAGCCATGGACGACGGATTTACCCGCTATACGCCCGTGCCCGGCATTCCGGAATTGCGCACGGCCGTTTGCGGGTATTTTCACTCCTTTTACGGGGTGGAGGCGGCCATGGAAAACGTGGTCGTGACCAATGGCGGCAAGCAGAGCCTTTACAACTTGTTCCAGGTCCTTCTTGATCCCGGGGACGAGGTCATCATTCCGGCGCCGTACTGGGTCAGCTATCCGGCCCTGGTGCAGTTGGCGGACGGGGTGAGCGTTTTTGTCCGCACAGAGCCGGAAGCCGATTTCCTGGCCACCGTGGAGCAGCTTGAAGCCGCGCGCACTCCGCGCACGCGCTGCCTGGTGCTGAACACGCCGTCCAATCCGACGGGTTGCCATTATTCACAGGCCCAGCTGGATGCCATCGCGGCCTGGGCCGTGGACAAGGGGATCTTCGTCATTGCCGACGAAATTTACGACCGTTTGGTCTACGCCCCGGCTGAACCGGCTTCTCTGGCCCCGTGGTGGCAGCGCCATCCGGAGAGTTTCGCCGTGGTCAACGGTCTGGCCAAGAGTTTTGCCATGACCGGATGGCGGGTGGGCTACACCCTGGCTCACCCGGATCTGATCAAGGCCATGACCAAGATTCAGGGACAGTCCACGTCGAACATCTGCTCCATCGCCCAGAAGGCGGCCCTGGCCGCATTGACCGGCGGCTGGGAGTGCCTTGATGTCATGCGCGAAGCCTTTGTCCGTCGCCGCAATCTGGGTCTGTCCATGATTCGGGCCTGGGGCGATGTGATCTGTCCCGAGCCGGCCGGAGCCTTCTATCTCTTTCCGCAGGTTGATAGCTACTATACGGCCAGGGTCCCGGATTCCACCGCCTTGTGCGGTCTTTTGCTGGAGGAGGCCGGAGTGGCCCTGGTGCCCGGCGCGGCCTTTGGCGACGATCGCTGCATCCGCATTTCGTACGCCCTGGATGACAACACCCTGGCGACCTGTCTGGATAAAATCGGCCAAACTCTGCATTCACTGAAAAAATAATCTCGGAGGGATCATGATCGATCAGACCGCTGCCTGGAAGGCCCTGGAATCTCATCTGCAGGACGTTGCCCCCATGCGGGAGCTTTTCGATCATGATCCGGACCGCTTCACCCGTTTTTCCGTGCAGGCCTGCGATCTGTTCCTGGACTACTCCAAGAACCGGGTCACGGACCAGACCATGGACCTGCTCTTCGGGTTGGCGCGGGAGGCCGGGGTGGCCGAGGGCATTGCGGCCATGTTCGGCGCTCAGCGCATCAACACCACGGAAGAACGGGCAGTGCTGCATTGCGCCTTGCGGGCGGAAGAAGATGACGTTTTTTTGCTGGATGGGGAGAATGTGGTGCCCGAGGTACAGCGGGTGCTGCGTCAAATGGACGGTTTTACGCGCAAGGTCCGTTCTGGAGAATGGACCGGGTTTTCCGGAAAAAGAATCACGGATGTGGTCAACATCGGTATCGGCGGTTCGGACCTGGGGCCGAAAATGGTCACGGAGGCCCTTGGGTTTTACCGCGACAGGAATCTGCGGTTTCATTTTGTGTCCAATATTGACGGCACGCACATCGCCCGCGTCCTGGACGAGGTGCAGGCCGAAACCACGCTCTTCATCATTGCCTCCAAAACCTTCACCACTCAGGAAACCCTGACCAATGCCCACACGGCCAGGGATTGGTTTCTGGCCGGCGGGGCCGGGGAAGAGGATATCGCCGGGCATTTTGTCGCCCTGTCGACAAACGAAAAGGCGGTGCGTCAGTTCGGGATTGATCCGGCCAACATGTTCGGGTTCTGGGATTGGGTCGGCGGCCGTTACTCCCTGTGGTCGGCCATCGGTCTGCCCATTGCCCTGGCCATCGGCATGGATGGTTTCCGCCAGCTCCTGGCCGGTGCGCGGGACATGGATCGTCATTTCCAAACCGCCCCCTTTGAACGCAACATGCCGGTCATTCTGGCCTTGCTCGGGATCTGGTATCGGAACTTCTGGGGATTTGAGTCCCATGCCGTGCTGCCCTACGAGCAGTACCTGGAGTTTCTGCCGCGCTACCTTCAGCAGGCCGACATGGAAAGCAACGGCAAGGGGGTGACCAAGGCCGGGCATCCCGTAACCCACGCCACCGGGCCGATTTTGTGGGGCGAGCCCGGCACCAACGGACAGCACGCCTTTTACCAGCTCATCCACCAGGGAACGTCCATTGTGCCGTGCGATTTTCTGGTTGCGATCCGGGCTTTGCATCCGGTGGGTGAACATCATGATATTTTGCTGGCCAATTTTCTGGCCCAGACAGAGGCTTTGATGCGTGGGCGGACCCTGGCCGAAGCCGAGAGGGAACTGGCCGGGCTGCCGGCGGACAGGCGGGAGGCGCTGGCCCCGCACAAGGTTTTTCCGGGCAACCGGCCGTCCAATTCCCTGCTTTACGAGCAGCTGACCCCCCGTGTCCTGGGCAGCCTTATCGCCATGTACGAGCACAAGATTTTTGTGCAGGGCCTTGTCTGGAATATCAACTCCTACGACCAGATGGGGGTCGAACTGGGCAAGCAGCTGGCCGGGGCCATCCTGCCCGAGCTCAGGCAGGGGGTGGTCGGAAAACATGACGCCTCCACCGCCGGCCTGATCCGCTATGTCCTTGACCGGCGCGGGTCCTAACCCATAACACAAAAACGGGGACGACAACTGTCCCCGTTTTTTTCCGGGCCGTTCGCCTCAATCCTCTTGCCACTCAGACTCAAGCATGAAGCTCAATCCATTCCGTGTTGATCCGGCGCACCCTTTTCAGCTGGTCAAGTTTTTGTCCGTCAGCACCTTGGTCCTGATTCTGGGCTCAAGCGCCTTGCTGTCGGTCTTTATGACCAATTACGCCAAAAACGCCCTGGTCAAAAAAAACACGGCCTTTGCCCAGCTGTTGGCCGAGAATCTCAATCACCAGATCTACCGGCGCTTCACTTTGCCCGTGGTCCTCGGGTTTGGCCGGGTCGAGCTGAAACGCAAGGATCAGTACGAGCGGCTGGAACAGGTCATCGAATCCACGATCCATTCCTTTCATGTGCTTGATGTGCGCATCTACGACGAACAGAGCGAAGTCGCCTTCAGCACCAATCCGGAACAGGTCGGCAGCACGGATTTGGGCGGCGAGAGGGTGCAGGCGGCCATTGACCACGGAGTCCGGACGTTTGACCTGCTGAACAACCTGAGCCTGCTCGACGTTCTCTTCACCTTCAGGCTGGAGCCTGAGGACGTTGTTTTGCGCACGGTCCATCCGTTGCGGGCCGAAAGGGATCTGCGGTTTCGCGATCAGCCCGGTCCGCTGCTGGGCGTTCTGGAGTTTTCCCAGGATATCACCAGCGATTACGAGGCGGTCCTGCACCTGCAACGACTGATCATTCTGACCACATTTCTGGGTTCGGCCGCCCTTTACGGCCTTGTCTTTTTTTTGATCCGCAAGGCGGACCGCGTACTGGCCGATCGGTTGCGCGACAAGGAACGGCTGGAGCGGGAGTTGCTGCAGAACGAGAAGCTGGCCTCCATGGGCCGGATGGTGGCCAGCATAGCCCATGAAATCCGCAACCCGCTGGGCATCATTCGCAGCAGCGCGGAATTGCTTCTGAAAAAGGAGAAGGATGCGGACAGCTCCAGAGTCAGGATTCTGGAAGCCATTTTTCATGAATCCAAACGGCTCAGCCAGACGGTCAACGATTTTCTTGATTATGCCCGGCCCCGACAGCCGGCCCTGGAAGATGTCGATCTGGAAAAGACCGTCCGGCACGCGGTGGGTTTTCTGACGCAGGAAGGCCAGCAAACCGGGGTGGACGTACACAGCGACCTTCCCCCGGGCTATCTGGTTCAGGGCGACCGCGATCTGCTGTACAGAGGGTTTTACAACCTGATCAGCAATGCCATTCAGGCCTGCGGGCAAAGCGGACAGGTCCGGGTGTCCGCGGCCAGCCACGACGACTGTCGGGCCGTGCTGATCCGCGATACCGGCCCGGGTTTTGATCCGAAAATTCTGGACCGGTACGCCGAACCTTTTTTCACCACCAAGGAATCGGGCACGGGTCTTGGTCTGGCCATCACCAGTTCCATTTTTCAGAGCCATGGCGCGGACATGCTGCTGCGCAACGCCCCGGACGGCGGGGCCGAGGTACTGGTCGTTTTTTCCGAACCCGCATAGGACACACGCATCATGGGCAATCAGATTCTGATTATTGACGACGAAAAGAACTATCTGTTGATTATGGAAGCCATCCTGGAAGAGGAAGGCTACGCGGTTACGGCCTTGTCCGATCCGATCATGGCCATGACCTTTCTGGAAGAGTCCGAGGTGGACGTGGTCATCACCGACATGAAAATGCCGGGCATGACCGGGCAGGAGGTGCTGGAGCATGTGCGCAAGCATCATCCGCACATTCCGGTCATGATCATGACCGCCTTCGGCACCATTGATCGGGCCGTGGAGGCGATGAAAAGCGGGGCTTTCGACTATATCACCAAGCCCTTTGCCAACGACGAAATCCTGCTCTCGGTGCGCAAGGCCCTCAAGCTGTCCCACGC
>CAZYZA010000035.1:20621-30598 GCA_964651415.1 uncultured Desulfovibrionaceae bacterium
TTGCCAACGACGAAATCCTGCTCTCGGTGCGCAAGGCCCTCAAGCTGTCCCACGCCGAACAGCAGAATCGTCTGTTGCGGGAAAGTCTGGCCGAGAAATTCGGCAAGGACACCATTATCGGCAATTCCAAGGCCATTCAGGACGTTCTGACCCTGGCCGGCAAGGTCGCCTCGACGCGCAGCACGGTGCTGGTCACGGGCGAATCCGGAACGGGTAAAGAGCTCGTCGCCCGGGCCCTGCATATTGCCTCTGATCGCAAGGACATGCCCTTTATTTCCGTCAACTGCATGTCCCTCAATCCCGGCGTATTGGAAAGCGAGCTGTTCGGTCACGAAAAGGGATCATTCACCGGAGCCGTGGCCCGCAAGCGCGGCCGGTTTGAGCTGGCCCAGGGAGGGACCCTTTTTCTGGACGAGATCGGCGAGTTGTCCCACGAGATGCAGGTCAAGCTGCTGCGCGTGTTGCAGGAGAGAGTCATCGAACGGGTCGGCGGGACAGAAACCATTGCCGTTGACTTCCGCTTGGTGGCCGCGACCAACAAGAACCTGCAGGAAGAGATTATTGCCGGCCGCTTCCGGGAAGACCTTTTCTACCGCCTGAACGTGGTCAACATCCATCTGCCGCCCTTGCGCGAACGGCGCGAGGACATTCCCATTCTGGCCAGCCATTTTCTGCGCAAGTTCGCCCAGGAGAACAACCGGGTGGTGCACGGCTTCACTCCCGGCGCCATCGACTATCTTTCCGCCTACGAATGGCCGGGCAATGTCCGCCAGCTGGAAAATGTCATCGAACGCTGCGTGGTCTTGTCCAATCGGGACACCATAGACGTTGACGATCTGCCGGCCGAACTGCGCGACGAGGAAATGCAGTTCAAGAGCGCCGTGGACCTGTTGCCCTTGCGGGTCAACCTGTCCGACACCCTGGAAAAGATCGAGGCCGCCCTGATCCGGCGGGCCATGGTTCATTCCGGCTTTGTTCAGGTCAAGACCGCGGAACTCCTGGACGTGTCCAAGAGCCTGCTGCAGTACAAGCTCAAGAAGTATAAAATCACGGCCAAGAACTGAGGCGCGGCATGGAAAACCCGGTCCAGGCCTATCTGGAGCTGCTGGCCGGCACCTCCTGGCTGGCCGGATCCGTTGCCGGTCGGCGGGAGTATGCGGCTCGTCCGGCCCGGTACGGAAGCGTTGAGCCGGCCTGGCCCCAGCCGGTGCGCCGCGCCCTGGAACTCCTGGGTATCGGCGACGTGTACGAGCATCAGGCCCGTGCCGTCTCTTTGCTGCGACAAGGCCGGAACGTGGTTGTGGCCACGCCAACGGCCAGCGGCAAGTCGCTCATTTACAATCTGCCGGTACTGGAGGCCTGCCACCACGACCGCCAGGCCCGCGCCTTGTATCTCTTTCCCCTCAAGGCCTTGACCCAGGATCAACGCCGGGCTTTCGACTCCCTGGCCGCAACCCTTTTCCCCACCCCGACCACCGCCATCTACGATGGGGACACCTCGCCTTCCCAGCGTTCGCGCATCCGCCGCGATCCACCCAACGTGCTTTTCACCAATCCGGACATGCTGCACCTGGGCATTTTGCCCGGCCATGAGAAATGGGGACATTTTTTCGCCAATCTGCGTTTTGTCGTTGTCGACGAGGTTCATACCTATCGCGGGGTCATGGGGGCGCACATGGCCTGGGTTTTCCGACGGTTACGCCGGATCTGCGAGCTGTATGGCAGTCGACCGGTCTTTGTCTGCTGCTCGGCGACCATCGCCAATCCGGCCGAACTGGCCGCCAGTCTGACCGGCCTTGAGGTCGAGGCCGTGCTGGAAGGAAGTGCGCCGGCCGCGATCCGGCACATGTGGCTGATCAACGGCCTGGACGGGGCGGCCCGCAAGGCCATCTGGATGCTGCGCGAAGCCATGCATCTGGGCCTGCGGACCATTGTCTACTGCACGTCGCGCAAGATGACCGAGCTGATTGCGTTGTGGGCCGGGCAGCAGAGCGAGGAGGTCCGCGCACGCATTTCCGCCTACCGGGCCGGGTTTCTGCCGGAGGAGCGACGTGAGATCGAGCGGCGGCTGGCCAGCGGTGAGCTGCTGGCCGTGGTTTCGACCAGCGCCCTGGAGCTGGGAATCGACATCGGCGGCCTGGATCTGTGCCTGCTGGTCGGTTATCCGGGGTCGGTCATGGCCACCCTGCAGCGCGCCGGCCGGGTCGGGCGGGCCGGGCAGGAGGCCGCGACGTTTTTCATCGCCCATGAGGACGCCCTTGATCAGTACTTCATGAATAACCCGCAGGAGTTTTTTGCCCAGCAGCCTGAACGGGCCGTGATCAATCCGGGCAATCCGACCATTGCCGCCGGTCATCTCTGTTGCGCCGCGAGCGAGCATCCCCTGGGCCGGGATGAAGCCATGACCCGGGAATACAGGGATGTGATCCGCAACCTGCTCAGCCAGGGGCTGCTGTTGGGCAGCGGCGACGGTCTGGAAATGTTTGCCCGGCAGCGCCAGCCGCAGCGGAACGTGGCCCTGCGCGGCACAGGCTCAACCCTGAGCATCGTTGACGTGGACAGCGGCGAACGCATCGGGCTGGTCGACCGCTTTCGGGCCGTGCTCGAAACCCATCCCGGCGCGGTCTATATGCACCAGGGCCGGACCTACGTTGTGCAGGACCTGGATCAGGCGACCGGCATGGTCCGGGCCAAGCGGGCCAGGGTCAATTATTACACCAGGGTCCGCCACGAGAAGCATACCGACATCATGGCCATTGACCGCTCCAGACCGGTTTACGGGGCCATGGTTTTTCTGGGCCGGGTGCGGGTCACGGACCAGGTCACGGGCTATGACCGGATTTCCGTGCGCGGCGGCAAGAATCTGGGCGCGGTCAGCCTGGATATGGAACCCCTGATCTTTGAAACCCGGTCCGTGTGGATCGCCATTCCAGAAACCCTTCGCCGGGAAGTCGAGGAGGAGATGGTGCATTTCATGGGCGGCATCCACGCCCTGGAGCATGCGGCCATCGGCATGATGCCGCTCCTGGTTCTGGCCGACCGCAATGACCTGGGCGGCATCTCCATCCCCCATCACCCGCAGGTCGGGTCCGGGGCGGTTTTCATCTACGACGGACTGCCCGGCGGCTGCGGCTTGGCCGACGAGGCGTATGATCGGTTTGAGACGCTGCTTGAACGAACCCTGGATGTGATCCGGCAATGCACGTGCGACAACGGCTGTCCGGCCTGCGTGCATTCGCCCAAGTGCGGGTCGGGCAATCGACCCATTTCCAAGCCGGCGGCCCGTCGCGTGCTGGAAGGGATCATGACCGGCCAGCCGCCACGGGTTGAACCTGTGCATCAGAATCTACCTGAGCCTGATCCGCTCCCTGTGGCCGACGGACAGCCCCGAGCCGATTTCCGACTGCCGCCGGATTTCCGCTACGCGGTCCTTGATCTGGAAACCCGGCGTTCGGCCCAGGAGGTCGGCGGATGGCACCGGGCCGACCTGATGGGCGTCAGCTGTGTCGTGGTTTATGACTCAGGTTCAGGGGAGTTTCGTGAATATCTGCAGGACGACGTGTCCCGGCTGGTCGGCGATCTGATCGAGTTTGACCTGGTGGTCGGGTTCAATATCAGCCGCTTTGATTACGCCGTGCTCCGGGGGTTGAGCCGCTTCGACTTCTCAAGCCTGCCCACCCTGGACATTCTGGCCGACATCCATGCTATCCTGGGCTACCGTCTGTCCCTGGACCATCTGGCCCGGGAGACCCTGGGGGCGGCCAAAAGCGCCGGCGGCATGGACGCCCTGCGCTGGTGGCAGGAAGGGCGCATCCGGGACATCCTGGACTATTGCCGGCAGGATGTGGCCGTGACCCGCGATCTGTTCATCTACGGCCTGGACCACGGGCATCTGCTCTTTCGCAACAAGGCCGAAAAAATCGTGCGCCTGCCGGTGGCCTGGCGGGAACGGTTGGCCGGAATGTAGGGGCGAAGAATTTTCCGCCCCTACGAGGTGACAATGCGTTATTCCCGCATCCAGCGGCGCAGCAGCTCGACTTCGGCCTTCCAGTCCGGGCCAAAGCGCAGGCTGAGGAAGCGGGCAAAGGCGCTGTCCACGTATTCCATGCATTTTTCCAAAAGGTAGATTTTTTCCAGGATGCGGGCGTCGGGGTCTTCGCCCTCGTCCAGCCTGGTGTCGACCTTGGGCGTCTTGAGGCCCTGCAGGGTGAATGTGGAGGCATCAAGCATGATCTGCCAGCTGGCCTCGTCCTTTTCGACCCGGACCTTGACCTTGTTGACCTTCTTGCCGGTGCGCAGCCCCAGCCTCGCCTCGCGCAGTTCGGCCATGGGACCGCTGCAGACCGCGGTCTCCCTGGCTTCGCCTTCGCCGCCCTGGACCGATACTTTCTGCTCGACATTGATGGTAAAGGCCTCGCCGTCCTTGGTGCGGAACAGGCCGGAGCTGGTTTCACTGGCAAACCACAGCCAGGTCAGAAATTCCTGCCCCAAGAGAAGGCTTACTGTTTCAGCGCGTTCCAGATCCAGTTCCATCACTCTCCTCCCACGGCGAAAACGGTTGGTTCAAAGGCGTCCAGTTCGGCTCGCCGGTCCGGGCCAAGCAGGTTGAGGGCCATGAAGTACGGGGTCAGCGGCTCCAGGTGCAGGCCAAAGGTGTGGGTGAAGAGTTCTTCAAACAGCTCGGTCAGTTTGGACTGGGTCGAGGCGATATAGACCGTCTGGCGGGTGGTGTCCCAGATCACGTCAAAGCAGGCCGGAATGGGCAGGCTTCTGGCCCGTAGCCGCAGTTCGACCTGGTCGCGGATTTCCGTCTTTTGCTCTTTGGTCAGGAACTTCTTGCCCTGTTCCTGCATGGTCCGCATGGCCTCGTTCATGGCCATGGTCACATGTTTTTTCATCACGGCCGGCGGGATGCGGCGGGTGTCCAGGCGCAGGGTGAAGACCAGGTACGGTCCTTTTTCCGGTGGGCACTGGCTGAAATCCGGGTCAAGCATGTTGTCGAAGGAAACCCAGCCGAAACTGCGTTCCTCGGCGCCGGCGTCGATGTCGCGGAAGGCGTTGCGGCGCAGTCGGTCATCAATTTCCGCCCACAAGGTCGACGGTATGTCCTGTTCCACGATGCGGTAGCGTGTCATGCCCACGCTGGCTGACATGAATCCCAATGTATCCTCCTTTTGGCCGCACGGCATTGCCTTTTGACGGGCCAAGAGCTTTGTTGGTAAGTGTGTAAATTCGGTACTCAGTCAACGTCTGGAGACAAATCATGACCAAATCCCTGTGCATCCATGGCCATTTTTACCAGCCGCCCCGTTTCGACCCCTGGCTTGAAGAAGTCATGGCCGAGGGCAGCGCCGCTCCGGAGCACGATTGGAACGCCCGCATCACCAAGGAATGTTACGCGCCCCTGGCCTGGGCCCGTCGGCTGGACGGGCTGGGCCGCATTGAAGAACTGGTCAACTGCTATGCCTGGATCAGCTTCAATTTCGGGCCGACCCTCCTGACCTGGATGCAGCGGCACGCCCCGGAGACCTACGCCCGCATCCTGGCCGCCGACAGGGACAGCCTGCGTCGACTGGGCCACGGCAATGCCCTGGCACAGGTCTACCATCACGTAATCATGCCTTTGTCCACAGACTTGGACAAGAGCCTGGAAACGGCCTGGGCGATTCAGGATTTCCGGGCCCGTTTCGGCCGCGATCCCGAAGGCATGTGGCTGGCCGAGACCGCCGTGGACCTGCCCACTCTTGAAACCCTGGTCAAGCACGAGATTGGTTTTACCATCCTGGCCCCCCGTCAGGCCAAGGCCGTGCGCCCTTTGGGCGGGGACGCGTTCGTGCCCGTGGACGAATCCTCCCTCGACACCACCCGGCCCTACCTGGTCCGGCTGCCGAGCGGCAAATCCATCGCGGTCTTTTTTTATCAGGGCGAAACGTCCAGGGCCGTGGCCTTTGAGCGGCTGCTGGAAAACGGGGAAAATTTTTGGAAACGCCTGACCGGCCATTTTGACGGAGGATTGCGGCACATCGCCACGGACGGGGAATCCTACGGCCATCATTTTATGTTCGGGGAAATGGCTCTGGCCTATGTCGTGGAGCAGGGACGGCAGGGCCGCGACGGCGTGCATCTGACCAATTACGCCTCCTATCTGGCGGCCCATCCCCCGACCCATGAAGTGCTGCTGCACGAAAATACTTCATGGAGTTGCGCCCATGGGCTGGAGCGCTGGAAAACCCATTGCGGCTGCACGGACGGCGGGCATCCGGACTGGATTCAGGACTGGCGCAGGCCTTTGCGTCGTAGCCTGAATTATCTGAAATATTACGTTGATGAGCATTATTTCAAGGCCGGGTCCAGCCTGTTCACGGATCCAGGTCTTGCCCTGGAGGATTATGGCCGGATACTGGCGCAGGCCGTGGAGCTCTCCGATTTTCTGGATAGGCATTTACGGCCCGGCTGCACAGCCGTGGAGCGCCGCACCGCCTGTCGGCTGCTGGTCATGCAGAAACAGGCCCTGGCCGGTTTTTCCAGCTGCGCCTGGTTTTTTGACGACATTGCCCGCATCGAGCCCTTGAACGGACTGACCGCGGCCCGGCGCGCCCTGGACCTCTTGCAGGCCACGGGCGGTCCGGACATTGAGTCCGGATTGATCCGCATCCTGTCCGAGGCCCAGTCCAATATGGACGACGCCCTTGACGGCGGGGTTATCTGGTCAAGGATGATTGCGACTCGTCGGCCCTCTCTGCCGGAGCTGGCGCGCTATGTTCTGGCCGGGGGCCAAAATGAGGCGCAGTGGCCGGGCCTGCGCGTGCAGGTCGCGGCTGCTCCTGGCGGCTATCAGCTGCGGGCCGCCTGGAGCCGGACCATGGACGAGGAGGAGATCTTTGTCACCGATCAGCAACTTCCCCTGACCGCCGGCCGTCATGACGTCGAGATCGGCTTTGCCCTTTCGCGTCGGCTGGAAGCCGAGATGCTGCGCAATTCCCGTCGTCTGGCCATGGAGTTGGCTGGGCTGCTGACGGATTTCACCGAAGGCCAGAGCCGTCCCCAGGCCATGGTGGCCATGCTCGCTCCAGGACTGGTCTGGAACTGGGTCTTTGCCGTCCACGACCTGCCGGCTGATGTCCGGACCTGGCTGTCGGGCTGGCTGGCCGCCAATCCGGATCTGCGGCAGAGCCTGAGCGAACAGATCGAAGCCGAGGGCCTGCGCCTGGCCGAGGATCTGCCGGTCAATGCCGAAATGCTCGAAATGTTGATTCCGCGCTGCCGTGAAGTGAATCTGCCGATCTACTGGTGGCGGTTGCAGAATCAGCTCATGGGCTTGGCTGAAAACAGTCGCTGCGACAACTTGAGTCGGGCATTGAACCTAGCCTCTTCTGGAGGCGCTCATTGACCTGCTGCACGTTTTGGCGCAGCGAGCGGGCCTTCATGATGGTAGAGATTGTCGTTGTTGTCGCCATCCTGGGGATTCTGGCCGCTATCGCGGTGCCGACATTCAGCAAATTTTTAAACAACCTCCGCGGGCAAGGGGTTCTGAGTGAACTTAAAGAGATGGAACGGGCAATTCTTGAATTCAAGGAAGCGCACGGTCATCTGCCGGATTCCCTGGCCGACGTCGGCCTGGATGGCCTGCGTGATCCATGGGGCAATCCGTACGTCTATCTGCGGATCGAGGGCAACCCCATGCCGGGATTGGCGGGGAAAGTCCGCAAGGATAAAAAGCTTAATCCGGTCAACACGGACTTTGATCTCTACAGCAAAGGGCCGGACGGCAAAACCTCGACACAGTTCATGGCCAAAAACGCTCGTGACGATCTGGTGCGGGCCAATAACGGCGCCTACTTCGGGGCGGCCGAAAGTCACGCTCCACTCTGAGTTCCATGCTTCAGTCAGAATTCATTTTTCGTAACAAGCTGGCTAGGCGGCTGCTGGGATATTTTCTGATTTTGGCTTTTCTGCCCATTCTGGCCTTTGGGCTTTTTTCCAGTTGGCAAACGACCCGGCAGATGGAGGCTTCGCATGATCACTATCTGCTCAAGACCGGAGAAGTCTTTAACCAGCTTTTTCTGAATCGTCTGGCTCAGTTGGAGGACGTCCTCCAGCAACGCGCCCAGTTGGTCGGAGTGATTGATCCAATCAGTCTGTTGACCCCCAGTGAGGATCGTTTTTTTTCCCGCTACGAGGCCGGACCCGTTCCGGCGATGCTGCAGGAGGACGCGGCGCGCCTACATCTGGACACAGGTCATGCCGTGCTCATGTTTGGTCCCGGAGAAGATCCTGATGTGAGGTTGGCCGTTCGTATTGACCAGGGCCGCATTTTTACCGGCGTGGTCCGGCCGGAGATTTTATGGGGCTCAGAAGACGAGTTGCCGATCCCTGTGGACACGCATCTGGGAATACTGTTGCCCGATGGTCGGCAACTCTATGCGTCCGCAAAAAGTGAGCAATGGCGGGATGATGTCATTTCGGCTCTGCTGAGTCTGAGAAACGGGCGATTGGACTTTGCGTCGACCGGGGAGCGGTACTACTGTCGCACGCTTTTTCTGCAAGGAAACTATCACTTTCCTCACTGGACTCTGGTTCTGTGGCAACCCGGCGATTTGGTCCGTGGCAGTCAATCTCTGGCTATGGCCATGTTTCCGCTTTTCGTGGCGCTGAGTCTCGGGGTGGTCCTCTATACTTTGCTGGTCTCTCTTCGGCGCAGCATGACCCCACTCAGTCAGTTGCGCGACATGGCCCATCGGATTGCCCGTCAGGATTTCAACGCGCAGGTTTCGATCAAGAGCGGCGATGAAATCGAGGAGTTGGGGGAAGCCTTCAATGTTATGGGGTCGCAACTCAAGCTGCAGTTTGCGACTCAGAAGGCGCAGGCAGCCATAGACCGCAAGATTCTTTCTTCCATGGATGTGGATTCCGTGGTCGGAAGCGCCCTGGATTATGTGGCGGACACCTTCGACGCTGGTTCGGTTGGCCTTTATTTGTGGGATCGGAATGTTTTCCGGGTGTTCATCCGCAGGGAGGTGCAGGACTTTGATGTGGCTACTCTGCCTGCGGAATCCAAGACATTGCCGCGTTTGTGGGGCCGTATCCGCAATGCGGGCTGGATGGAGGCCCGTGATCTGGCGGAGCTTGGTCTGATCCTTCCGAATATAGACCGCACTGGCGGGGTCCTTTGTTCCATACCCATGCACGGCCAGCCCATGGGCTTCATGCTCCTGGACAGATTCGACCCGTCCAGGACCAACGAAAGCTCTCTGGCTCTGGCCGGCCGGACGCTCAACCAGATCGCTGTGGCCTTTGCCAACATTCATCTCATGCGTGAATTGCAGGAGTTCAACTGGGGAACCCTGGAAGCCCTGGCGCGAGCTGTTGACGAGAAATCGTCGTGGACTCAGGGGCATTCCAATCGTGTGGCGGCTCTGGCCATTGATCTGGCCACGCAAATGGGTTGGACTGAGGCTGCCCTTGACCTTTTGCACCGGGCGGCCCTCTTGCACGATCTGGGTAAGATCGGGATTTCCTCTGAGATTCTGGACAAGCCCGGTCGACTCGACGAGGAGGAAATGGCCGTCATCCGCACTCATCCCGACCGGGGGGCGAGGATACTTGAACCTGTTCCTGCCTATGCCCAGGTTATTCCCATAGTTCGTCATCACCATGAGCGGTTTGACGGCAACGGCTATCCGGCAGGCCTGGCCGGACAGGCCATTCCTCTTGGCGCACGCATCCTGACCGTGGTCGATGTCTACGACGCTTTGTCCTCGGACCGGCCGTACCGGGCCGGTTGGGGGCATGCCAGGGCCTGCGAGTTTCTGCTGGAGAATGCAGGGACGGCCTTTGATCCCGTAATCGTCAGAGCTTTCATTGCCCAGCAATGATCCTGGCAGCGTCTTGGCTTTGCAGCCAACCGGTCCAGACTTCCCTGGCCCGGGCCGCGTAGAGTTCCTTGCGTTTTTTCTTGGGAGCCTTGCGGTTTAATG
>CAZYZA010000036.1:0-30274 GCA_964651415.1 uncultured Desulfovibrionaceae bacterium
TTATGTAAAAAGCATAGGCTTTACAGTGGACTTGAGCCACGGCCCTAACTCTCAAGATTTTCGACGCATCAAAGAAAATGAAGTCGATGTCTTCGATATTCAATGGGAAAAACATGGTTTGCCAAGATTTGTTATAAACTTTGGCAAATGCCCAAAAGAAGGGGTCATGCACTTGGGGCAGCCTATACCAGCGGAAAGGGTACTTTCGTACATGGGCTCTGTGCAAGGTCGCCTCCGACCATCAGAGCAAACGTCGGAAACATCCACGAGGCGGTGGTTTTGTCAGGACCATTCTTTCTTCCTTCGCGTGTTGCTGCGACGCCCAGATCGGCCGGCATGTAAAGTCGTTGATGAACTCATGCGATTATTTCCTGAACTCGAGGTTTGGTTCAATACCGACGCGGTTGGCCCTCATATACATATTCGACAAGGGTTCGGCCTCCCGTTGTCATCAAGCCAAGACGTGAACAGATTCTGAGAAGTCGTTCACGCCGGCGTCACTGTGCGCCGCAGCTAAACGCCAGCGTTAGGAAAGTGCGCTTCACAATGAGAACGTACATGGACTCACATCTACTGTTCATGTTGGTTGCGGGTTGTCAGGCCACCCGGATCATTCCCAGGAGACTGCCATCATAAACCAGACTGTTGTTACCCTGCCCTCTCCCGGCCTGTGGGATTTTGTCAGCCACTACTGGCTCGGCCGGCACAACACCGATCAGTCCTATCCTGTTCTCCCGGACGGCGCCGTGGATCTGGTCATCCGGATTGATCAGCGTGCATGGCAGGGGCATGTCTTCGGCTCCACCACATCGCGGACCGACACCCCGCTTGTAATGGGCAGCCATTATCTGGGAGTCAGCTTCAAGCCCGGCCAGAGCCGTCACTTTCTCCGTGTTGCGGCCATGGAGATTACCGACCGCCATGAACCGTCCAACGGGCTGATCTCTTTTGATCTTTGCGACATACCGGAACGGATTCACGGTCAGGACATCTTTGCCCGACTGGATGCGATGCTGGAGCGACACCTCCGAGGCGCTTGCCCGGAACGCTCTCCCCTGGACGCGGCCATCTCGGCCATGGAACTGTCCATGGGTGCGTTGTCCGTGGCCGAGGCCGCCGCAATCGTCGGCAAGAGCGTCCGCCAATTTGAACGCCTGTTTCGCGAAGCCGTCGGCGTTTCTCCAAAGCTATTCTCACAGATCGCCCGATTCCGCCGGGCTTCACATCTGATCACCAACTCGTCGATTCCCTTGGTTCAAATCGCGTCGATGCTTGGCTATACGGATCAAAGTCACATGACCCGTGAGTTCAAGCGGTTTGCCGACCTCCCGCCCGCGTCCTATGCCGACGGCCGTGTCGCTTTTTTACAAGACAGGCATCCCCAAGTGTTTACAATGGGTTCTCCAAATCACGCCCAACAAGGAGAAGCCCATGAAATTCTGGACCGGAGTGGTGACCGAAAAGGTCTGCGAATCTAAGGACTTTTATGTCCGCCTGTTCGGATGCGAAGTGCTGTATCAAGGCGAGAATGACTGGGTTGTCCTGTTGCAACTCGGCCAGAGCGAACTGGGATTCATGAAGCCAAACCTTGAATCGCAAGCTGCCATCTTTCGCAAGCCTCTTTGCGGCCAGGGGATGTGGATTGTTGTCGACGTTGAAAACGTGGACGCTGAATACCAGCGCATCCAGTCCCTCGGGGTACCCATTGAAGTGGAATTGCGTGACGAGCCATGGGGAGATCGGCATTTTGTCGTCGTTGATCCAAACGGTATCGGCGTCGATGTTGTTCAGAGAGAACCCTGCAAAGCGCATGCATAGCCGGCGGTTGCAACAGTCGACGTTTTAACGGAGCCGACTTCGCCTGCCTCTCGGGCTTCGGTGCGAAACACGCATCAAAACAAGGCTCTGCGCCGTCTCGTCCGGCCAAGCCTTCTGCTTGCCGTCCGCGCCGCACCTGAGCGCCGCGATCGGCAGGAGAAACACAATGACCACCCGAAAACGCTGTGCACAAGCACTGATCGGATTACTCGTTTATGTCCTTGCAGGATGCGCACGCATCACACCCACGGAGATTGCCGAAATGCACAACATCCAGACCATTTTCAGTCATACCACGGGGCGTCTCGTCGCACGAGGCGACGCCGAGATATACGTCGAGGAAATCGGGGTAGCTGACGGCCCCGTCTTGCTCATGCTCCATGGCGGGTTCGGAACCATTGAGGACTTTAACTCCATTGCGCCGACCCTTTCCCGTCACTTCCGGCTGATCGGGATCGACAGCCGGGGACACGGACGGTCGACCCTGGGAAGCACCAGGCTCTCCTACAATACCCTGGCGGAGGATCTCAAGGCGGTAATCAATGCGCTTGATCTTCGGGCATTCAACATCTTCGGGTTCAGCGACGGCGGCGTGGCGGCGTATAGGTACGCAGCGGAGAATGATGCCGGGCTCCTGAAAATCGTCACCGTGGGCGCAAGCTGGGAAATGAACAAAGACGAACCCTGCTGGGAACTAATCTCCGGCATGACCGCAGAGATTTGGAAGGACATGTTCCCTGCAAGCTACGAGACCTACATGCGTCTGAATCCCCAACCGGATTTCGATACTTTTGCCGGAAGCGTTGTCCGCATGTGGACAGACCTGTCTCAGGACGGGCATCCCGAAGAAAGGATGCGGGATGTTACCGCCGACATGTTGGTGATTCGAGGGGACAAGGACTTTCTCACCACCCTTGAAAGCATGGCGCGGTTAAAGGCCATGACCGAGAACGTAGACTTCTTGAACGTTCCCTTTGCCGAACACGTGGCTTTTGACGAGTCACCGGAGATCGTTCTTTACGCCATGGGCAAGTTCTTGGGCGTTGCATTGAACTAGAGCGCCTTGCACCGGGAACTCGCACTTCGGGCCGGTCAAGGACGCGTCAGGAAAATCACGACACGTTTCCGGACACGTTTCATGCCGCAACCCGCCGCAAAACATCCGCGCCAGACTTGACCGGCAGGGGCAGCGCTGCGAAACAAACGTCCATGTCCGAACACGTCCCGCACCACCCAGCCATTGGCCCTGTCCATGGATGACACCAAGATTATCACGACCTGCACCCGCGACTGCCCGAACACCTGTGGGCTGGTGGCCACGGTGCGTGACGGCCGGCTGGTTGCCCTCAAGGGCGACCCCGCGCATCCCCTGACCAGGGGCGTGGCCTGCGCCAAGGCGGCGCGCTACCTCAAGCGGGTCTACAGCCCGGAACGGGTCACGGTCCCGCTCATGCGGAGCCACCGCGACCAGCCCTGGCGCACGGTCACCTGGAACGAGGCGCTGGACCTCATCGCCGCGCGCATGCACGACATTGCCGCCCAATCGGGCACCGAGGCCATCCTTTATTACCAGGGCTACGGCGAGCGCACGGCCCTGAAGCTCCTCAACCGTTATTTTTTCAATCTGTTCGGTGGAGTGACCACGCCGGTCGGGTCCCTGTGCGGTGGCGCTGGTCAGGGCTCCCAGAATCTCGACTTCGGGGAGCGGGTCTCCCACGACCCCCTGGACCACCTCAACAGCCGGTCCATGATCCTGTGGGGACGAAATCCCCTCTCGACCAATATCAGCCTGGTGCCCATCATCCGCGACATCCGCCGCCAGGGGGGCACGGTGGCGCTGATCGATCCGGTCCGGACCAGATCCGCCGACCTGGTTGACCGCCATATCGCGGTCCGGCCGGACACGGACGTCTATCTGGCCATGGCCCTGGCCAAGCTCATCCTCGCCGCCGGGGCCGAGGACCGGGAGTTCCTGGCCGCCAGGACCCAAGGTTTTGAGGACTATCTGCGGATACTGGACCAATTTTCCATCCAGGATCTGAGCCGCAGGTGCGACGTGCCGCCGGGAGATATAAACTTCCTGGCAGACCTGCTCATGCACCACCAACCAACCGCTATCCTCCTTGGCTGGGGCATGCACCGTCACCGGGACGCCCATCACTCCATCCGGGCCATTGACGCCCTGGGGGCCATCACCGGCAACATCGGCGTGCCGGGCGGGGGCGTGAGCCAGGGGTTCGAAGAATTCGGGCCCTATGATCAGCGCTACTGGGGCCAGGATCTCAACCCGCCCCGCCGTACCCTGCTTTTGCCGCGCATCGGTCAGGAAATCCTGAGCGCCACCAACCCGCCCATCCGCATGATCTTTGTCACGGCCGCCAACCCGGTGTGCATGGCTCCCAACACCCAGCTGACCACCGCGGCCTTTCGCCAGGCCGAATTCGTGGTCTACTCCGGACATTTCATGGACGACACGGCCGACCTGGCTCACGTTTTCCTGCCCGCCACCACCTTTGTGGAGGAAGAGGACGTCATGGCCAGCTACGGGCACAACTACGTCGGCCCGGTCAACCCGGCCATCAGCCCCGTGGGGCAGTGCCGCAGCGAGTTCCGCATGTTCCACGACCTGGCCGGACGCTTCCCCTTTGCCGACCAATTCCAGCGCAGCGAACGGGAATGGCTGGAAATCCTCTGCCGCCCCATCCGGGAACAGGGTTGCGACCTGCCCACCTTGCGCCAAGGCCCTTTCCGCCTGCACGCACCCATGGTTCCCTATGCTGACGGCCGGTTCGCCACGCCGTCGGGCAGGTTTCGCTTCATGACACAGTTGCCGGCACACAGCCCAGGGCAAGATGATCCGGACTATCCGTACCGCCTGCTGACCATCGCCCCCCACGACTATATCTGCTCGGAACGGACCATGGCAGAGCACGAGCCCCTGCCCGTTGTCGTCCTGGCCACAGACGAAGCCCGGCGGCTGGGACTGGCGAACAAGGACACCGTGCTGGTGGAAAGCGGAATCGGCAGCGTCCAGGCCCGGTTGGCCACAAGGGACGGGCAACGGCTGGACATCCTGGTGGCCGAACGCGGGGGCTGGCTCAAGGCCGGACACGGCCTGAACCGTCTGACCAGGGACATGGCCAGCACCGTGGGCAACGGCACGCCCTATTACGAGACAAGGGTGCGGGTGGTGAAAGGCAGATAACGAGACGAGTCCGTTTACCAGAAATTGATTCTCACCAACGTTGCCGATGCGGCCTGACAGCTACCGGGCGTTAGTCCATTTTCAGATCAAACCCGCAGTTATCAAAGGCGTGGATTGCTTCGTCGAAGACTCCCACGCAGAGCCTGGCTTCTCGCAATGACGGGAAAATGGTTGTGTTTTTGAGTAGTTGCATCATCCAGAGAACGCGCAGAAAGCGGGGCGATTCATGCCTTTTACTGTTACTTCAATGTAGAACACAAATTCAGTCCAACAAGCGGTAGATCCGCTCCATGTCCAGGCTGTTCCGCACCGCGTCGGCTAGGCGGTCCAGGGCCGCTTCCAGATCATAGGCGACCTGGACTGATCGGAGCGGGGCAAGGCCCTTGCGGGTCCGCAGGCGATCCAGGAAGGACCGGCGGAACCTGTCGTCATCAAAGACGCCGTGCAGATACGTGCCCCAGACCAGGCCGTCCGGACGGCCCCAGCCAATGGCCTCGCCATCGGCCCGGACCATGACCGGTTCCACCCCGTCCGCGCCGACCACGGTCCGGCCATGATGAATCTCGTAGCCCCGAACCTTCTCGCCTGTCGGCAGAAAAACGGCCCCCGCCTGGCAGAGCACCTTGTCCACAGCCATTTCCGTGTCCAGGGGCAAGAGCCCCAGGGGGTGCGCCGAACGTCCGCCGCTTTCGACCTGATCCGGGTCGTCGATGCGTCGGCCAAGCATCTGCAGTCCCCCGCAGACGCCGACTATTTCCGCGCTGCTCCCCAGCACGGCCCTGGCCAGACCCGTGGTCCACAGATATTCGAGGTCGGTGAAGACGTTGCGCGAGCCGGGCAGAATAATGGCGTCAACCCCGTCCAGATCCCCGGGCTGGCGGGCAATGCGCAGCTCCACGTCCGGCTCCAGCCCCAGAGCGTCGAGGTCCGTGAAATTGGAAATATGCGGCAGATCAATGGCCGCGAGGCGCAACTCTCCCCCGCTCCTGCCGGAACCTCCTTCCTTGAAGCTGACCGAGTCCTCTTCCGGCAGGCCCAGGTTGGGCAGAAACGGAACCACGCCCAGGGTATCCGCGCCGGTGAAGCGGCGCACGTAGTCAATGGCGTCACCGAGCAGGTCCTGCCGCCCCCGGAAGCGGTTGATGATGAACCCGGCGACCAGGGCGCGCTCCCACTCCTCCATCACTTCCATGGTCCCGACAAAAGAGGCGAAGACCCCGCCCCGGTCGATGTCCCCGGCCAGCAGCACCCGCGCCCCGGCATGGCGGGCCATGGCCATGTTGACCACGTCATGGGATTTCAGATTGACCTCGGCCGGGCTGCCCGCCCCTTCCAGGACCATGACCCGGGCCGTGGCCGCCAGCTCATCGTAGGCCGTGGTGATGGTCGAGAAAACCGTGGGTTTGTAGCGGATGTATTGACCAACGCTCATGTTGGCCACGGGTCGGCCCAGAACGATGACCTGGGACCCGGTGGCGGAATTGGGCTTGAGCAGGACCGGATTCATGCGCACGTCCGGCTCCAGCCGACAGGCCTGGGCCTGCAGCACCTGGGCCCGACCCATCTCCCCGCCCTCTCTGGTCACATAGGAATTGAGCGACATGTTCTGGGCCTTGAACGGAGCCGGACTCAATCCGTCCTGCAGAAAAATGCGGCACAGGGCCGCAGTCAGCACCGACTTGCCCGCGTTGGAGGACAGGCCCTGCAGCATGATGGCCGGGGTCGGCTTTTTCCGCGCCCTCTCACGACCGGCCGGACGGGCAGAGGCCACGATGTCGGCCAGGGCCGCAAGCAAGCGCCTATTGTCCCCCGCCGGACGCACGGCCACGCGAAAATACCGTTCGTCCAGGCCGCTGTAATTGGCGCAGTCGCGGATCAGGATACGGCGGGGCAAAAGGCGCTCCTGCAGTTCGGCGGCGGACATGGCCGCACTGCGGCAGAGCAGATAATTGGCGCTCCCCGGCCAGACACGCAGCCCGAGCCCGGTCAGACCGGCGCTCAATTCCTCCCGCAGATCGGCTACAAGGTCCACGGTCCGGGCCGCATAGTCCACATCCTCCAGCGCCTCTTCGCCCACGGCCTGGGCCAGGGTGTTGACGCTCCAGTCCGGAAGCAGATCGGCCAGGGCCGCGCAGACCTGGGCCGGTCCATAGCCAAGCCCCAGACGCAGACCGGGCAGGGCGTAAAATTTGGTCAGGGAATGGAGTACGAACACATTGGGCCGCAGAGTCCGACTCAGGCGAAGCAGGTCCGGCACGAAATCGGCGAAGGCCTCGTCGACCAGAAAAAAGCTGTCCGGATACTGATCGGCCATGGCCACGATCCGGGCCGGGTCGAGCAGATTGCCGGCCGGATTGCCGGGTTGGCCCAGGATGACCAGGGCCGGCTCAACCAAGCGGGCCGCCAGCAGGTTCCAGTCCAGGGCAAAATCATCCTCGGGAGGCAGCGTCAGGGTGTCCACGGCCAGACCGGCCGCGCGGCAGGCCCGGTCATAATCCCCGTAGCACGGCACGGGCAGGATCGCCCGCCGCAGACCCATGGCCCGGACCACGCGCGGCAGGGCATAAAGCAGCTCGGACGAACCATTGCCCGCCACCACCTGCGCCGCGTCCAGTCCCAGCCGCCCGGCCGCTGCCGCGCACAGGCTCTGGGCCCGTGGCTGCGGATAATGAACGGCCTGGCCCAGAGCGCGGGCCACCACGGGCCGCAACCAGGGGGGTGGCCCCAGAGGGTTGATGTTGGCCGAAAAGTCCAGAATTTCCGATACGGGGCAGCCCAGGGTCCGGGCCGCGAGGCGGACATTGCCGCCGTGAGCGGGAAGATCGGCCATGATCAGCGCGGCCGCGACAGTTTGAAGCGCAGACGCAGCACCCCGTTTTCAAAGGAATGGGTGGTCAGCCGAAAAACGCCAAGCTCGCCGGTGCGCTCCGCGTGTTCGCCGATGCAGGGGCAGGCGTCATAGTCGCCGATGCGGATGATGCGCAGGGTGTCGGCGGCCTCTTCGGGCAAGCGGGTCAGGTTGAACAGTTCTTCGGCCTCGGACCGGGGCATCTGACCGGCCATGACCGGCAGGTCGGCGGCGATGACCGCGTTGACCCGGCTTTGCACGTCCTGGGCCTCAGCCTCGGTCAGATCGCGGTCAAAATGGTAGTCGCACTTGGCCTTGTCCGGGTTGACGTGGGCGGAAAAGCACCGGCCGCAGGCAAACAGCCGGTCCATGGTCTGATTGAGGATATGTTCCGCCGTATGCATTGAGGGGTCGTAATTTTTGGCCATCAGGTCCTCCGTTGGCGGCAGTGATAGCTGAGTGTGTCGAAAAGTTCAAAATTCGCCGACCGGGCAAAAATGGAGAGATGCAAGAGCGCGAAAAAATCCAGAACGCACGGTCATCCACAGACATAGGCGGTCCGGATTTTTTCGCTGACGCAGAGAGTCGCCGCTTATCAACGGCCTGATAGCCGTCGGCCGGGACGGGGTAAAGCCTCAGGCCAGGGCCGGGATTGCCAGGGACAGGGCCACGGTCCACATGGTCAGCCCGACCAGCACGTCGAGCACGGCCCAGGCTTTGGGATGGCGGAACAGGGGCAGGAGCAGAGGCGCGCCCAGACCCAGGGTCAGAAACCAGGCCAGAGACGCCGTGGCCGCCCCGGCCCCGAACAAGATCCGCTCCGGCACCGGATAGCGCCCACCAATGGAGCCCAGCAGCAAAACCGTGTCCAGATAAACGTGCGGGTTGAGGTAGGTCACGGCCAGGGTGGCGGCCAAGGTCGCCCCGAGTCCCATGCGCACCCTGGCCTGCGGCTCCAGGGACGAGTTGCCGAAAGCGCTGCGGAAAGAACGCAACCCGTACCAGAACAGAAAAAGCACCCCGAGCCAGGTCGCCCAAACCACAAACGCGGCATGGGTTTGCAGGGCCAGCCCCATGCCGGTCAGGCCCAAGGTGATGAGCAGGGCGTCGCTGACCGCGCAAACCAGGGCCACGGTCAGGCCGTGATTGCGGGCCAGGGCCTGGGTCAGGACAAAGGCGTTCTGCGCCCCGATGGCGATGATGAGTCCGGCCCCTGTGCCGAAGCCCTGCAGATATGCGGCGGTGATCATAACGTGTTCTCCTTGTGTCGAAAGTCACTCGGAGATAGAGGAAGACTGAAAATAAGGAAAACGAATAATATTATTATCCCATAAGTTTTATTTATGATCGACAGCAAACACCTGGAAGCATTGGCGGCAGTCATCACCGCAGGCGGGTTTGACAAGGCCGCCCAAGCCCTGTTTCTGACCCAGTCGGCCGTGTCCCAACGCATCCGTCAGCTGGAAGAAAAGGTCGGACGCATGCTCGTGGTCCGCTCCAGCCCGGTCCGTCCCACTCCGGCCGGCATGGCCCTGCTGCGCCATTACCGCCAGCTCGCGACCCTCGAGCAGAGCCTGTTCGAAGAACTGGGCGCCAACGAGACTCCGGGACGCGAAACCGTGACCCTGGCCGTCAATGCCGACAGTCTGGACACGTGGTTTCTGCAAAGCGTCGGCAGCCTGCTGGCCGACGGCAACCTGCTCCTGGAGCTGGTGGTCGACGACCAGTCCGTGACCCACGCCTATCTGCGCTCGGGCGAGGTCCAGGGGGCCATCACCTCCACCCCGGCCAGGTTCCAGGGCCTGGAAACCCACGATCTGGGCGACATGGCCTATGTCTGCGTGGCCACGCCGGAATTCATCCGCCGCCACTGCCCCCGTGGCTTTGACCGGGACGCGGCCAACCAGGCGCCCATGGTGGTGTTCAGCCACAAGGACCGCCTGCAGCACGAATTCCTGCACCAGCATTTCGGCCATGAAATCACCCCGCCCGTGCACGTCATGCCGTCCAACATCAGCTTTCTGGGCATCATCCTGCACGGCGGGGCCTACGGCATGGTCGAACGCAGTCTGGCCGAACCGCACATCCGCGAGGGACGACTGATCGACCTGGCTCCCGGCGAAACCCTGCTCGTGCCCCATTTCTACCAGTGCTGGAGCCTGCAAAGCGGCTTGAGCCGACAGGTGGCCCGGGCCGTGGTCGCCACGGCCAAGACCTGCCTCACGCCGGGCACGTCCCGCCGGGCAGGCAGCAACCCGAAACCGGTGCCAGACGCTCCTTTTCGGCCAGGCCATCCGTAAGGGTGCAGTCCTCTCCGGCAATGACGGCGCAGCATGACGATCGCCCATCGACCTTGATGACCAAAGGAAAGGGCAGTCGCACGTGAACCACATGCTCCTCCTGCCCGAACACAGGTTGGCTCTGCAGCCAATCCCAATCGAAACGCTCCCCGTCCCGACCGGAAACCATGATGTAGTTGATGCCCAGAGTGGTTATATTGTGAAAAAAATGTGACCCTTGGGACGGCTCGACCCGCAACTGGGCCGTCTGGGTCTCGACAATGGCCGCCACCCCGCAGATGTCGTTCCAGCCGACCGGAATGCCCAGCCAGCGGTCGGCCGTACCCCAACGTCCCGGCCCGGCCAGGAGGTACTTGCGGCCCTCGGCCGTGAGTCGGGCATTGATCCGCCCGATCTCCATGGCGATCTGCATGGTTTTTTCCACCTCGAACCCCTGGGGCCGGACATAGACAATGTCGTACACATCGCGCTTTTCCGCGTTGCCCAGGGCGTGGCTGGACAGACAGAACGCCCGCCCCCGATCCTCGTCGGTGATGGTCACCCGGTTCAGGTCGGCCCTGGCGGTCATGGGCCGGAGCTGGAGCAGGGAAAAAGAGGGTTTGCGGGTCCTGTCCGGATACAGATTGCAGGCGAATTCCATTTCCACCGGACAACCCATGGCGCCCTCGGCCACGCCCAGGACATCACGCAGGATTTCGGCCAGGGGAAAGACCTTGTGCTTGAGCAACGGTGCGAAAAGCAGGACCCGCGGCCGGTCGGGAATGGCCGCCGTGTCCCGGATGCGTCCCTCTTCCGGCAGAAAGGTCGAGGCCAGCAGGGGCAGGGGGCCGGCCTCCTCGGCCTCGAACACGCTCCGCTTGGCCAGGGTAAAATCCGTGCGCGGCCAGGGCCAGCGTTCCAGGGGCAGGCTGTAGAATTCAGTCTGGGTCGCACGCAAGGCCTGCTCCACCGAAGGGCACTGCGGCAGGATGTTCGGGTGCCGGGGGGAGAAGCGCAGGGTCTGTCCCCCGTCGACCACGATCTTGCCGAAACCCATGGCAATGGTCGCCACTCCGTCTTCGGGTTTCATGCGGCCGAACGGGTAGTAATTGTAGGACTGGGCCACGCCGGAAATGGCCGGATAAAAAAATCCGCCGTAATCCTCGCCGATGACCTGCTGGATGAGCACGCCCATTTTTTCTTCGTCCGTGCGCTGGCTGACCCGCCGCGAAAAGGCCTTGGGGGCCTGATACCAGGTGGAGGCGTAAACCTGCCGGATGGCCAGCAGCAGTTCCTCCAGACGGACATCCGGATCGGGATGGTTGTTGGGAAGCATGACCGTGGAATACAGCCCGGCATAGGCCTGGTACTGGGCGTCCTCCAACAGGCTGGAGGAGCGCACGGCCAGGGGATGATGGATATGGGCGAGGTAGGTCCGCAGCTGGTTGCGCAGCCGGGCCGGAAAGCGCGCCTTGGCGAATCGGGACCAGACCTCGGCATCCGGCACCCCGAGCCTGGCCAGGGACTGCACGTCGTTGAAACGGACAAAGGCGTCAAACCATTCCGTGGAAAGGGCCAGGGTCTTGGGCATGAAAAAATCCACATGAGGATATTTTTCGCGCAACCCCGGCAAGCGGCTGACCAGGGAAAACAAAAAGGCCAACCCTCTGGCCTTGCCCCCCAGGGATCCTTCGCCGATCTTGACGAAATCCGTGTCCGGATCGAATTCCTTGGGATGAAAATTGGCAATGATGCCCTGCTGACGCTGAATCCGTCGCCGGCGGATCATCTCCATGACTCCGGCCCGCAACTCTTCCGGGGTCGCGAAGTCCTTCTCGCTCATGGGCCGCAGCCGGTCGGCCAGGTCGAACTCGGTCCGGGCGAAAAACCAGCGCGAAAAATCATTCTGCCGGGAATGCCGGATCAGAACTTCGGCCGGCATGGTCTTGAGGCGTTCCTCCAAAGAGTAAAGGCTGCCGGCGCGGGCAATCTCCCGCCCGGCCGTGTCGAGAAAGACGAACTCCCCGAATCCCAACCGCTCCAGCACGAAACGGCGCACGTCGGCCAGCAGCGTGGCCGAGTTCTTGTCGACAAAGGTGGCCGGAATGGCCTCGGCCCGCTTCGCGTTGGCCGGTTCGTTGCTCATGAGCAAAAGCGGAATGTCGAACCGTTTCCCGCTGATGGCGGTCAGCAGCTCCACCCCCGCGTCCGGGTCCAGCTCGCCGCCGCGCGGAAAACGCACGTCGGACAGCACGCCCAGCACATAGGGTTCGAACTTCTCGAACAGAGCCAGGGCTTCCTCATAGGTCGAGGCCAGCAGGATCTTGGGCCGGCAGCGCATGGTCAGCAAGCGGTGCTCCTGATTGAGGCCCTCACGGATGACGTCCTGGGTCTGGACCACCAGCTCCCGGTACAGGATGGGCAGCAGACTCGACTGATAGCGCGGCGAATCCTCGACCATGATGATGACCCGGATGCCGACGCTCCTCGTGTCGAAATCAACGTTCATGGCGTCCTCGGCATTCTTGACCAGGGCGACCAGCAGGTCGGTGTTGCCGGTCCAGACAAACTGCCGGTCAATGCCCTCGGCCGGACTCTCGCCGGGCAAAAACACCTCGCGATGGGTCAGCAGATAGACCGGAACGCCCAGCCCCAATTCCTTGATGCTCCGGGCCAGGGACAGGGCTTCGTCCTCGGCCAGCTGGGGCATGAGAATGATCAGCTCAAACGTCCGCCCGGCCAGGAAAGCCAGGGCCTCCTCGGCGCTGGACGCCCAGGTCAGACGGGGCGGCCGGCTCAGGTTCAGACCCTGGTATTCGGAAACGATGCGCTCGGACAGCTTGCAGTCCTCTTCCATGACCCAGGCGTCGTAGGCCGTGGAAACGAGCAGGATGTTTTGAACCTTGCGGGCCATGAGATCGTAATATTTCCGGAATTCGGAATCCTGCGGCACAAGACGAAAAGCAGCGTCAAAAGGCATGTCTGGCTCCGTGAAAGTGAAAAAGCGGGTCGCGGTTCAGTCGGGCCGGGTACGGACTCTGCCCAGAACCGCTTCCAGATCGGCCTTGAGAACCGGTTTGGCCAGGTACTCGTTCATGCCGGCCGCGAGAAACTTCTCCCGGTCCCCGGCCATGGCGTAGGCGGTCATGGCGATGATCGGGATATGACGTTTCGGGTCCGAGTCCTCACGGGAACGGATGACCCTGGTCGCCTCAACCCCGCTCATGACCGGCATCTGTATGTCCATCAGGATGCAGTCAAAGTCGTGATCATCCAGCAGGTCGAGAGCCTGCCGGCCATCCTCGGCCAGGACCACGGTGTGGCCGGATTTTTCCAGCAGCCTGCTCACGCCCAGCTGGTTTGAAGGTTCGTCCTCGGCCAACAGGATGCGCAAAAAACCTCGCGGCTCCGGCCGGTCTCCAGCGTCCGGATGGGCGGATGCTTCGTCTGCCGCAGGCAGCGCGAAAGGCAGAACCACATGTACCCACGTCCCCTCGCCAAGGGCGCTTTCCAGGGAAATGGAACCATTCATCAGCTCCACCAGACGGCGGACAATGGCCAACCCCAATCCAGCGCCCTGGTAGCCCCGAGTGTGGGACCCGTCGACCTGCACGAACGGCCTGAAAATGTCATCAAGTTTGGCGGCGGGAATGCCGATGCCCGTATCCGCCACGGTCAGCAGCATGCGCACGCCATGTCCTGTCAGCGAGGACAGAGCGGTCATTTCGACCGTGACACGTCCTGCGTTGGTATACTTGATGGCGTTCCCGACCAGATTGAAAAGAATCTGCCGCACACGCATCTCGTCGCCGACAAGTCGAGGCGGCAGAGACGGATCAACCTGAAACTCCAGGGACAGCCCTTTTTCAGCGGCGGTGGGGGCGAACAGCTCGGCCACGGATTCGTTCAATTCCTCCACGCTGAACTCCACATCCAGGATGTCCAGCTTACCGGCTTCAATCTTGGAGATGTCCAGAAGGTCGGTCAGAAGTCGCGCCAGCCGGTCGGACGACTTGATGGCCAGTTCTACGAACTCCGCCTGCTCGGCATTCAGGGAGGTGAACTGCAGGACCTGCATCATGCCCATGATGCCGTTCAACGGCGTGCGCAGCTCATGGCTCATGTTGGCCAGAAACTCCGACTTGGCCCGATTGGCGGCCACGGCCTCTTCTTTGGCCTGGATCAGGGCCTGCTCCGCCCTTTTGTTGTCGACGATGGTCTGCACGCTGTGCAGAAAGGCCTGGATCTGCGCCACATCCTCCTGGCCGTAATCAGCGGCCCGATTGGCCACACCCGCCACCGCGATCATCCGTTCCTGATGAAAAAACGGGACCACAAGCAGCTTGGACAAAGCCACATGTCCATCCGGAACACCCTTTTTGGCCGGGTGGTCCTCGGAGAGGTTGTTGATAATGAGCGGGGTGCGCCGGCGGATCGCCTCGGCCCAAATTCCGGCGGTGGCAACGGGATAATGCTGGGGTTCGCTGATGACCCGACATTGATCCATGGCTTCGCCGGACCAGGCATGACTGGTCATGACCGATTCATCCGCGCTGAGAAACCCGTAAAATCCGAAATCGCTGCCGGTCATGACGGTCAGGGATTGCAGCACGTGTTCCGATACGCTCTCAATATCCGCGCTGGCCAGGGACGAGACGCTCCACAAAGCCTGCAGCCGGGCATTGGCCGCCCGCAGGGATTCCTCGACCCGTTTGGTGTCGCTGATATCGCGAAATTCCGTGGCCCGGACAATTTTGTCGCCAAAAGGAATGTTGCGCGCTTCCAAACGGACGGGATACTCCTCGCCGTTCTTGCGCATCCCGAAAGCCTCGTAGGGGGCTTCAAAACCGGTCAGGATCTGGTTCATGACCAAGTCACGGGATTTGGGAGAAATGAGCAACAGGCCGTCCATCCCGATCAGTTCGTCGTTGGAATATCCGGTGATGCGGGACAACCCCTCGTTGCAGTCCAGAATACGCCCCTTGTCGTGCACAACGATGCCGCCAAAGGACGCCTCATGCAGGAGCTTGAAACGAGTCTCGCTGTCCTGCAGTTCCCTGGTCCGCAGCCGCACCTGACGACGCAGGGTCCACGACCACAGGAAAAACAAGACCACAAGGATGAGCAGTGGGATCACGATCAGGGAGGTGATGCGCAAGATTTCCGCCAGGGGCCTGGACGAGTCCTCGTAGACACCCAGCCATTTTTCCTGGATGCGACGGAATTCTCCGGAATCCCGGAGCACCTGCAGCCCTTCGTTGAATTGGGCCAGCAAGGCCGCGTGTCCCTTGGGGACGGCAAAACAATAGCTCACCGACACCACCGGCGTGCGCCCCAGCTGCAAAACAGTCCAGTCACGCTCTTTGGCGATATTCAAGGAGCTGATCCGCGGGGCCAGTGCGCAGTCCTGCCTTCCTTCCGCCAGCTCCCGCAAGACGTCCTCCTGGGTTTCCACGGCCGTGAGATTGTCGGCAAAACCATGCGAGACCAGATGGTCATGAATGACATCGTCGCGCTGCACAACGATGCTTCTGCCGCGCAAATCTTCCAGGGTTGTCGGGGGGCTGCCTTCGCCCTGCCGCACGATGCCGACATAATGGCTTTCCATAAACGGCAACGTGAAGTCGAACTTGCGGTTGCGTTCCTCGGAAAAAAACATGGTCACGACGTCGATGTCGCCATGTTCCAGTCGCTCGGTGACCTCTGTCCAGGGCCCCAGACGGATCTCCAGATCAAGACCCATCTCACGGGCAACGGCCTGAGCAAGATCGACGTTGAAACCGGCCGGTCGGCCTCGCGCGTCAAGAAATTCAAAGGGCGGATAGTTGTGGTCGCCGCCGACCAGGATACGGCGATTCGTGGGCAATTCCAGGGCCGCGAACCACCGGGAATGCAGACGGCGATACGTGCCGTCAGCAATGACCAGAGCCAGCCCTTCATTCAATATGGCCAGCAGAGCACTGTCGCCCTCGCGCACGGCAAAGCAGAAGTCCTGACGAAAACCGTCCACCGGCCGATCAAGGACGCGCAGATTGGTCAGTCTGTTTTCGGCGATAAGACGCAGGGCGACCAACCGCTGCACAATGACGGCGTCATGCAAGCCCTGGGATAGCTCGCGCAAGGCCTGTTCAAAGGTTTCCGCACGGTGCACGACTATGCCGCGTTCTTCCCGCAGCAGGAATTCCTCGGCGTTGTCCCCGCGCATGACCGCGACCTGCCGGCCCCGCAGGTCCCCCAAACCGCGAATGCCCTCTGTTCCGGCGCGGACCACGATGGCTCCGTGCTGGGCCATGTAGGGCACGGAAAAATCAAACATCGCCTCACGTTCCGGTGTCCGGCCGACCAAAGGCAGGGCTTCCACCTCTCCCCTTTCCAGCCATTCCCGCACCTCGGACCAGGGTCCGGTACGAAATGACACCTCGCGCCCCATGGCGGCCAACGCCGCCTGCAGCAATTCCACGGAGAAGCCCTGCGCCCGGCCTGTTTCATCGACAATGGAGAATGGGGGGTAGTCGATCTCCGCCGCAGACAGGACCGGTCGATGCCCGGACGCGCACGCTCCGGATTGGGGCCAGGCGGCCGCAGCCAGAAAGATCATGCACAGCACCGTCACGACGGTTCCGGCAGAAACGTCCATCAACAGTGGACAACGCCCTGCCATGGTCGGAACATGACCGGCGCACACCCGTTCCCGCACGCCTTTGAGGACAGCAACCTGCGACATATCAACTCCTTGCTGGAGAAGTGACGGGCCCGCAATCCAGCCCGGATTCACTCCGGCGACATCTCAGCTGCCAGTAGTCGATATTCACGGTCACCACAACTCAGGCGACAATCGGACAATCCCGGGATCTCCGCCCAAAAGAGGATCGCCCGAAAAAGCGCAGCTTTTCGGGCGATCCGGTCGAGACCCGATCAGCGCGGGTCAGATGGCCAGGGGCGGGTTACACCACGCCCTGATCCAGCATGGCGTTGGCGACCTTGACAAAGCCGGCGATGTTGGCCCCGGCGACGTAGTTGTTCGGCTTGCCGTAGGCCTCGGCCGCGTGCAGGCATTCCTTGTGGATGGTCTTCATGATCAGCTGCAGGCGGGCATCGACTTCCTCCCTGGTCCAACTCAGACGCATGCTGTTCTGGGTCATCTCCAATCCCGAAACCGAGACTCCGCCCGCATTGGCGGCCTTAGCCGGACCAAAAAGGACCCCGCTGTCCTGCAGCAGATGCACCCCTTCCAGCACCGTGGGCATGTTCGCGCCCTCGGCCACGACCCCTACCCCGCCGGCGACCAGATTGCGGGCATCGACGGCATTGATCTCGTTCTGGGTGGCCGAAGGAAAGGCGCATTCCGCCGGATAGGCCCACAGGGGATTGTAGCCCAGGGTCGGATCGACCGGCGTGTACACGGCTTCAGGATACTGCTGGGCGTACTCGCTGACACGGCCCCTGCGCACGTTTTTGAGATGTTTCAAAAACGCGAGCTTTTCCGTGGTGATTCCGGATTCGTCATAAATGACGCCTGATGAATCGGAAAAGGTCACGGGCGTGGCTCCGAGCTGGAGCAGCTTCTCCATGGTGTACTGGGCGACGTTACCCGAACCCGAAACCAGACACCGTCTGCCTTCCAGGGATTCTCCCCTGGCCTGAAGCATCTCGGCGGCAAAATAGACCGCACCGTAGCCCGTGGCTTCGGGACGGATCAGGCTACCGCCCCAGCCCACGCCCTTGCCGGTCAGCACGCCGGTGAACTCATTGCGCAGCTTCCTGTACATGCCGAACATGTACCCGACCTCGCGCGCCCCCACGCCGATGTCGCCGGCCGGAACATCCGTGTTCGGGCCGATGTGCCGGAAAAGCTCCAGCATGAAGCTCTGACAGAAGCGCTGGACCTCGGCGTCGGACTTGCCCTTGGGGTCAAAGTCCGCCCCGCCCTTGCCGCCGCCCATGGGCAGGGTGGTCAGGGCGTTCTTGAAAACCTGTTCAAAGGCCAGAAACTTGAGAATGCCCAAATTGACCGACGGATGAAAACGAATGCCGCCCTTGTAGGGACCAATGGCGCTGTTCATCTGAATCCGAAAACCCCGATTGACGTGCACCTGACCCTGATCGTCCATCCACGGCACGCGAAAAACGACGACCCGCTCCGGCTCGACCATGCGCTCCACGATCCCTGCCCGCCGATATTCCGGATTGCGGTCCAGAACCGGCTGGATGGATTCAAGCACTTCTGTCACGGCCTGATGGAATTCAGGCTCACCCGGATCACGCCGTTTGACCAAATCAAGAATATCCATGCCTTTCGCCTCGTTAGTTAAATAAAAGAAAAAACGCCTTGCCCGCCGATCTGTCGGCAGCCAAGAACGTCACACCCGTTGCCCAACTCCGGCAACTCTCAATAACGTACACAAGAAAAACGCCAATGCTGAAAGTTCTTTTTCAAGCGGCCATCCGGACGGTTCGCCGGCCAGGAATCTCACAATTTTGAAATAAACTACAAAAATGTAGGCCCTCATATCCAGATTCCCCGCAGCATGCAAAATATGTTTTCCCCGCGATCCAGGAACCGGGAAGGACGAGATTCTCCCGCCCATGCGTTCCGGCCTACTCGCACATCCGGGCCATGTCCGTATTTGGCATTGCATTCAACCCCAGACTTTCCCCGTCAAACTCGTCCAGCGAGACCAGCATGAGCCAGGGCCGCTCATCCCGCTGGTTCTGCATGGCTCCGGCCAGAACCAGGGTTCTGCCGGACACAAGCAGGGCCTGTCCCCTGCGTCCCGGCAGATCAAGCATGGTCGCGTATCGCTCAACCCGGGGCTGATGCGGATCCACCAACGGCTGAATGCGGACCATGTCCCCGTCTTTGGTGGCCACGTTCAGCCCGATTACGGTCGGACCCGGCTTGGCCTGGGCCACACCAAAGGCGTCGGTGTCCCGGTCGTCCAGCACCAGGTCGAACCGACTGATGCCGTCCGGTGTTATCCGAGCGGCACCGGCGCGCACCGGCCCGGCCGAAGAACCTTCGGTCCAGGCCGCGAGCAAGGCTGAACCGGTCACGGATAGCGTCATGGCGCTGCCCTCGGAAGAAGGAACGGGCATGTCCAAGGGACGGAAAGCCGGATCAAAATACAGGGCAAAGGGTTGCGTGCCACCCTGACGGACAAAAGACGTGCCGGCCAGCACAAGCCCGCCAGGCCGCAGGGAGCCGTCCACGGCGACGGCCGAAGGCAGATGGTAAAGCGGTCCGGGAACGCCCTGGGGCATGATTTCCCCGGGGCCGGACCAGATTTCCCCGCCCTTCCCGTCCAAGCGGACCAACCTGATTTCCGGGCCGCGCTCCCCCGTCTTGCTCATGGCCACCAGACAGCCGCCGTCATCCAGGGCAACCACGCCCGAGGCAAAATCGTCATCCACGCCGCCCACGTGCTGCTGCCAGAGCTGCTCGCCCTTGGGGCCCACACGCACAATCCAGGCATCCGCTCCGCCCTGGCCAAAGGACTCGCTCATGCCGACCAGAAAAGCGCCGCCATCCGCAGCCGAAGCTACGGCGCTGAAGCTGTCCCGGCCATCGCCGCCGTAAGTTCTGGTCCAGAGCACCTGGCCCTCGGTATTCACCAAGGCGGCCAGCCCTTCGAGATGCGGCTCGTCGCCCGGCTCGGCGTTGTCCGGCATGACCAGCGCCTCTCCGGCCGCCAGAAAAAAACCGCCGGGCATGGCCTGCACGGCCGACAGGCGCCCCGGCCCGTCAAATACCTCAATCTCCCCGGCCAGCACCGATGTTCCGGCCAACATCGTCACGACCAACAAGGTCGCGCCCCACGCTTTCGCCATCCTGTTCCGCATGTTCATAACCCTCTCCTGCATACAAATATGGCCGCAAAAAAAAGCCGCGCCACCCAGGTCAGGAAGCGCGGCCGGTAATTCGTGTGTGTTACTTCAGCCCCTGCAGATCAAGCCCGGCCAGAATGGTCCGCATCTCATCCACGGATTTCTTGGGCGACGTCGTGAGGCGCAGTTCCCCATCAATCTGCGGAAGCTCCACATTCATAAAGGAGACGTTTTGCATCCCCGGCATGGTGTAGTGCGCGGCCTTGTTGCCGTTGACATCGACGTCAGCGTACTCGGCAACAACGCTGTTGCCTGTGGCCTGACTTTCGGCCTTGATTTCGGCCAAGGCCCCGCGGCCTTCCACCTTGATGGCCAGACGGCTCGGAACGCCCGTGGCCATGAAGTCGATGGAAAACTCCCGGTTGTCGTAATTCTCAAAGGTCTCCTCATCCACTTCGAAACCAGTGATTTGCTGCACCTTGATCCACGACAGAAAGCTGTCTTCGGTCAACTGCACGTCTCCGGCCCAAGCCAGGGACGCGCCAAACAACAGACATAGTAACAGCATGAACTTTTTCATATATTTTCCTTTGCGTGATACGGTTATGAATAAACTCCTCAATAGTCCGCCTTGCCAATGATCCGGGACCGCCCTGCCACAGAAAGGCAACCCCCTCCCCCCTTCGGGGTATGCATGCCCGCCAGGGTACTCCCCTGCATGCCTCCCAGGGTACTTAGCAGGGGGAGATTCAATGCCAGTTCTGACGCAAAGTCGGACAGGACGTGCCTGCAAAACTCTTCAAACTCCCCTCCTGCGAAGGAGGGGTGCACCCTGAGGGGCATACACTCCAAGGGCGGGATGGTTTCCCCATGTCCGACCTGCCCCCGCAAGGCGCAATGATCCGGGACCGCCCTACCATAGAAAGGCAACCCCCTCCCCCCTTCAGGGTACTCCCCCTTGGCAGGGGGAGAGTCAATCCCGGTTCTGACGCAAAGTCGGACAGGACGTGGCAGGAGTACTATTCAAAACTCCCCTCCTGCGAAGGAGGGGTGCCCAAAGGGCGGGGTGGTTCCCCCCCTGCCTGACCCGCGAAGGAGGGGTGCACCCTGAGGGGCATACACTCCAAGGGCGGGATGGTTTCCCCATGTCCGACCTGCCCCCGCAAGGCGCAATGATCCGGGACCGCCCTACCATAGAAAGGCAACCCCCTCCCCCCTTCAGGGTACTCCCCCTTGGCAGGGGGAGAGTCAATCCCGGTTCTGACGCAAAGTCGGACAGGACGTGGCAGGAGTACTATTCAAAACTCCCCTCCTGCGAAGGAGGGGTGCACCCTGAGGGGCATACACCCAAAGGGCGGGGTGGTTTCCCCTGCATGCCCCTCCAGGGTACTCCCCTGCATGCCCCCCAGGGTACTTAGCAGGGGGAGAGTCAATCCCGGTGCTGACGCGATACCGGACACAGAATCGGCCAGAACAGTTGTGCCGGCATACCCTGCGTATCTCTATGGTCTTTTAGTCAAGCCGAGTGGTCTTGCGTAGCGGGCCTACGTCTCGTCGTAATGCCCCTTGCACTGAATGACCTCGCAGACGTCACCATCTGTCCGGTAAACAAGGCGATGTCGGTCATCAATGCGCCGGCTCCAATATCCGGACAATTCCCCTTTGAGTGCTTCTGGCCTGCCGATACCTTCATGGCCGTGACGGGCAATGTCGCGGAGCAGTTCATTGATCCTCTTCAGCGTCTTTTTGTCCTGCCCCTGCCAGTAAACGTACTGGGTCCAGGCATCTTTGCTGAATTTGACCTCCATCAGCGCTCCATTTCCTGCAGTTCATCGAGAGTTTTGGTCACGGCTTGCCCGGCGTCGATCTGAGTGGCCGAACGGAGCAAGGCCTCCTGGTTTCTGGCACTGTAAAAAGGATCGCCCGTGGGACGAAAGGGCATGCCGTTTTCACGGACCATCTGCGTCAGAAAAATTCGGACCGCTGAGGGCAGATCCATGCCCATGCTGTTGGCCACGGTCTGGGCCTGGGCGCGAAGTGTGTCGTCTACTCTGATCTGGATATTGGCCATGGTACGGCTCCTTGCATGACTATCATTACATTTTGATTTATTATTCATGCATATTCATGCTCAGGGGCCCAGTCAACACGATTCTCCTCGACAATATCGACCAGAACGAGACTGGCAAAACTATTCAAACTCCCCTCCTGCGAAGGATGAGTGCACCCTAACGGGCATACATCCAACGGACGGGGTGGCCCCCCTTACTTCCCTTGTGCTCCGGCGGCCATGGCCTTGACCTTTTCCTTGCTCAGCAGGTTGTACCGCTCCCAGGCCTTTTCAACGTCCGGACCCGGCTCGTATTTGCCCCGCATGTGCAGATCAAAAAGCACACCGCAGGCCGCCTGATCTCCGGCCAGGGCGTTTTTCTCCAGGGCCGCGATGTCCACCCCCGAAGCCTTGTCCAGGGCGAGCATGGTCGACGCGGCCAGACTTCCCTCGGCGGCCTGGCGCTTGAGCTCATCCCGAGCCAGCTGGTCGTTTTTGGCCTGAATACGCGGCGAAGGGATGTTACCCTTGGCCGCCCAGTAGTCGGCCTTGCCCGGATCTTTGGCCACGCCATGACGGCCCTTCTCATACAGTTCGTACAGGGCCGCGATGGCCGTCATGTCTCCGGATTCCGCTGCCCGCTCCAGCAAGGCCAGGCCCCTGGTCTGATCCCGGTCCAGAATCTTGCCCTGCACCAGCATCAGACCGCCCGCGAGTTGCGCCTGGACGTCCCCGGCCTCGGCCTTGGCCAGCAGCTCCTCGGCCGCAGCCCGCTCCTTGGCTTGGCGTTCCTCTTTCTTCCCGGCCGGACTAGTCGCGGGCAGCACCAACAGCAGACAAATAATCGCAAGAATACGCATAACTGCTCTACTCCGCCTTGATCCAGGCCGGATCGACGTAGGCCTCGACCTTGAGCACATCTTTGGCCCAACCGACCATGTCCATGGCCTTACCGGCACCCGTGTACTCACGCTGGATGTTCAGGACGGCGTGCGGTGAAAGCATCACGTCCAAAACATCCTGTCGGTAATCGCCCATGCCGCCGAGAACGCCGGTCCAGGCTTCCTTGCCGGCAAAGGTGATTTTCTTTGCTTCGAGGGGTTTGACCATGGAATACTCGGCCGCCTCAGGAGCCATGTTCAGGTTCGAGCCGGAACGCTGCTCCGGGTCCTGGCAAATGCTCAAGGTCACAGCCACGGCGTCCTGTCCCTTGACGTAACGCGCGGCCAGCACCCGACTGCGCGGGATGAGCATGCCCATCATCTTCTGGCCGCCCAGATCCATGCAGGTCGCCTTCCAGTCCAGGGTCCAACCCGAAGCCTCCCCCAGCAGAGGCAGCAATTCTTCCGGGTTGGTGTCCGCAACCGGCATCCCGCCGCAGGGCTGGCTGGTGTCCACGGTAAACTGCTTGGCCTGGGCTGGCGAAAAGACCAGCAAGGCCAGTAAAACCAGGGCAGGCATGGCAATAAAACGCATAATTTCACTCCTTGTTTGAATAAAAACATAACGAACCAGCAGCCCTTACAGATTTGTCGCTAAAAAATCACCATATTTTTCGCCGCGAACCACTGGGATCTGTTTCTAAAAAACGATTTCAAGCGGAGTCATTTTTTAGAAACAGATCTCAACAAACCGCAGAAGGCCGCATTGCATTGAGCGCAAAAAAGGCAGCCGGAACCACCCGACTGCCTTTTGCATCGACGCCGCCGAACCTCATCAATATCGTGATGTCAGATAGGCCTGATCACGCAGAAGATAATTGCGCACATAATCATCCACGCCATCCTCCAGGGGCCTGAAGCCCACGTCGCAGCCGCGCCCGGCCAGTTTGTCCAGGTTGGCGCAGGTGTAATACTGGTATTTGTCACGGATGGTTTCGGGCATGTCGATGTAATCAATGAGGGGTTCGCGTTCCATGGCGGCGAACACAGCCCGGGCCAGGTCATTCCAGGTCCGGGCCTGCCCGGTGCCGACGTTGAAGATACCACCGACTTCGGGATGATCGAGCAGCCAGCTCATGACCCGGACGCAATCCTTGATGTAGACGAAATCGCGGCGCTGTTCGCCGTGGGCATAGTCCGGCCGGTGGGACTTGAACAGCCGCAGCCGCCCGGTGGCCGTGATCTGGGCCACGGCCTTGCAGACCACGGATTTCATGTCGTCCTTGTGGTATTCGTTAGGGCCGAAAACATTGAAGAATTTGAGACCCGCAGCCTGGTCCAGCCCCCTTTCCCTGGCCAGCCAGAGATCAAAGAGGTGTTTGGAATACCCGTACATGTTCAGGGGCCGCAACCGGTCCATGACCTCGTCGCCATCGTCAAAACCCAGACTGCCGTCGCCATAGGTCGCGGCCGAACTGGCGTAGATGAACCGCGCTCCGTGTTCCCTGGCCAGGTGAAACATGTGCTTGGAGTATTCCAGATTGTTGCGCATCAGGTAGTCGCAGTCGGCTTCGATGGTCGAGGAGCACGCGCCCATGTGGATCACGGCCTCGACCTTGTCCGGCCCGACCCGGGGCAGACGGGTCAGGAAATCGTCCTTATGGATATAGTCCCGGTAGATCAGACCAACCAGATTGGCCCACTTGCCGGACGTGGCCAGATTGTCCACAACCAGAATATCCGTATATCCCCTGCGGTTCAGTTCCCAGATCATGGCGCTGCCGATAAAGCCCGCGCCTCCGGTGATAATGATCATAGTGCCTCCTTGGAAAGTGGGCCGAACCTAGCCGGATTCAAAATGGGCGGCAAGAAGAGCCCGGTTCCGGGCCTTGGTTTTTGCGCCGGCTTTGGCTACAGTGCCGCCTTTCCGTTCACCTCTTGCCCGAGGAGCCCTCCATGCTCGCCATCCTTGACTACGAGGCCGGCAACCTGACCAGCGTCAAACGCGCCCTGGATTATCTCTCCATCCCCTGCGCCATCACCAGGGACAAGGACATCATCGCCCAGAGCCAGGGCCTCATCTTTCCCGGCGTGGGCGCGGCCGGCTCGGCCATGCATCATCTGCGCGAATCCGGCCTGCACGAGGTCATGGCCATGGAAATCGAACGGGGCAAGCCCATGCTCGGCATCTGCCTGGGCTGTCAGATCCTGCTCGATTACAGCCCGGAAAACGACACCAAGACCCTGGGTCTGGTTCCCGGCCGCTGCGGCGTGTTCACGCCCGAACTGACCGAGGAGGACGGCACGCCCATCAACATCCCGCACATGGGCTGGAACACGGTTACCCTGCACAAGCCCTGCCGGCTCTTTGACGGCGTGTCGCCCGAGAGCGAATTCTATTTCGTGCACAGCTATTTTCCCGCCCCCCACCCGCGCTACATCATCGGCACGACCCTTTACGGCCGGGATTTCTGCTCCGTGCACGGCCGCGACGGTCTGTGGGCAACCCAGTTCCACCCGGAAAAAAGCGGCCGGCCGGGCCTTAAGCTGCTGTCCAATTTTTACGCATACTGCCAGGAGGCGACCAATGCTCAGTAAACGCGTCATTCCCTGTCTGGATGTGCGAAACGGCAAGCTGACCAAGGGCGTCAAATTCGAGGGCAACGTCGATATCGGCGATCCCGTGGAAACGGCCCGGCGCTACTACGAGGAAGGGGCGGACGAGATCGTCTTCTACGACATCACCGCTTCCCACGAAGGCCGGGGCATCATGCTCAAGGTCGTGGAGGATGTGGCCTCCCAGATCTTCATCCCCTTTTCCGTGGGCGGCGGCATCTCCACCGTGGCCGACATGCGCGAAGTGCTGCTGGCCGGAGCGGAAAAGATCTCGGTCAATTCCGCGGCCGTGAAAACCCCGCACATCATCTCCGAAGGCGCGGCCGCCTTCGGCTCCCAGTGCATCGTGGTCGGCATGGACGTGCTGCGGGTTCCGGTGTCCACGGAGATTCCTTCGGGCTATGAAATCGTCATCCACGGCGGCCGCAAGCAGATGGGCATCGACGCCCTGTGGTGGGCGCAGGAGGTGGAACGATTGGGCGCGGGCGAACTGTGCATCAACTCCATTGACGCCGACGGCACCAAGGACGGCTACGAGCTGACCCTGACCCGCCTCATCGCTGATCATGTCCGCATTCCGATCATCGCCTCGGGCGGAGCGGGCAACCCCCAGCACATGGTCGACGCCGTGACCACCGGCCGGGCCTCGGCCGCGCTCATCGCGTCCATCGTGCACTACGGCGAATACACCGTGACCGATCTGAAAAACTATATGGCGGACAAAGGAGTCAAAGTGCGACAGATCTGGTAACAGGCAACACACCCAAACCCGCCCAAGGGCAAAATCAGGAGGAGACAATCCTCCTTTTTTTGTGTCATCCGATCAGACGCAGATGAAACCTCATCACGTTAGCGCCATCCAAAAGCAGAGACGTCCTTGTGTGATTTTTCCTGAAAGACTAAAAAACTTTTAAAACAGGGAAATAAAGAGGATTTCTCAACGAGGTGATCGAAACGGCGTAAATGAAGTCCTGGCCGTTCCCGCATTTTTTCTCATGCCGCTTGCAACACAAGCTCCGATTCGGAAGGAAAAGCCGGTGCTGAAAAACTCAAGATTCAAGACCTCGGACCTTTCGGATAAACCTAGACTTTCTCGTCGGCGACCCAGTTTTCCACGCTGACGCCAGGAACGCGTTCAAATTCGCGCAAATTGTTGGTGACGATGACCAGCCCCAGGCTTCGGGCGTGACCCGCGATGTGCAGGTCGTTGACGCCGATGGGTGCGCCCTGTTTTTCAAGGGCGGCCCGGATGATTCCGTACTGCCAGGCGGCCCTGTCGTCATAGGGCAACACTTCCAGACGACTCGTAAAATCTTCGACCACGGCCAGGTTCCGGGCGGGATTGCTGCTTTTTTCAACGCCGTGGGCCAATTCGGCCAGGGTGATGGAGGAGATGGCCATCCGCCCGCTGTTGCGGTTGAACGCATCCAGAACGCTCAAGGGACGGTGCTTGATGACGTAAATAACGATGTTCGTGTCGAGCAGGTATTTGAGCATGATTGCGAGCCTACAGCGCTTCCCGCTCGGGCTGTTCCTGGGATGCGCGTTCCGTCAGGAAGTCGTCCGTGACAATGGCGTCGCCGAGAAAAAAACTGTCCCAGGACGAGTCCACCGGGCTAAGAATCCGCTCCTTGCCCACGACCCGAACCTGGACCTTCTTCACGGAATCCGGAAACCGTGTCCCGGCCGGAAGGCGCACTGCCTGGGTTCGATTGTTGACGAAGACTGTTCCGGTTTCCATAAGGCCTCCTTGGGCTGCTATATACACATGCAGTATATTTCTGAGTCAAGGAGCGTCAAGGCCGGCCTGATGGCAGATGCGGTTGCACTGATCCGGAAGGAGGTGGCAGCGCCATCAATCCGGGAAGTTCTTGAAAATATTTCCGACATCAACGACGGTGATCGTGTACTCGTTCCAAGATCGGGGCCAAGGGGAGACAATGCTGGAACGCCTCGAAGAACTGCAGGATATTGTCGATGCCGAAAATGCCACGGCGGGCATCGCCGCCGGGGCGGAGACCTATCCACCTGAGCTTGTCGAACGGCTGGTGCGCGGGGACAATCCGATCCAGGTCTGGCGCGAGTTTCGCGGCATGACAGCGGCGACGCCGGCTGCGGCAGCCGGGGTCACGTCTTCCGCGATTTCACAGATTGAAGGCGGCAAGCGGGGACTGTCCGTGGATCTGCTCAAGAAATTGGCGGCGGCGCTGCAGGTGGATATGGACGATCTTGTTGTTTGATGGCGGATCTGCTTTGGCATGGATTTGAGCGAAGTTGATCCCAGTGAGAGCGCTTGCCACGAACCTATCTCTATTGCGTTTTGCTGAAATCGCCCCTATATTCTGTCTAGTCTGGCCAGAATGGCCAACAGGAGGTTCGCGTGACAACATGGCAGATTCAGGAAGCAAAGAACAGGTTCTCGGAATTGATCGATAAAACACTGTCCGAAGGTCCTCAGTTGGTCACCAAGCATGGAACTGAAGTGGCGGTGGTGATGCCCATTAGCGAGTTCCGAAAGCTCACCTCGCCCAAGCAACGTCTGGGTGATTTTCTGCTGGATTCCCCCCTGCGGAACAGTGAACTCGTTATCGAGAGGAACCAGGCCACGGAACTGCGTGAGATTGACCTGTGAACACGCGCTACCTGCTCGACACCTGCGTGCTTTCGGAATTCGTCAAGCCGAGGCCGGAAGAGCGCGTTGTGGCATGGCTGAACGCTATCGACCCGGAGAGCGCGTACGTCTGCGCTGTGACCATTGGTGAGATCCAGCACGGCATCAGCCTTCGTCCTCCTTCAAATCGCCGCACGGAATTGGAAATCTGGCTGCATGAAACGCTATCGAGGCAGTTTGCCGGACGCGTGCTTTCTCTTGATACGGAAACATTCGTGACATGGGGCCGGATGATGGCGGAACAGAAGCTGAAAGGCCAGCCGATGAGCGTCATGGATTCCCTCATCGCCGCCATCGCCCTGCAGCACCGGATGGTGCTGGTGACACGCAATGTGGCGGACTTCAAGGCAGATGGGTTGTGTATTTTGAATCCGTGGGAGTAGACAAAATATGTCCACTGCAGTGTGTATCTAAGCTTTTAGCAACATTTTTGAGCTATTATGCAATTTACAAAAATGCTACCAGACATTGATTTCCAAAAAATTCGACCACTCAAAGGCACACGGAATAAGAGCTTTGAAGAACTTTGTGTTCAGCTTTTTCGATCTTCATTCTCATCCACGACCAATTTCTATAGGATTGATGATGCAGGTGGTGATGGCGGTGTTGAAGACATTGCCTTTAGTAAAGATGGAAAAAAAATAGGATTGCAGGCGAAGTTTTTCGAAAAATTGGGGCAGGCCCAATGGAGTCAAATAAACAAGTCAGTCAGAACCGCATTACAAAGTCATATTCCAGATCTTATTGAATACCGCATTGTATGCCCACGTGATCGCCCTAAAGACTCAACGAGCTGGGATAGCTACTGTGTAAAATGGCAAGAATTTGCGAAAGAACTTGGATACACCACAGATATAAATTTCGTCTGGCAAGGATCTACGGATCTTCAGAATGTCCTTACAAAGAAGGAACACCATGATAAATTATACTACTGGTTCGGGTGCAGGAAGTTCTCAGCAGAATGGCTATTAGAAAATTTTCAAAGTACAAAAAGGTTGCTCGACATTCGGTACACGCCGAGCCTTCATGTGCGGACGGAGTCTGAAAAATTACTGGATGCATTTTTTGTTACCGATGGTTTTGAAAGTCTTTTTTGGGAATTAACACGCAAGCTTCTTCATTCGGCCTTGGAGGCCATAGAGGCAATCAAGAGAGAGACAATTGGTCACGAGGTAAATAAACTTGGAGAGGAGGTCGCTCGATTTCGCAGTTCATTTTCAGAAAATTGCGGGGTCCCCTCAATTTCGAAATGTCAGAATTGTTTTCAACAGCTCAGAGATCGTTCACTTGATGTCTATCGAAAATTCGAGCGCCTTCGCGAGGAAAAGGAAAAAGAGCCGGATGGCAACAAGAAGGTCTACACGTCACGACCATATTCATATGAACTTGTGAGTCTGGAGAAACTTCTCGCCACCCTTCATAGAGCAGACAATTTCGTTGCGCGGTTCAAAAGTTATGACTTACAGAAAGCCGTTGTTCTCGGAAACGCCGGAACTGGAAAGAGCCACATGTTAGCACGCTCGGTAGCAAATGCGATAAGTAGGCATCAACCTGCTATCCTAGTGCTGGGAGAACAGTTTTGATCGAGCGAAGTTCCGCTTGCACAACTGTGCCGCATCCTCGGGTGGGAGGAAGGAATCGAATCCTTGCTTGGTGCATTGAATGCAGCTGCTTCGGTGCGAGGCAAACCAGCCATTATAGCTATAGATGCATTGAATGAGAGTGGAGAGAGAAAACTTTGGAAGAGCCACTTACTTCAGACGGTTGCTCAAATTACAATGTATCGTAATCTCCGCATTTTGATCAGTTGTAGAAGTGATTTTGCGGCATTTATTCTTCCTAGACTCTTTCCGGAAGGAAAGGATCATGAGTGGTCAAACATAGAACATCAAGGCTTTGGAGGTGACGTCTTTAAAGCCGTAGCGACTTACTTTATGGGTTACAAGGTCGCATGCGATCATTTTCCGCCGGTTATCGAAGAATTCCGAAATCCACTCTTCCTAAAGACTTTCTGTGAAGCCTATAGCAACAGTTATGTTCCATCCGGGCCATTGAGTTTGGACCAAATTCTAAAGAAGCGA
>CAZYZA010000037.1:0-2495 GCA_964651415.1 uncultured Desulfovibrionaceae bacterium
GAAACGGCGCGGGAGGGGGGGAGGCCCATTGCCGGGGTCTACTGCATCTACGCGCCTCTGGAGATCATCCGCGCCGCCGGGTGCGTGCCCATCGGGCTGTGCGGCAAGCGCCAGGACCCTATCCAGGCGGCAGAGGCCGTGCTTCCGGCCAGCCTCTGCCCGCTCATCAAATCCAGCTACGGATACGCCAAAACCGACACCTGCCCGTTCTTTTCCGCAGCCGATTTTATCATCGCGGAGACCACCTGCGACGGGAAAAAGAAGATGTACGAGTTTCTCGGCCGTATCAAATCCGTGCATCTGATGCATCTCCCCTATGACCAGTCCCTGGACGGGGCTCTTGCGTTCTGGAGCGCCGAAGCCCGGCGTCTGGCCGAATTTCTGGTCGGGCACGGCGGCGTGCCTGTCACCGCCGAGGGTTTGCAAGAAGAGGTGGACATCCAGAACTCCATTCGGGCCCTGATGTGGGAGATCCTGCGCATCAACGCCGACGGACCGCCGCTTCTGACCGGCATGCAGCTTCTGCCGGTGCTTGAGAGCAAGAGCTTCATGGTCGAGGCGCAGCCGTATCTTGCCGCGCTGCGCCGGCTTCGCGACGAATTGCGCGAGCTTCGGCCACAGGTCGACCCCGCGAGCCGGGACCGGCGTCCCCGGATCCTCTTGACCGGCACGCCGGTGGGCAAGGGCTCGCACAAGGTCTTGCAACTCATCGAGGAGAGCGGGGGCGTGGTGGTCTGCCTGGACAACTGCAGCGGGATGAAGGGCCTGGACAGTCCGGTGTCTGCGCATGGCGACCTTTTCGCCAACGTGGCCCGGCGCTACCTGGAGATTCCCTGCGCCTGCATGAGCCCCAATCCCGGCCGCATAGGGTCCGTGGAGAGACTGTGCCGGGACTTCGGCATTGACGGCATGGTCGATCTCACCTGGCAGGGCTGCCACGGGTTCAACGTCGAGTCCCGCCTCGTGGACGAGGGGGCGCAGCGTCTGGGCGTGCCTTTTCTGCATATCGAGACTGGATATTCCGAGTCCGACACCGAGCAGATCCGAACCCGCATCGAAGCCTTTTTGGAAGGGATTTTTTAGCACAAAACACACGTATCGAAGGAGAAAAGCATGTTGCGCATGTTCTTGGGGAAAAGAAGATTCAAACACGTTCTGGGCCTGATGGTGGCTGCGGCGGTCATCCTGTCCGCTGCTGCCTCCATGGCCGAAGAGAAGATCCCGGTCCTGAATCTGGGGTACATCTTCACCACCCACCACAGCCCCCTCATCGCGGCCATGGCCAAGAACGAGGAATTCAGGGATTTCGGTGTGCATCTGCGCCCGGTGGTGGACAAGCTCAAGTACGAGCTCATGGACGGCGACAAGCCCCTGGCCCTCTTCAACATCATCGTCAACAAGAGCGGCGCGGAGACCACGACCATGTTCGCCCAGGGCAACATGGACCTGGCCCTGGCCTCGGGCACGGCCATCATGGCCGGCATCGACCAGGGCACGCCCATGAAGATGCTCTGCCCCACGCACGTGGACGGCATGGGCCTGGTTTTTCCTCCGCAGAGCACCCTCAAGGGTTGGGATCAGGTTGAGGCCTTCATCAAGGCTTCGCAGCAGCCCGTGAAGATCGGCTACCATTCGCCGACCAGCGCCCCGCGCATCATCATCGAGGGCGCGTTGCAGCAGGCCGGTTTCAAGGTCACCCAGGACGCCAACCAGCAGGATGCCGATGTGCTGTTGGTCGACCTGAAGGAGACCTCCAACTTCATCCCGGCCCTGACCAGCGGTCAGGTCGACGCCTGGGTCGGACCCGCGCCCCATCCGGAAGTCTCGGAACTCAAGAATGTCGGCCACATCGCCCTTGACCTGCGCGACCTGCCCCCCACGGGCGCCTGGCACAATTTCCCGTGCTGCGTCATGGCCGCCCGCGACGAGGTTATCGCCGAGCATCCCGAAATCCTGGGCAAGACCGTTGAACTCTTGGCCAAATCCGGCCGGTGGTGCAACGAGCACAAGGTCGAAGAGGGCAAAATCATCAATGCCTGGACCGGTTCACCGGCCGAGGCGGTGGAAAAATCGACCATCATCTATACCACGGCCGCCTCGGAAAATTGGATGCGCGGACAGGGCACCTACCTGGATATCCTGAATGACATGAACAAGTTTCGCGGCGACCTCAAAGGCAAGAGCCTGCCCGAGGTCCACGACAAACTCTTCGATCTGCGCTTCCTGACCGAAAACTAAACCCCTGTCGCCGGTCCCGAATCCGGGGCCGGCCTTTCTCCGGACTCCAAGCATGCACACTCGTTATCATCGCGTCCTGTCCCTGGCGGCCGTACTCGCCTTTCTCGCCATCTGGTCCTGGTCCGCCATGGTCATCGGGAACAAGGTCATTCTGCCCACCGTGGGCGAGGTCGCCGCTCTGCTCTCCCGACCCACCGAAGATCTGCTCAGCATGGGCTCGCTGCTGACCAACATCCTGGTCAGCCTCCTGCGGGTGC
>CAZYZA010000037.1:2595-30108 GCA_964651415.1 uncultured Desulfovibrionaceae bacterium
CTGCTCAGCATGGGCTCGCTGCTGACCAACATCCTGGTCAGCCTCCTGCGGGTGCTGCTCGGCTACATGGTGGCCGTGGCCATTGCCATACCGCTGGGCATCGCCATGGGCTATTACAGCGCGGTGCATACCATGCTCGGCGATTTCCTGAACCTCTTCCGGCCCATTCCGCCCCTGGCCTGGGTCCCCCTGGTCATGGCCTGGTTCGGCATCGCCAGCCTGGCCGATTTGTTCGGGGTCGATCGCGGGCCGTGGTTCGTGTATCTCAATAATTTCAAATATTCGATGATATTCATTATTTTCATCGGGGCCTTTTACCCCATCCTGACCAGCAGCATCCATGGAGTGCGTAACGTCAACCGCGTGTTCATCGACACTGCCCGCGTTCTGGGGGCGGGCGAGTTGGACATCTTCCGCAAGATCCTGCTCCCGGCGGCCCTGCCGTCCATGGTCAACGGCATGCGCATCGGGCTGGGCGTGGCCTGGATGTGCCTGGTTTCGGCGGAAATGCTTCCGGGCAGCATCTCGGGGGTCGGGTACCTGATCACCCACGCCTACACCATGGCCTCGACGGACATCGTCATCGCCGGGATGTTCAGCATCGGACTGACCGGGGCGCTCATGGACTGGCTGTTCCGGCGGGTGGAGCGCAGATGCTTTTCCTGGCAGCGGCTGGCGAGGTAGATGATGAATCATATCGTACAGATCGATGATGTGGCCAAATCCTTTGTCACCGAGCGCGGGCTGAAGGTCTGCGCGCTCGAAAAGGCGAGTCTGGACATCGCCCGCGGCGAGTTCGTGTGCATTGTCGGGCCGTCCGGATGCGGCAAGTCGACCCTGCTGCGCATCATCTCTGGATTGGAGCGGGCCGACTCCGGGCAGACGACCTATGCGGGGCAGCCTCTTGAGCGACCCCACCGGGATGTCGGCATGGTCTTTCAGGAGTACTCCGTGCTGCCGTGGCGCACAGTCCTCGACAACGTCTGTCTGGGACTTGAGTTTTTGCGGGAAAGGAAGTCGGCCCGGATCGAGCTGGCCATGCATTATCTCGGTTTGGTGGGCATGGCCCGCTTTGCCGAGGCCTTTCCGTACGAACTGTCCGGAGGCATGCGCCAGCGCGTGGCCATCGCGCGCACCCTGGCCACGGACCCGCAGGTCCTGCTCATGGACGAACCCTTCGGGGCCCTTGACGCCCACACGCGCATCCTCATGCAGAAGGAACTGCTGCGCATCTGGCGGGAGACCAAAAAAACGGTCATTCTGGTCACTCACAGCGTGGACGAGTCCGTGTACCTGGCCGACCGCATCGTGGTCATGACCGCCCGGCCGGGCAGGATCCGCGAAATCATCGATGTCGGGCTCGAACATCCCAGGGATCGCAGCAACCCCCTTTACGGGCGGATGACGGCCAGGATTCTCGACATTCTCGAAGAGGAAGTGGTCACCGCCGGGGAGTTCTAGCTCCGTATTCAAACCGGATTCGGCAAGTATCGACGTCGGTTCCCTCAATCGGCAGGCGTGGTTTTCGCTTGCTCCGTGTCAAGGTATCAACCGTCCCCTGATCAAAGACCGTCGCGCAGAAGAAGACCGGAGCCGGTGTCGGCTCCGGTCGGGTGTCATTTCTTCGCAATACGAGGGGTCAGTCCGATTTCATTGTCCGTGCCCACAAGGCTGCTCCCAGGGCTCCGGTCATGTCCGGTTCATCGGGGATGAGCAGGGTGTCGCCTTCCACGGTGCCGGTGTGTTCGGCCAGCAGTCTGCGCATGCACGGGTTGTGGGCCACGCCGCCGACGAAGATGAGGGGCAGTGCAAGTCCCACGCGGGAGAGCATGTTGGCCGTGCGCCGGGCGATGGCCAGGTGCAGGCCAAGGGCGATGTTCTCGGGCTGCACGCCCTGGGCCATGAGGGACGTGGCCTCGGTTTCGGCAAAGACCGTGCACATGGAATTGATGATGGGCGGATTGCCGCCGCCAAGGGCGTAGGTTCCGAAGTCCTGGACCGGGATCTGGAAGATCTGGGCCGTGTACTCCAGGAATTTTCCCGTGCCGGCCGCGCAGCGGTCGTTCATCTCGAACTTGCCGACCCGTCCGCCCGGCAGGAGCGCCAGGGCCTTGGTGTCCTGGCCCCCGATGTCGAGCACGGTCCGCCCCTGCGGGAAAAGACTGTGCGCGCCCAGGCCGTGGGCCTTTATTTCGGTGATGGTCTCGACCGGAAAACCCAGATCCAGGTCCTGTACCAGCTTGCGGCCGTAGCCCGTGGCCACGGCCTGTCGGGCGTCAAGTCCATCCAGCAGACGGATGATCTGCTGCACGGGATTGAAGGTGGTGGGCGCCTGCCGCTTTTCCACCACCTCGCCTTGATCCATGGCCACCACTTCGATGGAGCGGGAGCCGATGTCGATGCCCAGAACCGTCATTTCACGGTTTCCAGAAAGGCCTCGACGCGGGTCTTGAGCTGTTCCACGTCTTCCATGGAATAGTCCGTCTCCAGGGACATGCTCGGGATGCCGGCCGACGTCAGCCGTTTTTCCACCTTGATGCCTTCATGGGCGTAGGGCTGGCAGAACATGAGGGCGTACTGGATCACGCCGTCGACCTTGAGGTCCGAGGCCATGGTTTCGATGTTTTCCAGGCGTTCGTTATTGGGGGTGAAACAGGCGCAGTCGATGCGCATGTAGCGGTCGGCCAGGGCGTCGAGCATTTGTTCGAGGGTCCCGGCGGATTCATCGACCAGATCGCGGGTGTTGCGGGTGCCGATGCACGATTCCTCGCCGACAATGACCGCGCCGGAACTTTCGATGACGTAGGGCAGTTTCCAGTTGGGCACGGCCATGGGACAGCCCGAAAGCATGACTCGGGGGGCGTCCATGGGAGCCACGCCTTCGCCGGCCTTGATACGCTCTTCGAGCTGATCGCAGAGGGTGTTGACCGCGCCGGTGAAGCGTACGGGATCGTCGTAAAAACTGACCTGGTTGATGAGCAGCACGTCGCGGCCGGAAATGGGCGCGGGCACGGCCGCGCGCAGCCTGTTCAGGCGCTGCAGGGCGCGGCGGCGGGCATTGACCGTCTTGATGGCTTCGGCCAGCTTCTCGGCGGTGACTTTCCTGCCGGTCAGATTCTCCAGTTTGGTCATGTAGCGCAGGATCTCTTCTTTCCACAGGGCGCGGGCGGCCGGGGATTTGGTCTGGGGCACTTCCATGATGTGCATGGGCGCGTGCTCGGCAAAGGCTTCGTACGCTTTCTTTTTGCCGTCACAGGTGGTCTCGCCGACGATCAGGTCACAGGACTCGGTGTAGGGACACAGCCGGGCCAGCTTGAAGCCGATAAAGGATTTGATCAAGGCACAGGTGTTGCGCGGCACCAGGGTTTCGGCCGCCTCCCGACCCGCGTCGGCTCCGGCGCACAGGCCAACCTGCACCGCGTCCAGGGCCAGGGCCAGCTCTTCGGGCACGAAAACGCAGAAGGTGCCGATGATTTTTCGTCCCTGGGCCTTGGCGTCCTGCAGTTCCTTGATGCGCAGTCCGTGCACTTCCGAAAGCACGAAGTCCAGATACTCCATTCCTTTGAGCCGCCCCTGCTGGCTCATGTAGATGTCGCCGTAAAATTTGCCGAGCACGCCCAAGAGCCCGTCATGAGCGGCGATGTCCAGATTCAGATTCTCCCACATTTCCCGGTAAGCTTCCTGTGTCATCTCGACCTCCAGAGAGTAATTTTTCTTTGTCTGCTGGAAACAAAGGAGGGATGCAAATCGACATTTATGATTCAACGAGCTTGTTTGGATCGACGTGGGCTATGTGATGTGGTCGATGTGCGTTTGTGATGCGTGACCGATAATTATTTCAGATGCTGTTGCTGGAAATGAATAGATATCCCCTATTGGACATGAAGCAACATATATTAATATGCAGTGCGATCAGTGCACTTCATGCCCGGAGACGATGTGGAGCTTTGCTTTTTTTGTCCGGTCAAACGCGAGGTTTATCGGACCGCCCAATGGGAAGCCGCGGGCTGCGTGACCGTCGAACGTGACCACATGGGGACGAAGCGCTTGCAAGGTTCGATCACGGCGGCGTGTCCGCTGTGTTCCGGCACGCACGTCTTTATGCCCGACGAATTGCCGTGCCCGCTGATGCCTGGTGTCGACAGGCGCGGGGAAGGATAATTTCAGGCAGTCCTGCGGCCAGTCGGCAGGCAGCCCGAACGGCAATTCCACGAAGCCGTGTCCTTCCGGGGGAGGCGGGCGTGTAGCTGCAGGATGAATTCCGCGTTTTAAGCGGGTTAGGAATGCATGAAGCCTTTTTGATGGGGAAGACGATTTGTTGCTGTGTGTTCTGTAATCTCAAGGGGGGAGAAGATGGCGCGAGAAGTGAGGAATGTCTTTGCCACAACTGCGGGAATTGTGGCCGTTGGCGCTGTGATCGGGGTGGTTGCCGCTTTTCTGCAGAAGTCCGGCAATCCGGCGAACATGGCCATCTGCGTGGCCTGTTTCGGGCGGGACATCGCGGGGGCTCTGGGCCTGCACCGTGCCGCCGTGGTGCAGTATCTGCGGCCCGAAATCATCGGTTTTGTGCTCGGCTCTTTCATGGCCGCCCTGGCGTTCAAGGAATTTAAACCTTCGGGGGGATCGGCTCCGCTGGCGCGATTTGTTTTGGGCATGATCGCCATGATCGGCGCTCTTGTCTTCCTGGGATGCCCCTGGCGGGTGATCCTGCGTCTGGCCGGCGGCGACGGCAACGCCCTGTTCGGGCTTGCAGGACTTGTCAGCGGGGTATGGATCGGCACGCTTTTCTTTAAAAACGGCTACAACCTTGGTCGCGCCCAAACCCAGTCCATGGGCACGGGACTTCTCATGCCGCTGCTCATGCTGGGCCTTTTGGCGTTGCGGATGCTGTTTCCTCCCGTGGAAGGAGAAGCCCAGAGCGGCGTGCTCTGGTATTCCCTCAAAGGTCCCGGGGCAGCGTACGCTCCTTTGCTGCTTTCCCTGGGCGCGGGTCTGGGCATCGGTTTTCTGGCCCAGCGCAGTCGCTTCTGCACCATGGGGGCCATCCGAGACGTGCTGCTTTTCAGACAATTTTATCTCATGTTCGGTTTCGCCGCCCTTCTTGTCACGGCCTTGATCGCCAACGTCGCCCTTGGCCAGTTCAATCCCGGATTCGAGGGTCAGCCCGTGGCCCACACCATGTGGTTCTGGAATTTCGCCGGGATGCTTGTGGCCGGTCTGGCTTTTGCCTTGGCGGGCGGTTGTCCGGGCAGGCAGCTTTTCATGTCCGGCGAGGGCAACAGCGATGCGGGAATTTTTGTGCTGGGCTCCCTTGCCGGGGCGGGGATAGCGCATAATTTCGGGCTGGCCAGTTCGCCCCAGGGCATCGGGCCGTACGGTGCGCACGCCGTTGTTATCGGATTGGCCGTGTTGTTGTTCATTGGGTTCACAAACCGAAAATAGGGTGGAATGGAGATGAAACAGACATTGGATGCCAGGGGGCTGTCCTGCCCCCAGCCGGTGCTGATGGCGATGCAGGCCATGCGGACGAGCGGCTCCGGGAATATCGAGCTGCTTGTGGATAACGAAGCCAGCCGCGAGAATGTGTCCCGTGCCGCCAAAAGCCAGGGTTGGGACGTGACCGTGACCGAGCTGGACGGAAACGAATTCAGTCTGTCCTTGACTAAGTCATGAAGTGGCTGCGGGAGCTGTTGTCCCGGAAAGAGACACCGGTTCGCGGTCTTTCCGAGAAGGGCATGCTGCTCTACCCGAGCACTGCCGAGGTTATTCGGGCTGAATCGGCCCTGCGCGAGGCTGGTCTGGAGGTCGCGGTCAAGGGGCCTCCTCCGGACTTGCGTCAGGGCTGCGACATGATCGTTGAATTTTCCCTGGTGCAGGAAATGCGGGTGCGGGAAGTGCTGGCGCAGCACAATCTTCAACCGTTGCGTGTCGCCGTTGCCGAGGATCACCTGCTTGAGCCCGTATCGCTGTTTCAGATCAAGGAATTGGGGTCATACCTCATGGTGCGGGCCGCGAACATGAAAATTACCGTGGACCGCCGGGACCGGCGCATCGTCAACGTGTCCGGCGGCGGATGTCCGGATGTGCCCTATCTGGCTGAAATGCTGGTCGGGAAGACTCTGGATGCGGCCCCGGAACCCCGCACATTGGGGCAGACACTGTGCGGTTATGCCCTGCAACTGGCTTTTGATGAGGTGCGACGCCAATGTCCTGGTTGATTGTCGGCACGGTGCCCAGGGCTGATTTCAGCCTGTTTTGGGGCCACTATGATGTTCAGGGAGGAATCATCGACGCGTCCGGCCTTCGTGTCGACGTGGCCAGAGGAACACCCGCCCTCATGGCCACGGCACTGGTCGCGGCCCGCTCGATGGGCATTGAACCGCCGGAAGCGCTGGTTATCGGGGATACGGGCTCCGGCCAAGGCAGCCGGACCCTCTATGCCCATCTGGTGGAAAACGTGGATCGGGTGGGGCACGCGGGGGTGACGTTTCATTACCTCATGCCCGACGTCGTCTGGCACAATAAAATCCTGTGGGGTCTGGAAGAACTGGCCAGGCGTCCCGTGCTGGTCGCCGATGCGGGCTTCATGTACGTCGCCAAGATGAGCGGCTACGCAGGGCATTATGACCTGTTCACCCCGGATGCCGGGGAAATGGCGTTTCTGGCCGACGATGTTGCCCCGCATCCTTTTTACACGCGGGGGTTTTTGCTCCAGGAAGAGGAAAAAATTCCTGAGCTTATCGACGCCGCCCACGCCGGCGGGAATGCGGCCCGTCATCTTTTGGTCAAGGGGTGCACAGATTATGTGGTCGCTGGCGGAAAGATCGTGTCGCATGTCAGCGCGCCGGACACCCCGGCCATGGAAGCCATCGGCGGCACAGGTGACACCTTGACCGGCCTGGTCACGGCGCTCTTGGCCTCCGGGATGGACCTGGTCGCGGCCTGCCGGACTGCGGCGCTGGCCAATCGCTACCTGGGCGTTCTGGCCAATCCGACCCCGGCGTTCGGCGTGGCGGATCTGCTGCCTTTTGTGCCCGAGGCGTTGGACCGTGCTCTGCGCCAGGCATAGAGACGTTGCCCGGCGCAGATCTTGTCCCTGAAAAATCAGCTTCCATGCGGCCTCTGGATATCCGGACGGCCAGTGGTTACTGTGCGGGCCATGCGCATCCTTCATCTCATCAGTCAGAAGCCGGACTTTACGGGCAGCGGGAAATACGTTCAGGAAATGATCCGGCAGGGCCGGAGCCGGGGCCATGAACCGTTTCTCATTGCCGGCGTCTGTGCGGATTTCAAGATACCGGACGATCTGGTTGACGCGGACAGGTGCCGGGTGGTCCGCTTCGACGGCCACGACCTCTCCTTTCCCGTCATGGGCATGAGCGATGTCATGCCGTACGCGAGTGCGGTTTGTTCCGCCCTGACCCGGTTGCAGATCATTGAGTACAAGAACGCTTTCGCCCGGGTCATCGCTTCGGCCGTGGCCGCATTCGCGCCTGACCTCATCCATTCCAACCACCTTTGGATGGCCACGGCCGTGGCCCGCGAGGTCGCCCCCCATCTGCCCCTGGTCGCCACCTGTCATGGTTCGTGTCTGCGCCAGCACCGTCTGTGCCCGGAACTGGGCGCATCGCTCAAGAGTTCTTTACAGGGCATCGACCGAGTCATTGCCCTTTTCGGGCAGCAGAAGGCGGACATTACCGCCTTGCTGGGCATCGACCCCGGCAGGGTGGAGGTCGTCAGCGGCGGGTTCAACGAGCTGTGCTTTTATTCCGAAGATGCAGGAGATGAGGGCGGGGACGTGCAGATCCTCTACGCCGGCAAGCTCGATTCCTCCAAGGGCGTGCCCTGGCTGCTGCGAAGTCTGAAGCAGGTGGATGCTCCCTGGCATCTCCATCTGGTGGGCGCCGGCAGCGGGCCGGAAAAGGACTTGTGCCTGCAACTGGCCGCCGGTCATGGCCAGCGGGTCACCGTTCATGGCGTCCTGTCCCACGAGGAGTTGGGGGCACTGATGCGCAGAAGCGACATCTTTGTCCTGCCCTCGTTTTTCGAGGGACTGCCCCTGGTCCTGCTGGAAGCCATGGCCTGCGGCTGCCGCATTGTCACCACGGACCTGCCCGGCGCGCGCGAGCTTTTCCGCGAACCGCACCCGCACATGGTGCGCATGGTGGAGCTCCCCCGGCTCGAAACCGTGGACAGGCCGTACCGGGCCGACGAGCCGCTGCTGGAAGCCCGCTTGGCCGAGGCGCTGGAGAGAAGTATCTTGGGCGTGCTGAGCGGCGTCGGGCCTGATGATGGCTATATCCGCAGAATTACGGAGCCGTACACCTGGGAGAAGATTTTTCAGAGAATAGAGGGCGTCTACAGCCGGGCTCTCAGAGAGAAATAGGGCGTCAGAAATGCAGGGCGATGGCCGCGATGTCGTCGTGTTGCTTGAAGCGTGGAAACGCCCGCATGTCCGGGTCCGAAGCCTCCTGCTCGCGTATATGGTCGCGCAGGCCTTCCAGACCCAGCTCCCGGCTCATGCGGACCAGGCATGAAAAGTCCTTGTACTTCCGTGGAAGCGGACAGGGGATGTCCAGCCCGTCGGTAAAGAGCAGCACTGTCTTGATGCTGCGCACGTTTTCCACGCCGGTCCGGAAAAAGCCCACAGCCTCGTGCTCGCCGTTGAGCACGCCGTAGCTGCGGTTCATATCCTCCCGGATCGTTTCCACCAGCTTTTGGACATCGGGATGATGGCGGCCTTTCTCCCTGATCAGACTCAAGGTGGGAAAGTCGTGGTCCAGGCGTCTGGCCGCAACTTTGTAGTCCCCGTCCCTGCCGATGAACACGACCTGCGAATCTCCGGTCTGAAACCATTCGATGGCGTCGCCGTTCAGACGGACAACAGCGGCGCTGGTGCTCCACAAACCGCAGCGTCGGGACAAGTCCACCCCGCAATGCTCCATCCCTGTCCGGATGGCGGTGTTGGCCATGACGCCCAAATTGGCCAGGGCCCGGCTGTCGCCGAGAAACGTCTGTCCGGCAAGAGCCGAGGCCATGGCTCCGCCGCTCTTGCCCTGATCGTAACAGGCGCCGTGCAGGCTGGTCGCGCCGTCAAAGACGCCAAAGACATGGTGATCCGCGATCAGATAGTCTTCGTTCTGGGTGCCGGAACCCTGTTCGAGAATGTGCTCAACCTTCATGCTCATCCGGTCATACTCAGCGTTTTCAAATCTATCTGTCAAAATGGAAAAATCTATCCATACGGCGTGCTTTCAGAGGAAATATCAATCCGACGAGTGTCGCGGTTTGGGGAGCCCGGTCAACCCTGATGGCTATCGGGGCTTAATACATGGCTTCCAGTTCGAGGCGCAGTGTTTCCCGTTTCGCTCCCAGTTCACGCGGGGTGAGAGGCTGGACTGCCCGGCCTTGTCGCAAGACGATGATGTCGTCGGCCAGGCTCAAGGCAAAGTCCAGGCTGTGTGAGACCACGACCAGCGTGTAGCGGCTTTTGAGGGTTGCGAGCAGTTCTTCAATTCCTTTGGCCGCCTTGTAGTCCAGGGAGGATGTGGGTTCGTCGAGCAGCAGGACGGCGGGCTGCATGGCCAGGGTGCGGGCCAGGCAAAGCCTTTGCTGTTGCCCGCCGGAAAGGGTGCGGGCGTCGGAGGTCAGACGGTCGTGAACCTCTGTCCAGAGATGCGCTTCCTGCAGGGCCTGCTCGGCGGCCCGGGCCGCAGCCTTGTGACTGAGGCCGTGCACCGTGACTAGGGGCATGACAATATTGTTCTCGATGCTCATGGGCAGGACATTGGGATGCTGGAAAACCATGCCGACCAGCCGTCGCAATTCCGGCAGAGGGATTTGGTCGGCATAGGGCCTTACCGGGCCGTCATCCAGGTGCAGCAACACCTCTCCGGTGGTTGTGCAGAGGGGAAGGCACTCGTTCAGACGGTTGAACAGGCGCAGCAGGGTGGTCTTGCCCGCGCCGGAACGCCCCATGACAAAGGTGGTGCGCCCTTTCATGATTTCAAGGTCAAGGCCGTCCAGAATCTGACGGCCGTCCAGGTTCACGCCGACATGGCGCAGGGTGAAGAGCGGGGTCAGTTTTTCCATGCTTTTTCCATTCCGGTTCTCAGCAGACGCGCGCCGCCATAGAGGACCACGGTCAGGGCGAGTAGGGTCAGGGCCGCGCCAAAGCCTTTGTGCAGATCCTCGGCGCTTTGGTAGTGGGCGGCCAGGTAGTAGATGGTAAAGGGCAGGGCCTCGAATTTGTCCAAGAGACCGCGCGGCAGGCCGCCCTGGGCGACCACTCCGGTCAGGAGGATGACGGCCGTGTCTTCGGCGGCCCGTCCCATGGACAAAACCACGCCACCCAGAATGCCCCGACTGGCCGCCGGCAGCAGGATACGGCGCAGAGTTTGCCAGCCGGTCAGGCCGAGGCTTGGTCCCAGCAGCCGCAGTTCTTCGGGCAGGGCTTCCAACGACTGGGCCGTGGCATTGATGGTGTAGGGCAGGACAAGCAGGGCCAGGCAGACGGCGGAAAGCAGCAGTCCGGTGTTGGCGTCGGGGGCCACGGTGTGACGCAGAAAAATGATCAGAGAAAAGCCGAACAGCCCCATGACGATGGACGGCACTCCGGCCAGGGTATTGGCCGCAAACCTGAGTATCCGTCCCAGTCTGCCGTGCAGGTACTGGGACAGGGCGATCCCTGCACCGACTCCGGTCGGGATGGCCAGGAGCGAGGCCAGGACAACCAGGCTTATGGTTCCGGCGCAGGCCGCGAAAATGCCGTCCCAGACAGGTGCCCGACCTGTGATTGCGGCCCAAACCGGTGCATCCCCAAAAAAGAGGCTCAGATTGAAGACGGGCATGCTTTTGCTGAGCAGAAAGAAAACAAGGCCGGCGATAGCGGCCGGTACAAGCAGGCTTGCCAGGCAGGATGCCAGGTGAATCAGGGTGCGAAAGCCTTGGCGTGCGGCCAGGAATGACAGCAGGGACAGACACTTGCCGGACAACGGTCTGGAGGTCGCGCCCTGGCGTTGGATCAGGACCTGAACCGCCACGCTTACGCCGAACAGCAGCAGGCCGCAGGCAAAAAGGGAGTGAAAGGCCGGCGAGCTGTTGTCCGTGGCCACGACCAGGGCGATGTGCGCGGTCAGGGTGCGGACGGAGTCAAAAAAAGAAGTCGGCATCTGCGGGGCATTTCCGGCCAGCATGAGCGGGATGAGCGTGTCGCTCAGTGCCCGGCAATAGCCCATGATGGCCGCTGTGCGCAGGGCCGGAGCCGAGCCCGGCAGGACCACCAGGAGCAGGGCTTGCGTCGGTGAAAAGCCCAGACTGGCGCTGGTCAGTCTGGTTCTTTTTTCGGTCTCGCGCATGGTTTCGTGGGCAAAAAGAACAATGGTCGGCAGCACGAGCAGGGCCAGCGTCAGGCACGCCGCCAGCATGGACGGGCCGCTTCTGCCCGTGGCCATGGCGTTGAGCATGGGGACAAGCAGAAAGACCGCGACAAAGCCGTAGACCACGGTGGGAATCGCGGTCATGAAGGTAATGACCGCCAGGACCGTGCGCCGCAGGAACGATGGGGCCGGGCCGCAGGCAAAGATGCAGATCCCCAGCGCCAGCGGGTAGGCAAGGACAAAGGCTGAAACGCTGAGCGCCAGGGAGCCCCCGATCATGGGCAGGATGCCGTAATGTCCCTGGTAGGGCCTCCAGGTCATGGACAGGATCTGGTTCCAGTGCCCCTGCGCAAAGAGAGGCAGGCTCAGCACCAGCAGGAAAATGAAGATGGCTGCCAGGGTGGCCAGGGAGATGAATCCGGCCCCGCCGGCAGCCAGCCGGAACACGCGGTCGAAAAAAAGCTGCCGGCAAAATCGTGCGGAATTCTGCCGGCGAAACGATGTCCGCTCCATGCGTCTAGTGAAGGGGAATGTAACCGGCCTTGGCGATAATGTCCGAGCATTCCGGGCTCATGACGAAGTCGACAAAGAGCTTGGTCAGCCCTTCGGGCTCGCCCTTGGTGTTCATGTAGAGCTTGCGAGCCACTTTGTAGGTGCCGGATTTGGCGTTGTCCTGGGATGGCTCAACGCCGTCCAGGGACGGAGCCTTGACCGCGTCATCGACGAATCCGATGCTCATGTAGCCAATGGCGCCTTGGTCCTGGGACACGGCCACCTTCATGGCTCCGTTGGAGGCCACGATGTTGGCGCTGTCGGCCATGTCGCCCTTGTTCAGCAGCTTGCCCCAGAACACCTCGCGCGTGCCGCTGGCCTCGTCGCGGGAATACAGGGTGATGGGTGCGTCTGCGCCGCCCACGTCCTTCCAGTTGGTGATTTTGCCGGCAAAGATGTCCTGCACCTGGGCTGCGCTCAAGTCCGCAACAGTGTTGCCGGGGTTGATGACCACGGTCACGCCGTCCACGGCAAAGGCAAAGGAGACCAGACCGTATTTGGCGATTTCATCCTCGGACAGAGCCCGTCCGGTGTTGCCGATCTGGACCAGACCCTCACCGGCTTTCTGCACGCCCACCCCGGTTCCTCCGCCTTCGACATTGATGCGGATGTCGGGATTGACGGTCATGATGCGTTTGGCGGCTTCGGTCATGACCGGTATGTGGGCTGTGCCCCCGGCAATATCGATTTTACCGGATTGACCGACAAACTGCTGGAGCATGTCGGCCTGGGCAAAGCCGCCGGTCAACAGGATGCCAAGTACCGAAAAAAGCACGAAATTCGAAAGATTTTTCATAGTTGCCTCCCCAAAAGAATAAATGGATTTTCAATTGTTACAGCAAGGAGGAGGGGAAAACAAATAGGCGAAACCTATTTGTAATGGCGTAGTGTATTGGAATTTTGAATGAAAAGGCCGCGCTGGCTTGCAATGATGCGGGCCGTGGCCGGCGGTGGGGTCGCCTTGCCGTAAGGCGGATGCTCAGCTTTCCACCACCAGTTTGACCCGTTCCGCGGCAAAGCGGGTTTCGCAGTATTCGATGGGATAACCGTGGGGATCGACGTTGACGCTTTCCGTGACCAGCACGGGGCGGGTTTTGGGCTGGTGCAGCAGGCGGGCGTCGCGGGCGCTGGGCAGGCGCGAGCCGACCTGGGTCAGCACCCGGCGGTAATCGCTGATCCCGTATTCACGCAGGGCCAGGGTCACGGACCCGGTGCGGCGGTAGTGCTCGTCCAGGCCCGGAAAGCGTCCGGCCGGAAAATGGGCGCTGGCCACGCAGATCCGCACCCCGTCGGCTTCACCGGCCGTTTCGAGCACAATGACCTCCGCCCCTTTGTGCAGGTCCAGGGCCCTGGCCACTTCGGTCGTGGCCGGGATAACGCTTGAACCCAGCAATTCCCCGCGCGGTTTGCGCTCCTGGCGCAACAGGTTTTCATGGAAACGGGTCCGGCTGCCGACAGGGTAGTCGAGCATCTGCTCGCGGACAAAACTGCCGTTGCCCTGTTCCGTGCGGATGAGATCCTTTTCGGCCAGCAGGTTCAGGGCCCGGCGCACGGTGTGCCGGTTGACCCCGAATTGTCTGGCCAGCTCCTGCTCCGTGGGCAGCCTGGCCCCCGGCGACAGTTCTCCCTCTTTGATCCTGAATTCCAGCCAGTCCTGAATCTGCCGCCACAAGGCCACGCCGTGGCCGCGCTGTAACTCCATCGTCGTTTCTCCGCAGGCAAAATGTCACAAACCCCTGTCAGACAGGTCTCGGGCAATACACCTAGACGTCTATACAAATTTTCCTATTGTGGAGTGCCGTACATGTCAACAAGCAATGAAAAGCGCCGGGACTGGATGCGCCAACTGGCCCTGGCCGGGGAGGGCCGGCTGCGTGCGGCCTGGGACGCCCTGGATCATGTTCCGTCCTACAGCCTGCTCCGGGGGCCGGAAACCGGACTGGTCATGGTCCGGGCCAGGGCCGGCAACACGGGGCGGCGTTTCAACCTGGGCGAGATGAGCGTCACCCGCTGCACGGTGCGGCTTGATTGCGGGACGGTCGGACATGCCTGGGTGTCCGGAGTCCGGCCCGACCATGCCCGCTTGGCCGCCGCTTTCGACGCCCTGTTGCAGACGGCCCCGGCAGACCTGGAAGAAAGGGTGCTTGAACCCTTGCGCCAGGCCCGGCAGGAGCAGCTGGCCCGGCGCCGGGCCGAGGTGGAACCGACCAAAGTCGATTTTTTTACCCTGGTCCGGGGGGACGAATAGCCATGAGCCACGTTGCTGGTTTTTCCAATCCGGTCCTGGACGCCCAGGCCATTTTCCGCCACGTGCTGCGGGCCATGTCCCGGCCGGTTTTGCCGGTCGGTCTGGCCGCGCTGCCGGATGGACCGCTGGGGTGGCCCGGAGCCATGGCCGCCCTGGTTCTGACCCTGTGCGACATGGACACCCCGGTCTGGCTGGACCCGGCCGCCCGCTCCGAGCAGGCCGAGGAGTTCCTGCGTTTTCACTGCGGCTGCCCCTTGGTCACCCGACCGCAGGACGCGGCCTTTGCCGTTGTCCTTGACCGGGACAATCTCTGTCCTCTGGACCGCTTCAACCTCGGCAGCGACGAACGCCCGGACACCGGAACCACCGTTTTGCTGGCCGCTCCGCTGGAAACGTCCGCAGGCCCGGCCATGGCCGTCCATGGCCCCGGCGTCAGCGGTTCGCTCAGTCTCCCCCTGGCCTGGCTGCCGGACCCTTTTGTCCGGGACTGGCAGGCCAACGCCGAGCTTTTCCCGCGCGGCCTTGATCTGATCCTGGCCGGTCAGGACTGCCTGGCCGCCCTGCCCCGCACCCTGAAACTTGGGGAGGCCTTGCCATGTATGTAGCTGTCAAAGGCGGGGCCAAGGCCATTGAAGCCGCCCATCATCTCCTGGCCCGCGAACGGCGCGGCGACCGGACCGTGCCCGAACTGGGCCTGGACCAGATCCGGGAGCAGTTGTCCCTGGCCGTGGACCGGGTCATGAGCGAAGGGTCCCTTTACGATCCGGAGCTGGCTGCCCTGGCCGTGAAGCAGGCCAGGGGTGATTTGATCGAGGCCGTTTTTCTGCTGCGCGCCTACCGCACGACCCTGTCCCGCTTCGGCCTCAGCCAGCCCGTGGACACTTCGGCCATGACCGTGCGCCGGCGCATTTCCGCCACCTACAAGGACGTGCCCGGCGGACAGATTCTGGGGCCGACCTTTGACTACACCCATCGCCTGCTGGACTGGACCCTGGCCGGCAAAGATTCTCTCACGAATCAGGCAGCGGACAATCCGGACGCCCACGCAGAGCCCCGGCCCATGCCGCGCGTGCTGGACGTGCTCGGCCGGGAAGGATTGATTGACCGGGAAGATCCCGGCCCTGATCCCGGCCCTGATCCCGAACCCGGCGACCTGACCCGCGAACCCCTGACCCTGCCCGCTGACCGGGACGTGCGGCTGCAGAACCTGGCCCGGGCCGACGAAGGCTTTCTGCTGGCCATGGGCTATTCGACCCAGCGCGGCTTCGGCACGACCCATCCCTTTGTCGGCGAGATCCGCATGGGCGAGGTCGAGGTCGAATTCGTGCCCGAAGAATTGGGTTTTGCCGTGACCATCGGCGAAATCACCCTGACCGAATGCGAAACCGTGAACCAGTTCACCGGGTCCGGCCAGGCCCGTTTCACCCGGGGCTACGGTCTGACTTTTGGCCAGGGCGAGCGCAAGGCCATGAGCATGGCCCTGGTCGATCGCGCCCTGTGCGCCCCGGACCTAGGCGAGGAGCAGCGCGGTCCGGCCCAGGACCAGGAATTTGTCCTGTACCACAGCGACAATGTCGAGGCCTCGGGATTTGTCCAGCACCTCAAACTCCCGCATTATGTGGATTTTCAGTCCGAACTGGTCCTGGTCCGTTCCCTGCGGGCCAAAGCGGAGGACTCCCATGAACGCTGACCGCCTGCCCGGCTACAACTACGCCTATCTCGACGAGCAGACCAAAGGCATGATCCGCCGGGCCATTATCAAGGCCGTGGCCATCCCCGGCTATCAGGTGCCCTTCGGCAGCCGCGAAATGCCCCTGCCCTACGGCTGGGGCACGGGCGGCATCCAGATCACGGCCAGCATCATCGGCCCCGACGACGTGCTCAAGGTCATTGACCAGGGCGCGGACGACACGACCAACGCCGTTTCCATCCGGTCCTTTTTCGCCAAAACGGCCCGGGTGGCCACGACCACGGCCACGGACGAGGCCACCCTGATCCAGACCCGGCACCGCATCCCCGAGGCCCCGCTGACCGAAGACCAGATTCTGGTCTATCAGGTGCCCATCCCCGAGCCCCTGCGCTTCATGGAGCCGAGCGAGGCCGAAACCCGGACCATGCACGCCCTGGAAGAGTACGGGGTGATGCATGTGCGGCTCTACGAGGACATCGCCGAGCACGGCCGCATTGCCAAAAGCTACGACTATCCGGTCCGGGTCAATGGCCGCTACGTCATGTCGCCGTCGCCCATCCCCAAATTCGACAACCCGAAGATGGACCACTGCCCGGCCCTGCAGCTTTTCGGCGCGGGCCGCGAAAAACGCATCTACGCCATTCCGCCGTACACCCCGGTGCACAGCCTGGATTTCGAGGACCATCCCTTTGAGGTCCAGACCTGGGACCAGACCTGCGCCCTGTGCGGATCAGCGGGCAGTTTTCTGGATGAAATCATCATCGACGATCAGGGCGGACGCATGTTTGTCTGCTCGGATTCGGACCATTGTTCGCGCCGCGCGGCCGACAGGGAGCACAGCTGATGGAACAGGAACTGCTGCAGGTCACCGGGCTGACCCGCTACTACGGCCAGCGTATCGGCTGCCGGGACGTGAGTTTTTCTCTCTGGCCGGGCGAGGTCCTGGCCATTGTCGGCGAATCCGGGTCCGGCAAGACAACGCTCTTGAACCTGCTGGCGGGCCGTCTGGCCCCGACACACGGCAGCATCCGCTATCTGGACCGCGACGGACGCTGGCTGTCCCTGCCGGAATTGTCCGAGCGGGATCGCCGCCGCCTGTTGCGCACGGATCTGGGCGTTGTCCATCAGAATCCGCGTGACGGATTGCGCATGGGCGTCAGCGCCGGCGGCAACATCGGCGAGCGGCTCATGGCCCTTGGCCACCGCCATTACGGCTCTATCCGGCAGGCAGGTCTGGACTGGATGACCCGGGTCGAGCTGGACCCGCAGCGCATCGACGACCGGCCCCAGGCCTTTTCCGGCGGCATGCAGCAGCGTCTGCAGATCGCCCGCAACCTGGTCACCGGTCCGCGTCTGGTCTTCATGGACGAGCCGACCAGCGGTCTGGACGTCTCGGTGCAGGCCCGGCTGCTCGATCTCTTGCGCCATCTGACCGCGACCCTGGGGCTGGCCGTGGTCCTGGTCACCCACGACCTGGCCGTGGCCCGCATTCTGGCCCATCGCATGCTGGTCATGCGCGGCGGCGAGGTGGTCGAAACCGGGCTGGCCGATCAGGTCCTGGACGATCCGGCCCATCCCTACACCCAGTTGCTGGTCTCCTCCATCCTTCAAGCCTGAGGCCCTCATGAGCACCCCCATGATCTCCATCCGCAGCCTGTCCAAAACTTTTGTCCTGCACACGCAGGCCGGCGCGACCATCCGCGCCTTTGACCACGTGGATCTGGACGTCGCCGCCGGCGAATGCATTGCCCTGCACGGCCCGTCCGGCGCGGGCAAGTCGAGCCTCCTGCGCTCCATCTACGCCAATTACCGGCCCAGTTCGGGCGCGGTCACGGTCCGGCACAACGAGCACCTCGTGGACATGACCCGGGCCCTGCCCCGGACCATTCTGGACGTGCGCCGCTCGACCATGGGTTATGTCAGCCAGTTCTTGCGCGTCATCCCCCGCGTGCCGACCCTGACCCTGGTCGCCGAACGTCTCACGGCCATGGGCGTCAGTCAGGATCTGTCCATGGACCGGACGCGGGCGATGCTGGCCCGTCTGAACATTCCCGAACGGCTGTGGTCCCTGGCCCCGGCCACCTTTTCCGGCGGCGAGCAGCAGCGGGTCAACATCGCCCGCGGCTTTATCCGCGACTATCCCATCCTGCTCCTGGACGAGCCCACGGCCTCCCTGGACGGGGACAACCGCCGCACCGTGGTCAACATGATTCTGGAGGCCAAGGGACGCGGCGCGGCCATTGTCGGCATTTTTCACGATGACGAGGTGCGGGAACAGGTCGCGGACCGCTGCCTGCACCTGACCCGACCGGAGTAAGCCATGTCCGAAATGATTCTGACCAATGCCCATGTCGTGCTGTCCGACCAAAGCCTGACCGGCACCGTCACGGTGCGCGACGGCCTGATCCACGCCGTGGACGAGGGCCGATCACATCTGCCCCAGGCCCTTGACCTGGACGGGGATCTGCTCATTCCCGGCCTGGTCGAACTGCACACCGACAATCTGGAAAAGCAACTCCTGCCCCGGCCCGGCGTGCTCTGGCCCTCGGCCCGGGCCGCGCTCCTGGCTCACGACGCCCAGCTGATCGCCGCCGGCATCACCACGGTGCTCGACGCCCTGTCCTGCGGTCAGTACTATGAGAAGAGCGACCGTCGGGCCATGCTCGACCTGGCCCTGAACGCCCTGAACGACTTGCGGCCGAGCGGTTTTCTGCGCGCCGATCACATGCTGCACGTGCGCTGCGAGATTTCCGATCCCGATCTGCCCCGGCTCTTTGCCCCGTTTCGTCACATGGACGAGGTCCATCTGGTGTCGCTCATGGACCACACGCCGGGCCAGCGCCAGTTTGTCGATCTGGACGCCTACCGCACGTACTACAGCACGGACCGGCAGTGGACTGATCAGGAATTTCAGGATGAAATGGAGCGCATGCGCCGGATTCAGGCCCGTTTCGCCGGCCCTCATGCCGACATGATTCTTGATTGGTGCCGGGAATGCCGGGTGCCTGTGGCCAGCCATGACGACGCCACCGCCGAACACGTGGACTGGGCCCATGGCCAGGGTCTGGTCATCAGCGAATTCCCGACCACCCTGGACGCGGCCCGGCGGGCCTGCCAACTGGGGCTCATGACCCTGATGGGATCGCCCAACGTGGTCCGGGGCGGGTCCCATTCCGGCAATGTCTCGGTCCGCGACGTGGCCAGGGCCGGTTTTCTGGGCGGCCTGTCCTCGGACTATGTGCCGGCCAGCCTGCTGCATGCGGCCTGGCTCCTGCACGCCGAGGAAAACCTGGATCTGTGGACCGCCATGGCCCTGGTCACGGACAACCCGGCCAGAGCCCTGGGTCTGCATGACCGGGGCCGCATCGCCCCGGGCCTTCGGGCCGATCTGGTCCGCGTCCGTGTCGACCAGAATCTGCCTATCGTGCGCCGGGTCTGGCGGGATGGGGAGATGGTATATTAGGAGACAATGTAGGGGCAGGCCTCCGTGCCTGCCCAATTGGAAACAATGTACAACAGGCCCCTGTGCCTGCCCGGATTTTGGCGCACAAAATAGGGTGCCCACCGGGCCGCCCGTACGAGGAATGTTATGGCTCGACTAATCTACATCATGGGGCCGTCCGGCTGCGGCAAGGACGCGCTGATGGACGAGGCACGCAGGAAGCTGCCTCCTGAGGCTCCGGTAATCTTTGCCCACCGGTACATCACCCGCCCGGCAAACTCGGGCGGGGAAAATCATGTCGCCCTGACCATGGCCGAATTCGCCCTGCGTCAGCACAAGGGCCTCTTTGCCCTGAGCTGGACCAGCCATGGGTTTTCCTACGGCATCGGCCGGGAGATTGATTTCTGGCTCGAGCAGGGCCTGACCGTGGTCATGAACGGGTCGCGGCAGGCCATGCTGCCGTCGCTGCAGAGCTATCCGTCCATGCTGCCCGTGCTGATCACCGTGCCGGAAGAGGTCTTGCGGGCCAGGCTGGAAGCCAGAGGCCGCGAGGACAAGGCCGGGGTGGAGGCGCGTCTGGAGCGAAGGCATCTGGCGGTGCCGGAACTTCCGGGCCTGATCCGTTTCGACAATTCAGGTCCCTTGTCCGCAAGTGGACAGGCCCTGGCTGACCTGATTGTCACTGCCGCCAGCAACCACGGGATCTGAAATGCTCTCTCCCCGTCCGACCATTCATCCGACCGCCGTCATCACCGACAGCACCCTTGGCCTGTGGACCGAGATCGGCGAACAGACCGAAATCATCTCCTCCACGGTCGGTGACTATTCGTACCTCTGCGACCGCTGCCACGTCATGTACGCCCGCATCGGCAAGTTCTGCTCCATCGCCAATCACGCCCGGCTGAACCCGAGCAATCATCCGACCTGGCGGGCCACTCAGCATCATTTCACCTATCGCAGCTCCCAGTTTGGCATGGGTCCGGACGACGCGGCCTTCTTCGCCTGGCGCAGAGAGCATCCCGTCATCCTGGGACACGATGTCTGGATCGGTCACGGCGCCCTGGTCATGCCCGGCGTGACGGTCGGTACGGGCGCGGTCGTGGCCTCGGCCGCCGTGGTCACCAAGGATGTTCCCCCGTATGCCATTGTCGCCGGGGTGCCGGCCGGGCCCATCAAGTACCGCTTTCCCCGCGACATCCGGGACAAACTCCTGACCCTGGCCTGGTGGGACTGGGATCACGCCCGCCTGGCAGCGGCTATGAAGGATTTCCGGAACTTGAGTGTGGATGCGTTTGTGGAGAAGTACGAGAGTGGAGCTGAATGTCCGTAGAACGGGCAGACGACGCGGGGCTCGTCAATTACTCCAGCCCTGCCGGCTGGTTCCGCGGCATCTGAGCGTGGAGAGGCTTTTTTGAAATGAAAAGTGAAGCCGATTCAACAAATATATTGTTGCATTGAAATAAATTTAAACCAGTCAATAAAGATGGTTGGATGTAATAGTTGTGTCTGGTTCGATTTATTTGAAATATATAGTTTGACAATTATATGGCTCAAACATAGATGTCTCTGGCCTCGGATGAATATGTTGTTGATGCGGAAATTTACTGCTCGAAACATATTTTGATTTTTGATAAAAACCGTTTTTGTCAAAAAAAGAGTTTTCTTTCCATTATTTTTCTCTGGAGTTACTGTTTTGTCTAAGAACATCTATGTTGGTAATCTGTCCTGGTCGACCTCTGATTCTGATCTGAACGCTCTGTTTTCCCAGTACGGGCAGGTCACGTCCGCTCATGTTATTGAGGACCGCGACACCGGTCGTTCCCGTGGCTTCGGCTTCGTGGAAATGGATGAAGAAGGAGCCCGCAACGCCATTCAGGCTTTGAACGGAGTCGATCACGGCGGTCGTAATCTGAAGGTCAACGAGGCCCAGCCTCGTGAAAAGCGCGCGCGCTACTAGACCTCCAGCGCATTGATCACAAGAAGCCCGTCCCAGACGGGCTTTTTTTGTTGGTGCGCCCGGCAGGGCGTGCCAACAAATCTGCAAGGGCCCGGAACGAGTTGTGTCGAAACGGTGAGGCAGGGTTTTCGCGGGGATGATTGCTGGTCCGGCATTGATGCAAGGCCAACGTCTGCTACCGGCTTGGCGCTGACGGCGACGGACCCGCAGTTTTACGACGGCACTGTCGTCACGAAAAACCCGTCGGTAATTCCCGCGACAAGTGTTCTTCAGGTTTGGCGGCTTGCTCCCCGTAGGATGAGTCCTTTTCGAGTAGTTAAAAATTCGTCTTTGCTGTGACTGGTCGCTGCTTCACCTGTCACGCTCCTGACGCATGTCCGGTCCAGATTCTGTACGCGCTTTTTCCTGATTTTTTGGCGTCGTAGAGCGCTAAATCCGCCCTTTTGAACAATTCCCCGAAATTATCGCTGGCATCCACATCCATGGCAATGCCGATGCTGACCGAAACCTTGGTGTGCTGGAACTGCCGGGCGATGGTGTCGTCAAATCGGACGAGCAGCTTTTCTGCGCCTTGTTTTGGAACTCCGATCCCGTGCGACCCGGGCAGAACGATCGCGAATTCGTCTCCACCCAGCCGGAAGATGCTTTCGGCCGGGAAAATCTGCTGCAGCAGAGTGGAGAAGGCGATCAGAATCCGGTCGCCCTCGTCGTGGCCGAACTGGTCGTTGACCTCCTTGAAATTATCGAGGTCGGCCAGAAGAAGCGCCGTGTCGGGCTGACAGGGGGTTTTGCGCATAAAGTCCTGCAGGCTGCGTCTGTTGTTCAGTCTGGTCAGATGGTCTGTATTGGCATCCATCAACAGCTTGTTTTTCTGGTGATGCTCAAGGGTGATGTCGATGAAAAGATAGACGTGACCGGCGAGGATGCCAAAGATATCGAGCAGTTCTTCGTCATGGATTTTCAAGACCTTGTCTTCGGACAAGAGTAGGATGCCTTCTTCGTCCGCTTCAATAAGCCATTTCGTGCTGCGGGTGAATTTTCTGGATGGATCGATGAACGAGTCGATCTTTTCGCCGACCAGTTCGGATCGATGCACGCAAAAGAGATCAATGAATTTCTGGTTGACGCTGGTGATGGTTCTTTCCTTGTCCGTGACCATGGTCGCAAAGGGCAGGCCCTCAAGAAGGATGTTCAATTCGATCAGCAGGTTTTGCAGGTCCGTAACATCGTGGGCAAACCCGACCGTGCCGATAACCGCGCCATCCACGTCGAAGATCGGCGATTTGTACGTCTTGAATTTGCGCAGCTCATCGCGGCATTTCACGGTCTCGTCAAAAAGGCAGGTTTCTTTTTTGTTCAGAACAATTTCTTCCGATTCCAGACAGATGTATTCACCCTGAGCGTACTCATCGGGCTCAATGTCCCAGATATAGTAATGCCCGCGATTCTGAATCTGGCTTTTGGTCTTGTCCACGGTCCGGCAGAAGCTGGAGTTGACCTTCAGGTGCGCGCCCCGGGCATCCTTGAACCAGACCAGATCGGGCAGGCTGTCGATCAGGGTGTCGAGATATTTTTCCGTCAGCACTGCATCTTCGCGTTCCCGGAACCGATTCTGCATCTTGGCAAAAGAGGCGAGAATCTTTTCCGGAACAAGGGGGCGGACCCAGACCTGGTCAAGTATTTCGTAAACATCTGGCAGGACGTGGAGATGCTTCGGGTCAAAACAGGAGATCAGCACCGCACCGTCATCTTTGGCCGCGTGGATTTTGCGGATGGCGTCCCTTTCGCAGTCGTGCCCATCAAGGATGATCATCGCGTAGCCCTCAACGGCAGCGTCATCGACATGGCGGCGGCAGTCGATCTGGTGAGAGAACCGCTCCAGCGGACTGACTCCGCGCAGCAGGGTTTCAAGCTCCGGGTCCTGGGTCGCGATCAGAATCTTGAGCAAGCGATGATACATGTCCGACTTCCGTCACTGATGAAACAGGTTGAACGTGGACATTCTTTCTCTGATTTTTTGTCGTTGATGACAAGTTCAAGCCAGAAAATGTCTGCGGATGAGTTGCCTCTATGTTTTTCCTGACAAGCCGGGCAGTTGTCTGCGAGATGTCACGAAGTCCGGCGTGGGCGCAGATGCGGGGAAGGTTCGGCGGGACGAGCAAGTTCAAATTCGTGGTCGAGCAGAAAGGCTTGGCCTTTGCCGGGCTGGGAAAAGACGCAGATGCCGGAAATCGTCACCTGATCCTCCAGAACCGCAGCAAGATGGCTTTGCAGTCCGGTCCGGATCAAAGCCCGTTCGGCGTCGTCGTCAATGGTGTTGCTCAGGGTCAGATGGAAACGGAACTCTTCCAGCACGTAGGGGTAGCCCCAGCGCAGCAACAGACGGTCCTGCTCCGTTGTCAGGCCTTTGCCCCGCCGTTGGTCCAACTCTTCGGAAGACGGGGGCCGACGGAAGCGATCCAGTTCCATCACGCACGACCGGGCCAGTGCGTCCAGCTCGGGGCAGGGGCCGGACGGGGCCAGGGCGAGAAAGGAGCCGATGGTCTTCAGACGCAGGGGCGGCAGGAGGAAGGATCGGCTCCGGCCGGCCAGCTCGGCCAGTGCGTCCAGCAACTCGTTTTCCGTCACGCCGTCGGCCAGAAAAAAGGGCGGCTTGAGGGTGGCGTGCAGGCCGTAATGGCGCGGCGCAGCCGTCAGTTCGGTCCAGCGGTCCGGGTCGATGCCCGGCAGCCTTGGCGAAGCGAGGCTCCGGCCTGTGCGGGCGCAGCGGCCCAACAGGCTGCTGCAAGCCCGGTCCAGGTCGGAACCTGCGGCCGGGGCGAAATATACGGCGTATCTGGCTGCGGTCTTCATGGAGAAATGGCCTGGGTTATTCCGTTCTGTTCACATCACCTGCCGACCTTCCCGCCAGACCGCGATGACCACGGGCACGTCATCAATGATGCGCACCCGGACCAGATCGGCCCGCTGGCCTGGAACGAGTTGCCCCCGGTCGGTCAGGCCCAGGGCCCGGGCCGGGTTGGTGCTGACCAGGGCCACGGTTTCGTGCAGCGGGGCATCAAGCTGGTTGGAGAGGACAAAAGGGGCCTGCAGGAGGCTGGCCGGCATGTAATCCGAAGACAGGATGTTGACCAGCCCTTCCGCAGCCAGGTCGAGGGCCGAGGCGTTGCCCGAGTGGGACTGCCCACGGACCACGTTCGGCGCGCCGAGCACCGTGGCCAGGCCGAGTTCGCGGGCTCTGCGGGCGGCCTCGCGGGTGGTCGGGAACTCGACGATGCCCATGCCCAGCCGCGCCGTTTCCTCGACATGGTCAACGGTGGTGTCGTCGTGGCTGGCCAGGGGCAGGCCGCGTTCCCGGCACAGGCTCAGGATGGTCTCGCGGTTGGGTTCGGCGTGACTCTGCTGGATGCGGCGCAGGCGCTCGATTTCGGCCAGCAGCTCCTCATCGCTCCATTTTTTGTCGGCGTGAAAAAGGCGGTATTTTTCCAGATCGCTCCACTGTCGCTGGCCCGGCGTATGGTCCATGATCGAGACCAGACGCAGAAGTTCGTGATCCATGACCTGGGAGAACATCTCGACCACGGCCCGATCGGCCAGCTCGCAGCGGATATGCAGCAGATGCTCGGCCCGCAGCAGATTGTGCCGACGGGCCTGCTCCAGGGCGTTCAGGGTGGCGGTGAAAATTTCGCGGCGCATGCGCTGGGCGCTGAATTCGCCGGCGCTGACCGCGTCCAGGACCGTGGTCACGCCGGTTGCGGTCATGTGCGCGTCGTGAGCCATGATCGCACTCAGCCCGGTGGGCCAGCGCACGCCGGAGCGGGGCATGAAATGCTTTTCGATGTTGTCGGTGTGAATTTCGATCAGGCCGGGCAAGAGATAGTCAGCGTCAAAATCATCGGCCGTCGGACTGGAACTCGGAGAACCCAGGTCCTGAATAAAACCGTCATGGGCGATAAGGGACCCTCGGAACACGCCGTCCGGCGTGACCAAACGGGCGTTGGTGCAGTAAAGTTGTGGCACAGGCGGCTCCGGTCAGACAAAGAATTTGCGCAGGCGCTGGGAAACGAGGTCGATCAGGGTTACGGCAATGATGATCAGGATCATGATGGCGCAGGTCTGGGCGAAATAGAAGCCGCGAATCATCTCCCACAACACCACGCCGATTCCGCCGGCCCCGACAATGCCCAGGACCGTGGCCGAGCGCACGTTGGATTCAAACCGGTACAGGGAATAGGAGATCCACAGGGGCAGGACCTGCGGGATGACCCCGAAGATGACTTCTTCCAGGACGCTGGCACCGGTGGAGCGGATGCCTTCCACGGGCTGGGGATCAATGGCTTCCACGGCCTCGGAAAAGAGCTTGGCCAGAACGCCGGTGGTGTGCACCCACAGGGCCAGGACACCGGCAAACGGCCCCAGCCCGACGGACACGACAAAAAGCATGGCAAAGACCACCTCGTTGATGGCCCGGCAGGCGTCCATCAGACGGCGCACAGGCTGGTAGACCCACCAGGGAACAATACTTTCCGAGCTGAGAATGCCGAACGGCACGGAGCAGATCACGGCCAGAAAGGTGCCCCAGACCGCGAGCTGGAGGGTGATGATGATCTCCTCCATGTACAGCCGCCAATCGGAAAAATTGGGCGGGAAGAAGTCGGCGGCCAGGGTGGCCATGTTGCCCGCGTCCTTGATCAGCGCCATGGGTCGCATGTCGGCCCCTTCCCAGGACCAGGCCAGCACTGCCAGGACCAGGGCCCAGCCGGCCAAGTTCGTGGCAGAGGTTTTGAGAGAGCGGGGCGGATGGATGGAGACAAGTATGGTCTTCTGGACGGTCATGGATGCATCCTTGAAGGCGGCCGGCCAAAGGGCGCCGGCCGCAGGTGTGGGAGGAGAGGTTTAGAGTTTGGCCTTGATGGCGTCGAGCGCGGCGTCAATTTCGGCCAGTTTCTTGGCTTTGTCTGCGGCGGCTAGGGATTCGTCGTTTTCAACCTTGTTGCGGCTCTTGAACAGTTCCAACTGGCGGATGGGCAGCAGCTGGTCGTTGTTCGACTCCTTGAAGGGTGCCCAGGTCAGCTCCTTCAGGATGGCGACTTCGCTTTCCTTGCCCGTGGTGCCATAGGTCATGATGAAATCCTTGATCTTGGCCTTGGTCGCTTCGGGCAGGTCCTTGCGCCAGACCAGGGGATCGCTGGGGATGAGCGGAGAGGTCCAGACGACCTTGATCAGTTCGGCCTTGGCCGGATGGGTTTTTTTCAGCCGGTCCAGGTTTTCGCTGTTGTTGGTGGCCACGTCGACCTGCTTGTTGGCCACGCTCAGGGCGTTGGTCTCATGGTTGGCGCTGACCATGTTCTTGAAGATTTTCTTGGGATCGACGTTGTTCTGGGCAAAAACATAGTAGCTGGGCACCAGGAATCCGGAGGTGGAGTTGGGGTCGCCGTTGCCGAAGGACAGGCTGCCGGCGTTCTTGAGGACGTCTTCCAGGGTGTTCAGCGGAGAGTCCTTGTGGACGATGAGGTGGGAGTAGTAGCCGGGCATGCCGTCGGCCGGCACGGTCTGGGCAAAGACTTCGCCCTCGGCGCGGTCCACGGCTTCCATGGCGCTCTTGTTGCCGTACCAGGCGATTTGAACCTTGTTGAAGCGCATGCCCTCGATGATGCCGGCATAGTCCGAAGCGAAAAAGGCGTTGATCTTCAGGCCCGTGGCCTTTTCCATGTCGGCCAAAAAGGGCTCCCACATGGTCTTGAGGTTCATGGACGCTTCGGTGGAAATGATGCCGAAATTGATTTCCTTGAGTTCGGCCGAGGCGGGCTGAACAGTCAGAAAGGCCAGAACAATAAAAAAGCCGCAAAGTCTGCGAAACATGTCTGTCTCCTCGTGATGCTGTGAAGGTTAGGCCGCGGCCGGCGCCGGGGCGGTTGGGTGTTGGGAATGGGCCTGTGGCTGACGCAGGGCGTTGTCCACGGCCGGGGCAAAAAGCTCTTCGCTTTCCGAGCCGTAGATTTCTTTGAGAAACGTCGGGGTCAGGGCCGCGCTCGGGCCGTCGTAGACGATGCGGCCGTGGCGCAGGGCAATGGTCGGGGGGCAGTAGCGGATGGCGTATTCAACCTGGTGCAGGGACACGACCACGGTGATTTTGTCCTGGCGGTGGATCTGGGCCAGGATGTCCATGACGATGCGTGAGGATTCCGGGTCCAGGGAGGCGATGGGCTCGTCGGCCAGGAGAACCTTGGCCCGCTGGGTCAGGGC
>CAZYZA010000038.1:0-29646 GCA_964651415.1 uncultured Desulfovibrionaceae bacterium
GGGCTGATTGCCGAGATGCAGGCATTGTTGGCTGGGGGGAATGGGGAATGAGTGATTGGGAGGTCATTCCACTCAGCGATAAACGAATTTCTACTGAAATTCGAAGTGGCTTTGCTTGCGGGAAAAAAGACATTGAAGGCGGAGCGGCACACCTTCGCATGAACAACATTTCAGTAAATGGGATTGTAGATTTTTCATTGGTTCGGCGTATTCCAAAAAGCATTGCCGACCAGAAGAAACTATGGCTTCAGCGGGATGACATATTGTTCTGCAACACTAACAGCACGGCCCTTGTAGGTAAAACATGCTTATTTAGTGGTTGGGAAGAAAAGTGCACATTTAGCAACCATCTAACGAAAATTCGCTGTAACACAAAAAACGTTGTCCCTGCTTGGCTTGCGCTCTACTTGCAGCAGCTTTGGTCAAATGGTTATTTCGCAGTCAATTGCAAAGAGTTTGTGGGGCAGTCCTCCTTTAGCAACGACAAACTAAAAGGGGTTGATGTGCCCGTACCCCCCATCGACGAACAACGCCGGATTGTGGCACGAATCGAGGAACTGACCCGCCGCGCCGAAGAGGCCCGGCAGCTTGCCGCCGAACGGGAGGCCGAGCTTGATGCACTGCTCCAATCACTCTACAGCCGAATGATCGAAGGGGTTGAGTGGAAATCCCTCAAGGAAGTCGCGTCCCTTGTTCGCCGGGCGGTCAAGACCAAGCCGAACGGCCGTTACGAAGAAATGGGCATCCGCAGCTTTGGCAAGGGCACCTTCCAAAAACCGGTGTTGACCGGCAAGCAGATCGGCAACAAACGGATTTACACCATCCACGAAGGCGACCTCGTCTTCAACAATGTCTTTGCCTGGGAAAAGGCGATAGCCGTCGCCAAGGCCGAAGATCATGGCCGGGTCGGTTCACACCGGTTCATTACCTATGTGCCCCACGAAGGGCAGGCCACGTCAGAATTCCTCTGTCACCACTTTCTGGGAGAACGCGGTATCGAAGACATTCGAGCCGCTTCACCCGGCTCGGCAGGAAGAAACCGAACCCTCGGGCTCAAAAAGCTGGAACAGATTCTCGTGCCTGTTCCGGAATACGACGAACAGAAGCGCTTTGCGGATATCGCCAAGCGCCGGCAGCTAATCCAGCTTGAAACCGCTGGCATCGAGGAGGAACTCAAGGCCTTTCATGCCGCACTTCTCGCCAAGGCCTTCCGGGGGAAACTGTAGGCATGACGCAGAAGGTCATTCAAATTCCAACCTTGAACGACGGCCCGCACGATTTCGCACGGTTGTTCGGAATCTGGAACGAGGTGAATGACTACTTCGAGGATATTCGCTTCGACTTTTCTCGCTGTGGCTTCCTGCGGCCAAACGCCGTCGCCTTTCTCGGCGGCCTGGCACGATTGATCGAGTCACGCATGGGATCGGTCACTTTCGACTGGGGCACGCTGCACAATTCGTGGGTCAGAACCACCATTCGACAAAACGGCTTCGCTTGCGCTTTCGGTGACATCTCCGCGCCATGGGACGGGAACTCGATCCGGTATCGGGAAGATCGGGAGTTTTATCCTGATGAGGTCGCTGACTACCTGTCGGATAACTGGCTTGGCAAAGGCTGGGTACACACGCATGTGAGCGAGGCGCTGAAAAACGCCATTGTCGATCGGGTGCTGGAACTCTACGTCAATGCCTTCGAGCACTCGGAATCCCAAATCGGTGTCTTCTCCTGCGGCCAGTACTTCCCGAAGTTGAATGAACTGCATCTGACCTTGGTCGATTTCGGCATGGGCATTCCGGCCAACGTGCGGGGGTATCTGAAAAAGGTCAGACCCGATCTACCCGCCGAAAGACTCAAGGCCGGCGACTGCCTGAAGTGGGCCTTTCTGCGTATGACCACCACTCGGCCTGACTCGACTAGTCGAGGAGTGGGGCTCGATCTGCTCAAGTCCTTTATCCGCGTCAATCGGGGCACGATGCATGTTTTCAGCAATGAAGGGTTTGTCGAGATCACGGCGGATGGAGAAGTTTACGACTCGTTATCCATGGCTTTCGAGGGAACGGTTTTTCATATCAAATTGATCTGCGACGAAAACGATTACTGCCTGGCCGGTGAAACTCCCCTGTAGTGACACGGCGAGGCGAATGGAGATGGTTATGAACATAAAACTTGCCCAATTCATCGGCGAGCGCTGCATCACCGCCGATCAAGGCCACAAACTATTGGCCGAAATCGAGCCGCGTCTGCTGGCTGGGGAGAGTGTCACCATAGACCTTGCCGGGGTGAAGACGCTCCTTTCCCTGTTCCTCAACAATGCCATCGGCCTGCTGTTCAAACATTTTGACCGGCAACAACTGGACCATCTGCTTTCTTTTGAGAATCCGTCCGAATCCCAGAGGCTGACCCTTGATCTGGTCTTGAAGAACGCCGAGGCCTACCACCGTGATCCGGCCACCAAGAAGGCGGTTGACGACACGTTGGCTAGGATTCTTGAGGAGATGGACTGATGAGTGTGCAATATGCCGTGCAAGCGGATGTGCTTGATATCGAGTTGACCAGCCCGCAGGGATCGGATTGTTTTCTCGTTGATTCCAATGTCTGGCTCTGGATGACCTATTCGAATGCCGGACATGGCGCGCCGGGTTGGCGAGCGGCCTTGATGGCCCAGTACGCAGCTTTTGTACAGGGCGCTGTCGCGGGCAACGGCAAGGTGTGCTGCTGCGGCCTTTCGCTGGCCGAGCTTTCCCACATCATCGAAAAAACTGAGCGTGAAATCCATGAGGCGAGCACCGGGGCCAGCATCAAGGCCAAGGAGTTTCGGCATAACTACGCCACTCAACGGAATCGCGTTATCACTGAAATTCAAGCTGCCTGGGCACAAGTAGCCAGCCTTGCTGAACCATTGACCGTCACCATCGATTCTCCTACGACCACCGCCGCTCTGAACCGGCTGCAAACCGAAAAGGTCGACGGCTACGACCTGTTCATTCTCGAATCTATGCACAACCACGGCGTGGTGCAGGTCATCACCGATGATAGCGACTTTGCCACCGTGCCCGGTATTCAGGTGTTTACCGCCAACCGCAATGTTATCCAGGCGGCCCGCGCCCAAGGGAGGTTGGTTACCCGATGACCTCCGCATCAATATTTTGATATGTTACGTTAAATAGTTAGAGTTGCGCCTTTAAGAATCCAAGTGCTTTAGTTGTCTAGGGAAACCAATCGGGAACCTGCATGAAAATCGAATCTATCCGTCTCAAGAACTTCAAAGTCTTCCGCGATGTGGAGTTGAAGAATATTCCGCCGTTTCTGGTGGTGGTTGGCGCTAATGGGTCCGGAAAATCGACCCTTTTTGACGTATTCGGTTTTCTGCATGACTGCCTGCGCGGCACGGTGCGTCAGGCTCTGGACAAGCGTGGTCGTTTTCGGGAGGTCATCAGCCGTGACGCCTTGAGTGACTCAATCCTGATCGAAATTCAGTACCGTATGAACATCACCGATGCGGACCGACTTGTCACATACTCACTCGAAATAGCTGAAGAAAATGGAGCTCCTGTTGTTCGGCGGGAAATCCTTCGCTACAAGCGCGGGCGCTACGGCAGTCCGTATCAATTCATGAAGTTCGAAGCGGGCGAGGGGTACGCCATCACCAATGAAGAGGATTTCGATAAGACGGATGAAGAGCTGAGCCGCGAATACCAGAAAGTCGCACCGGACACCCTGGCCCTCAAAGCCCTTGGTCAGCTGGAACGCTTCAAGGCCGCCAATGCTTTCCGTAAGCTCATCGAATCCTGGCATGTGTCCGATTTTCATATCAACGCGGCCCGTGGCCGCAAAGAAGCCACAGGTGAATCCGAGCATTTGTCCGAATCCGGCGACAATCTCCCTCTGGTTGCCCGGTATCTCCATGAATACCATCCGGATACCTTTCAACGCATTCTTGATATCATGGCCCGCCGGGTGCCGGGGGTAGCGGCCATTGAGCCCAAACTCATGGACGATGGCTATCTGACCCTGCGTTTCCGTGATGGTTCTTTCAAAACCCCGTTTCTGGATCGGTACGTGTCTGACGGTACCATCAAGATGTTCGCGTATCTCGTCCTGCTGTATGATCCCCAACCGCATCCGCTGCTCTGCGTGGAAGAGCCGGAAAATCAGCTTTATCCGACCCTGACGGAGGAGTTGGCCGAAGAATTCCGCCTCTACGCCAACCGGGGACAGGTTCTGGTGTCCACCCATTCGCCGGACTTTCTCAATGCGACGCAACTGGATGAAGTCTGCTGGCTGGTCAAAAAGGATGGATTTACGGAAATACGCCGTGCCAGGGATGATGCGCAGATTGCTCACTATATGGCCGATGGTGACAAAATGGGGTGGCTCTGGAAACAGGGCTTTTTCCAAGGGGCTGATCCACGATGAGGGAACTCGCTTCCTGGTGGAAGAGGCTTCGGCCAAGGCCATGCTGGACAGCCTGCTGCCCAGGTTGTTGCCCAAGACCATCTCCCATCGCTGCATTGCCTTTGACGGTAAGCAGGACCTGGAGCGACAACTTGCCCGGCGTCTTCGTGGTTACCTGAATTCCGAAGCCCGTTTCATTGTCCTGCGCGACCAGGACAGCGCCCCGGATTGCACGGTCGTCAAAGCCGGGCTTCAGCAGCGAGTCCGCAACAGCGGCAAAGCACCCCAGACCTTGGTGCGCATCGCCTGCCGTGAACTGGAAAGTTTTTATCTGGCGGATCTGGCTGCGGTGGGAGAGGCGCTGGGGCTTCCCAAGGTGGCCAGGGAGCAAAACGGGACGAAATTCCGTGCTCCGGATTATCTGGGCAGTCCGAGCAAGGAATTGGCCCGGCTGACAAAAAATGCCTACCAGAAGGTCGCTGGATCGCGAGAAATCGGTCGCTTGCTGGATCTCGACAACACGCGCTCGCCGAGCTTCAAGCATCTGGTGCTCGGCATCCGGCGGCTGGCAAAGGAATTGGACTCTTTGCCTGCTGGCGATGATGGAGAGCGTTGCTGACTGCAGGGCGAAGATGTTGCTCGTAGCATCTATTTGACTTTACAGGGGGGCTTTATGCAAAAATCCGAGGCAGCTCCGGGTATGGACCATGTCATCCGTAACGAAACGCCAGACGACTATCGTCAGGTCGAGGACGTGACCCGGCTGGCATTCTGGAATGTGCATCGTCCCGGGTGCGATGAGCACTACCTGGTGCATGTCATGCGCGGACATCTGGATTTCATTCCGGCGCTGGCTTTTGTGCTTGAGTGCGACGGGCGTATCGTCGGAAACATCATGTACGCCACGTCCCGTTTGGTCGACGAGCACGGAGGCGAACTGCGCATTGCCACGTTCGGGCCTGTCAGCATCCTGCCTGAATATCAGCGGCGCGGCCTTGGCCGGCGGCTCATGACCTATTCCATGAACAAGGCGTTTGAACTGGGTTTTCCGGCGATCGTCATCTTTGGGAATCCTTCCAATTACACGGGTGTTGGTTTCAAGAGCTGCAAGCGGTACAATATCACCCTTGACGATGGATCGTTTCCTGCGGCCATGCTGGTGAAGGAGCTTTGTCCCGGACATCTGGACGGCAGGCGGTGGGTATTCAGGGAGAGCGAGGTCTATGCCGTGGTCGAAGACGACAGCTTTCACCGCTTCGAGGCCGGTTTCCCGCCCCTGGAGAAAAAGGTGACGCCGCGCCAGGAGGAGTTTTTCATTCTGAGCAACGCCCGGATAGTATGACACGGCCGCATGGGGTATTGTGTGTGATTGTTGGCCGTGGTTGATCGGCTCTGACAAAACGACCGCCTTTCAGAGGAAAGGAACGTTGCAGGCTGGCTGCACCAGGTGGCGTCACCATCTGTGTTTGGCTCAGGAAAACAAGAAAGCCGCCCTAATGGACGGCTTTCAAGCGGCATTCAAGTGGAATTTCAAGCGTTTATAAGTGGTGGAGCTGGACAGGATCGAACTGACGACCTCTTGAATGCCATTCAAGCGCTCTCCCAGCTGAGCTACAGCCCCATAACGCGAAGACGGTTACTGCCCAATTCGGTTTGAAAAGGCAAGCTTTTTTTGTCAGTCCGAAACAGGCCTGGTCGTTTCTCGGTATGATCTGACGCGGGTGCTCCAAATGGCGTTAGAAAACCGTGGGCAGTTGCTGCGAACCTGAATCCTTCAGGGGCGGCGGGGCGTGTCAGATAAATGCACGGAGTCCTTTTTTCCAGGTTATTGGCCGATCGTGGATTCTCTTTATGCGCCGAGATCTATTGCGGGAACATGTGGGCTGTCGTGTCGGCGTTTATCCGGCCTCTGTTGCTCTATGTGCACTGCAGGAAGACCGTCATGCCAATCCGCCGGCTCTCTTCAGCCGCTACGACCGGGTCTGCGGAGCCGGTTCAATCATGCAAAAATGATTGCTCTTGACCAAGGGGTTGGATAGGTTGCGGCACCAAAATTGAGATTATCCGAGGTGCGCATGACTTCCATTCTGATCATTGCCGGCTTGGCTGTTGCAGCTGTGGTTGCCTATCTGTTGTTCAAACGCAATCCGGTATCTGAAACCCGGACAGTTGCCGGTTCCGAAATCGACACTGCCAATCCTGACCCGCAGCAGGCGTTCTCGGAATGGGACTCGGTTCTCTTGCGTGCCCTGGATCGTATTTATTCCGGTCAGGCGGCAACATTGGATATGCAGATGACCTTTGTGCATGAGGCCCCATCGGCTCTGGCCCAGACCGGCATGAAGGGTCTGGCAAATGCGTTTCAGAAAGTCGGAACACTGCATTCTTCTCTGGCCGCTGTGGACGACCCAAATGTCAGCATCAAAGAACTGGGCGATCTGGTCACGCGGGATCCTCTCCTTTCGTCCAGGGTGCTCAAGACCGTCAATTCTCCGCTGTTTCGCACCGCGTCGGACGTACGCTCGGTGCACACTGCCGTAAACATCCTCGGTTTGAACAACCTGAAGAACATCATTGCCTATGGGGTCGTGCCGCAGACCCTGTATTCACAGCCAGGGCACAGGCGCATGTTCAGGGCAATCTGGCAGCACATGAACAGCACGGCCATCACCGCCTCCTTTCTCGCCAAGACGCGCCAGGATCTTGATAGCGGCTCTCTCTACACCGCCGGTCTCCTGCACGATATCGGCAAGCTCATGCTCATCCTGCTGGTCAGAAACCCTGAGCCCGACGCGTGCTACCCCGATACGTTGCAGGCGGAATATGAGCAGATCTCCGCCACCCATGTTCAGGCCGCCAAGATCATGGCCGAGGGCGGCGGGATTCCGGATCAATTGCATTTCCTGGTTTTGAGCCATCACCTGCCGGCCTTGTTGCCGGTATCCCAGCTTGATTGCAGTGCGGAACAGGCCAAAAGCCTGACCATACTGTTTCTGGCCAACCAGATCGCAAAACTGATCACGCACCAGGGCACGCTCAGCGACAATGTGGATATGCTCGACAGGCTTGATCCTTCCTACCACGAAATCCTGCCGAAGAAAGAAGCCCGGGAGATGCTGCTCAGCCCTGGCTTCATTCGCGACCTTGTCAGTAACGTGCAAACCGTCCAGGCCCTTTTGTCCTGACCGCATAAATTCTGCCGGGATGGGTGAGAGGCGGCATGGTCCGGCCGGACACCCTTGCCCTTTTCTCGCCGTCAATCCGGGCCTCGCTCCGCTGGCCTCTCTGCCGGCGGGTCTGCCTGAACGATACAAAACGGCGTTTCAGCGGAAACGGTGAAATGTTGCCCGCAGAAAGGCAACCCCCTCCCCCCTTCAGGGTACTCCCCCTTGGCAGGGGGGAGAGCCAGGCCTGTGCCTCGGTCGAGCTTGATCCGCATGCAGTGGAAAAATTGCTGAACTTGACGCACACAACTGCACGTTACCCGCTGAATTTCTTGGCCAATTCACGCTCAGTCAGTGGCTGAAGATTCAATTCTCGTACATTGGGGCTGAACCGTGTTCGCGGTTTCCGACGCGCCTTGAATGCGCAATGCGGGGACCGGTTCAGAAATGCTTCACCGTGTTGCGGTCCGGCTGAGCCAGGCCTTGAGGCAGCCGCTGCCCAGGATGGCCAGGCAACCGGTCAGCTGAAGAGGGGAAAGGGTTTCGGCAAAGAGCACCCAGCCGAAGATGATGACGGCCAGGGGTTCGAAATAGGCCAGCGTGCCGAAGGTGGCGGCCGGGAGCCTGCTCAGGGCGCAGACCGCGAAGGTGATGGCCAGAAAGCCGGGGACCAGTCCCACGCCCAGCAGCCAGGGAAGATGGGACAGGTGCAGGACCGGCCCTGAGGCCAGAAAAAACGGGAACATGACCACGGCCCCGGTCAGCAACTGATAAAAGGCCCTGGTCATGACCGGGACTTCGGGTCGGATCAGGCGGTTGATCAGGATAAAGGCGGCGTAGCAGACCATGGCCAGGACCGCGAAGAAGAGTCCCGTGGCCTGTCCGGACCCGGAGGCCACGTCCGGACGGAATTCCATCATCGCCCCAAACCCGACCATGGCCGTCAGTATCAGGCCCCATCCGGCCGGGTCCAGGCGTTCGCCGAGAAAGAAATGGGCAAAGATCGATGCGGCCACCGGGGCCAGATAGACGAGCATGATGGCGTTGGCCATGGACGTGTGGTCCATGGCCTGAACATAGAAAATGATGAATCCGGCCAGCAGGCCGCCGTTGATCAGCACCGGCAGGGTCGGCCACCGGCGCAGGTCGCTGCATTGCCCTTTGACAGCCAGAAACAGGGCCAGAAAGGCTGCGCCGAGAAAAAGGCGGAAAAACGTGATGGATTCGGCCGGCAAGGCCGTGATCCTGGAAAACACGCCGATGGTGCCCATGAACAGGGCCGACAGAATGGCCAGGAGAATGCCGGTGGACTGCATCGGGAGGCTCCGTTGGGGTAGATGGGAAAGGATTGATGCCAGGCGGTTGTGAGGCAAGGGCCAGCGGCTGTCAATGCGCCGGGCAAGAGGGGGCTGCGTGTTGACTTTGTCTTGAATCCTGCCAAGCAGGTCGCATGCGCCGATGTCGCATCAGGGCAACCGGCCCTGCAGGAGGATCGCAGATGACAACCAACATGCCCAGAGTCTGGGCGCATCGGGGGGCGCGGGCGTATGCGCCGGAAAACACCATGGCTGCGGCCGGGGTCGCGTTGGAGCAAAAGGCGTACGGCTGGGAGCTGGATGTGCATCTCACGGCCGACGGCCAGGTCGTGGTCATTCATGACCATGGTTTGCGCCGGACCACGGACATTGCCCGCCAGCCCGGCATGCCCCCTCGCCATCGGCACGTGGTCCCTGCCTTGACCCTGGACCAGATCCGCCGTCTTGACGCCGGAAGCTGGTTTGCCCGGCGCGATCCCTTTGGCACCGTGGCTGCCGGAGAGGTTGGTCCGGAGGCCGTGGCCGGATTCGCCGGCGAGGCGGTGCCGACCCTGCGCGAAGCCCTGATCTGGACCCGGGAGCACGGTCTGATGGTCAACGTGGAGATCAAGGACATGCTCGGCGGCGACGACGCCGGGCTGGTGGCGGCGGTGGGGCGGCTCGTCCGGGAAACGGGCGTTGCCGGCCAGGTGCTGGTGTCCTCATTCCGACCGCAGTCCCTGGAGCTATTGCGGGCGTTGTCTCCGGACCTGCCGGTGGGGCTGCTGCTGGACCAGAAGGCGCTGGCCGCTCCCACCTCCGAGATCCTGGTCCGCTTGCGCGCCCTGGGGGCCAAGGCCCTGCACCCGTCGATCAAGGGGCTTTATCCCGGTCGCATTGCCGAGATCCGCGCGGCCGGGTTTGAGGTCAACGTGTACACGGTCAACCGCTCCGAAGACGTGCTCTGGCTGGCCGCAGAGGGGGCTACAGGCATCATCACCGATTTTCCGGGGCGGACCCTGGATGTTCTCGCTGCAAACGTCGGCATGTCCCGCGAATAATGAGATCAGCGGCCTTTCAACCGGCTGATGAAAAAGGCTTCCAGACTCGACCCGTACTGATACGTATAAAATTATATTCCGGCTTTTGACAGTCGGAACGCCACGCCACGGCCGACTTTCCGTTCATGATTGGCCGTGGCGTGGGATTCTGTGTTCGCGTCTTTCGGGCTTGGGACAAGGAGGCGACTTGTGGCCAAGATATCTTGTCATGGATTTGGTCTGTTTTCCGCGACTACCAGGACAGGGTTTTGGTCTTGTCGGCAAACAAGGCCGCTTCGGTCAAATCCGGATTGCTGACACGCAGGCCCGGCATCAGTTCGGCTTCCTGGACCTTATAGTGCTTCATGCACATGGGGCAGACATAGACCACGGCCCCGTGCTTCAGGATTTCGGCCAATTGGGCCTGCTGCCCGGCATAGCCCTGGGCGTTGGTTGTGGATGCGATGGCCACGGCCTTGTCGTTGAGAAACAACGTCAGGGGATGACCGCGCTCAAGCTGGTTTTTTCCAAAGCCGATGGCCATACTGGCCCGGTGGGGGTCGTCGGATGTCAGGTTGATGAAGAGCGGATCTTGCGCCCCGGCCAAGGCCGGGCCGCACAGGCCGAGCAGGATCAGGACCAGGCCGAGATAAAGGCGTGCATTCATGCAGTACTCCGTTGGTTGGGGGTTATGGGAAAGGATCAGCGGTCTTGGTTCAGGACGGCTTCGTATTCGGGAAAACTGTCCAGATCGTTGTGTCCCGCCCCCTTGATGACGACCAAGTCGGCCACGCCGGGCGCGAAGCTGTCCAGCAGTCGTCGGGTGCTGGACATGGGCACGATCTCGTCCTGCTCGGCCGCGATCAACGTGGTCGGGGCGGTGATGTCCGGCGCAACCCGCCAGGATTCGTAGCGGTCGCGCAGCAGCAGCTTGACCGGGACAAAGGGAAAGACCCTGGCTCCGAGGGTGGCCACGCAGTCAAAGGGGGTGACCAGCACCAGACGCGACACGGGTCTGGCCGCGGCAACCTGCACAGCCACGCCGCTGCCCAGGCTGCGGCCGACCACGGTCACGTCCGGGTAGGTTTGCCGGACCAGGTCATAGAGGGCCAGACCGTCGGCCACGAGGTTTTCTTCTGTCGGGTACCCTGTGCTCTGGCCGTATCCCCGGTAATGCATGGCATAAACCGAGGCCTCGGCAAATGTGCCGGCCAGGCGGGGCAGGGATCGGGACACGTCTTCGGCGTTGCCGCCAAAATAGATGACGGCCGTGGTCGAGTCGCGACGCTCCACGGCGATGTCCAGATCGACGTCGTTGGTGTTCAGACGGACAATGGTCACGTCCGCGTTGCGCCGGGGCTGGGGGTGATAGATGTGGGAGCGCTGCGTCGCGAACAGCAGGGCGCACAGGCTGAGATAGCCCAGCAGGGCGATGCCCAGGATTCCGGTCAGGGTTTGCGGCATGCGTGTCTCCGTGGGTTGTGATGGTGATCAGCCGGCCAGATACGTCGCGGCCAGACTGTGGTACTGCCGGACCTGGTCTTCAATCCAGTCCGGGCCATGCCCCAGTTCGCGGGCCATGATCCCGGCCACGTCCGAGGCGATTTCCATGCTCACGGCCGCGTCCAGGATCAGCGCCCTGGTGCGGTGGCGGAGGACATCGGACAGGGTCTGGGCCCATTCGTGACGCACGGCCCAGACCACCTCGGCCCGCAGGTAGGGCAGCTTGTAGTGCAGGGGTTGGCCCAGGTCCGGCTGGCGGCGGATCATCTCCTGGATTTCCTCCCGGTCGCTGCCGTAGGCCGAGAAATGATCCCTGGGGTCAACGCCGCTGATCCAGCCGTGCAGGGGCAGGTTTTCGGTTTTGCAGGAACGCGCGGCCAGTCCGGCGAAACGGGCGGCCTGGGTCACGGTGTCCTCGGCCATTTTGCGGTAGGTCGTCCATTTGCCGCCGGCAATGGTCACCAGCCCGCTCTGGCCGATGGCCAAGTGGTGGTCGCGGGATAAAGACGAGGTTTTGTCCTTGCCTTCGGAGCGGATCAGGGGCCGGATGCCGGCAAAGACGCTCAGGATGTCGGACCGCTTGGGGTCGCGGGTCAGGTAGCGGCCGGCGTGTTCCAGGAGAAAATCGATCTCCTCGTCCATGGGCCGGGGTTCCGGGCTGATGACGTCCAGAGCCACGTCCGTGGTGCCGACCAGAATCCGGCCGTGCCAGGGCACCAGAAAGATGACCCGGCCGTCGTCCGTGTGCGGGACCATGATGGCCGTGTCGCCGGGAGAAAAGGACTTGTCCAGGACGAGGTGGATGCCCTGGGACGGGGCGATGAGCCGTGGTGCGGCCGGGTTGTCCAGGTGCAGGATGGAATCCACGAACACGCCCGTGGCGTTGACCACGACTTTGGCCCGCAGGTGACGGATCAGGCCGGTCAGGCCGTCCGTGGTCTCGACCCCGCAGACCTGGCCGTCTCTGTCCTTGAGCAGTCCGGTCACGGCCATGTGATTGACGGGCAGGCCGCCCAGATCGGCCATGGTCCGGGCCAGGGTCACGGCCAGCCGGGAGTCGTCGAACTGGCCGTCGTAGTAGATGACTCCGCCGCGCAGATCCGTGGGCTCCAGATTGGGGATCATATTCAGGGTCTTGGCCCTGGACAGGATGCGCGAGCGGCCGAAACCGAGCTTGCCGGCCAGCATGTCGTAGAGTTTGAGGCCCACCCCGTAAAAGGGGCGTTCCCACCATTTGTAGTCCGGGACGACAAAGGCCTGGTTATAGACCAGGTGCGGGGCGTTGCGCAGCAGCACGCCGCGTTCGTGCAGGGCGTCCATGACCAGGGCCACGTTGCCCTGCTGCAGGTAGCGCACGCCGCCGTGGACCAGCTTGGTCGACCGGCTGGACGTGCCCTGGGAAAAATCGTGCTGCTCCAGGAGCAGGGTTTGGTAGCCCCGGCTGGCCGCGTCCACGCCGCAGCCAAGGCCCGTGGCCCCGCCGCCGATAATGATCATGTCCCAGATGTCCTGGGTGTCGAGCCGGGCCGATATGTCGGATCTGAGCATGGTGTTCTCCTTCAAACGGGTTTATGGAGCATTCTGTAGCACGGCCGGGGGCAAAGGGCCAGGAGGCGAACCCGGGGAAAGATCAAGGCCCTGTTCCCGAACTTGACCGCACGGGCCGGGCTTCATACATCCGGACTTGACCGGTCTGAAATGATGGAGAAGAACATGAACGATTCCAGCGTGGGTCTGGTCCGCACCAGTTCCCACACCTTTGCCCACCCGCCCGTACCCATGATCCTGGACAGCGGGGTGGAGCTGGGGCCCGTGTCCCTGGCCTACGAAACCTACGGCAGGCTTGATGCCGACCGTTCCAACGCGATCCTGATCTGCCACGCCCTGACCGGCGACGCCCATGTGGCCGGATACCACGAGGGCGAGGACAAGCCCGGCTGGTGGGAGCACTATGTCGGACCGGGCAAGCCCATCGACACCGGCCGGTATTTTGTCATCTGCTCCAACGTCATCGGCAGCTGCATGGGTTCGTGCGGTCCGGCGTCCATCAATCCGGCCACGGGCCGCTACTGGGGGCTGGATTTTCCCATCGTGACCATTCCCGACATGGTCCGGGCCCAGCGTGAGCTGCTGCGCCATCTGGGTGTGGACCATCTGCTGGCCGTAATCGGCGGCTCCCTGGGCGGAATGCAGACCCTGCAATGGGCCGCGAGCTATCCGGACATGATGGACGGAATCCTGGCCCTGGCCACGACCAGCCGCCATTCGCCCCAGGCCATCGCCTTCAACGAGGTTGCCCGGCAGTCCATCATGAGCGACCCCAACTGGAAGAACGGGGCCTACTACGACGGCCCGCGTCCGGACCTGGGTTTGGCCGTGGCCCGCATGATCGGGCACATCACCTATCTGTCCGACGAATCCATGCACGTGAAATTCGGCCGCGAATTGCGTCACGGCGGCGGATTCGCCTTTAATTTCGAGACCGAGTTTCAGGTCGAGAGCTACCTGCATCACCAGGGCCGCAAATTTGTGGAGCGCTTTGACGCCAACGCCTTTTTGTACGTGACCAAGGCCGCCGACTACTTCGATCTGGACCTGGGCAATGCGGACAGTCCGGCCCGACGGGCCCTGGCCGGCACGGCGGCGCGTTTTCTGTTGGTGTCCTTTACTTCGGACTGGCTCTATCCGACGTACCAGTCCCGCCAGGTGGTGGATGTGCTCAAGGCGTTGGGCCGGGACGTGACGTTCTGTGAGATCACCGCTGCCTGGGGGCACGACGCTTTTCTGCTGCCCGATGACCGTCTGGAAACCGTGATCCGGGGCTTTCTGGGAGGGCTTTATGGCTGCTGAATGCACGAATGCCGACGGGCAGAGCCTGCGTTTCGACCTGCAGGTGGTGGCCTCGTGGATCGAGCCCGGCAGCCGGGTTCTGGACCTGGGCTGCGGGGACGGCCGACTTCTGCGACACCTGCGCGAGACCAAAAACGTGCGCGGCCTGGGCATTGAGCGTCACGAGCACGAAACCGTGGCGGCCATTGCCCAGGGGCTGTCCGTGATCCATGGCGACATGAACACGGAGCTGGCCGGGTTTCCGGACAAGGCCTTTGACTATGTCGTGGTCAGCCAGACCCTGCAGCAGGCCTACGCACCCACGGAACTGATCCGCGAAATGCTCCGGGTGGGAGGGCTTGGCATTGTCAGTTTTCCCAATTTCTGCTGCTGGCGCATCCGCCGGCAGATGGCATTTTCCGGTCATGTCCCGGTCACGCCGGAGCTGCCCTATCAGTGGTACAACACGCCCAATATCCGGGTCCTGAGCCTGGAGGATTTCCGGGCCTATTCCCGGGCCGTGCCCTTTGCCATCAAGCGCGCCCTGGCCGTCAACCCCTCGGTCGACGGCTCCCTGCGGGAAGTCCGCTTCTGGCCCAACCTTTTGGCGTCCTACGGGATCTTCATGATTACCGGGACGTAGAGGGAGTTGCACGTACTGATTGGCGGCTGCCGTTGAATCCGCTCATGGCGAGCCTGGCGGAACATGAACCGAAGGCATCTGCGAAGCGATTTTTTTCCATAATGCACAGACCCCGGCCGCAGCCGGGCAGGAGGAATCATGCAACGTTTTGAGACCAAGGCCCTGCACGTCGGGCAGACCCCGGACGCCACGGGCTCGCGGGCCGTGCCCGTGCACCGCACCGCGGCCTATCTGTTCAAGGACACAACTCACGCCGCCGACCTCTTTGCCCTGCGCCAGCTCGGTCACATCTACACCCGCCTGGGCAACCCGACCCAGGAAGTGCTGGAGCAGCGTCTGGCCGAGCTCGAAGGGGGCAAGGCGGCCCTGGCCCTGGCCTCGGGCACGGCGGCCATCCACTACACAATCATCAATATCTGCCGTCAGGGCGATGAGCTGGTTTCGTCGTCCACCCTCTACGGCGGCACGCACACCATGTTTGCCGCCATCCTGCCCGAGGCCGGGATCACGACCCGCTTTGTCGACATCCATGATCCGGCTGCGGTCCGTGCGGCCATCACGGACAAAACGCGCCTCATTTTCACCGAGGTCATCGGCAATCCGGCCCTGGACGTGGCCAACATCGAGCAGCTGGCGGCCATCGCCCACGAGCACGATTTGCCTCTGGTCGTCGACAGCACCTTTGCCACGCCCTACCTGTTTCGCCCGCTGGAATACGGGGCCGACATCGTCATCCACTCCCTGACAAAATGGATCGGCGGCCACGGCACGGCCATTGGCGGGGCCGTGATCGACGGCGGCTCCTTTGACTGGACCAATTCGAAATTCCGGCTCTACAACGAGCCCGACCCGTCCTATCACGGCCTGCGCTATGCCCACGACCTGGGCGAGTTGAACCCCCTGGCCTTTATCCTACGCATGCGTCTGGTGCCCTTGCGCAATCTCGGGGCCTGCCTGTCTCCGGACAATTGCTGGATCTTTCTGCAGGGGCTCGAAACCCTGGCCCTGCGCATGGAGCGGCACAGCGAAAACGCCCTGCAGGCAGCGGAATTTCTGGCCCGCCATCCCCAGGTGGCCTGGGTGCGCTATCCCGGCCTGCCCGGAGACCCGTCCTACGAGCTGGCCCGGACCATGTTTCCGCGCGGGTTCGGCGGCATGGTTGTCTTTGGCGTGCGCGGAGGCCTGGACGCCGGGCGATCGTTCATCAACCGGCTGCGGCTGGTCTCGCACCTGGCCAATGTCGGCGACGCCAAGACCCTGGCCATTCATCCGGCCAGCACGACCCATTCCCAACTGGACGAAAAGGACCAGCTCGCGGCCGGCATCACCCCGGATCTGGTTCGCCTGTCCGTGGGCATCGAGCACATCGACGATATCCTGGCCGACCTGGACCAGGCCCTTGGCGGCGCAGAGTAGGGGTAGCTCGTCGTGATGTCGCGCCGATGAGGTTACCGGCACTGCTTGTCTGACAGCATCAAATGATACTATGGCCAGAACATGAAGCCTGCCTGCGGCGTCACGACGGCCATCCTCTTCCTGGCGGGACGATCTTCGGCACAGTCACCGGGGTCGTCCCTTCGTGTCTCCTCAGTTCGACAGGCAAGGCCCTGTCCCTGACTTCTCGGTCCTGGCCATGGACACCCGTCGTCTTCGTTCTGGATGCCTCTTCGTGGCCGGCGGGAAGGGCAAGAAAGCGTTTGCCGCCATGCTCATCAGCGTGCGTACGACCCGGTCCGGATCGCCAGGACTATCCTTCCAGCAAGCGCCGGTGGAAAGGCGTGCGGACGGCCAACGCTGAGCTGCGTGCGCGTGGCTTCTGCTCTGACATGGTCGTCGCGGATTGCCCGGGAAGGCCTCGCGGGCTTGCGGTTGTTGGTTCGTTTCGTGAATTTCTTCACTTGACAAGGGCGTTGTTCAAGGAATAATTCGGACCAATTCGATCTAAATTGAATGCATCGGGAAATTTTCGGGCTGTTTTCGGAGTGTTCCGGTAACCGCGCCCGGGTTTTCTTCGGCCTGACGGCTTGATGGCTGCCGGCCGCGATGTTCAAATCTTGGAGTATTTCATGCGCATATCCACGACGACACATTACGCCTCACGCATTTTACTGGATCTGGCCCTGCATATCGACCAGCCGCCGGTTTCGGCCTCCAAATTGTCTGAACACACAGGAATTCCCGTCAAGTTTTTGGAGAAGATCGTCCGTCCTCTCAAGTCGGCCGGATTTATCAAAAGTGTCCGCGGTGCCATGGGCGGGCATTATCTGGCCTGCATGCCCGATGAGATCACGCTTGGCAGCGTGGTTCGACTGATGGATGGGGGGATTCGGCTGGCGCAATGCGGCACCGAGGAAGGGCAGTGTGGACAGCAGTGCCACCAGTGCCGGACCAATGTCGTGTGGCGTGAAGTGACCGAGGCCCTGGAGCGGGAACTGGACGCCATCACCCTGGCCGACATGCTCGGTGACCATCAGTCTTCCTGCTGGCGGGTAGCCCAGACCGGCACGGAAGGGTAGGGCAGACCCGAGGTGAGCTGCTTTCTTGGTAATATCCCGGAATATTGGAACTATCAGACTTTGTGAAATAATTGACGGAATGTTCTTGACAAGAAATGAGAAGTCACTTTAATTCGGACCGGCTTTGTCTAAATTGATTTAATCAAATATGGGTTGATCTGAAAGACAGCGAGGGTGCTCAGAACCCTCGCCGATCATCCGGACAAGCATGTGTGGCATTCGGTTGTTCACATGATACGTAATCGGCGCTGCAATCCATCCAAGGTATAGGCGCTGAGGGATTCAAGATATTGCATCCCACATGTCGAGCCAATGTATGGTTCTCACAATGTGCTCATTGCTATAGTCGGATTCAATTTATTTTACTATTCAAGGAGAGTTGTTTCATGAAGAAGTTGCTCATTCTCGGTTCCGGGTCCGGCGGAACCATGGTCGCCACGAAAATGCGCCACAAGCTCCCGGAGAACGAATGGGAGATCACGGTCATCGACCGTGACTGGCAGCATCACTACCAGGCCGGCTGGCTGTTCGTACCGTTTGGAGTCTACACCCTGAACGACTGCATCAAGCCCAAGGCGGACTTTATCCCCAAAGGCGTCAAGCTGGTCATGGACTCCATCGAGAACATCGACCCGGCCAAAAAGGTCGTCAAATGCAAGAACGGCTCCTATTCCTACGACTGGGTGGTCATCGCCACCGGCTGCCGCATCTGCCCGGAAGAAGTGGACGGCATGATGGACGACTGGGGCGGCAACATTCAGAATTTCTACACCCCCAACGGCGCCGAGGCCCTCTTCAAGAAGTGGAAGAACATGAAGGAAGGCCGCATTGTGCACCACATCGCCGAGATGCCCATCAAGTGCCCGGTCGCGCCGCTGGAATTCGTCTACCTGGCCGATTGGTTCTTCACTCTGAAGGGCGTGCGCCAGAACATCGAGATTGAGCTCGTCACCCCGTTGACCGGCGCGTTCACCAAGCCCGTGGCCGCCAAGATCCTCGGCAAGGTCTGCGAGGACAAGAACATCAAGATCACGCCCAACTTCGTCATCGACAACGTCAATGTCGGCAACAAGACCCTGGAGTCGGTCAGCGGCGAGGAAGTGCCCTATGATCTGCTCGTGTCCATTCCGCCGAACTTCGGTCAGCAGGTCATCATCGATTCCGGCATGGGCGACGCCATGGGCTATGTCGACACCGACAAGCACACCCTGAAAGCCAAGAATTTCGACAATATGTATGTCATTGGCGACGCGACCAACGTTCCGACCTCCAAGGCCGGCAGCGTGGCCCACTACCAGTCCGACATCGTCGTCGACAACCTGATCCGCGAAATGGAAGGCGAGGAGCCGGAACCGGCGTTCGACGGCCATTCGACCTGTTTCATTGTCTCCGGTTACGAACAGGCCTACCTCATCGACTTCAACTACGAAGTCGAGCCCCTGCCCGGCAAATACCCCTTCCCCGGCATCGGGCCTTTCTCCCTCCTGGGCGAATCCCATATGAACTACTGGGGCAAGATGATGTTCAAGTGGATCTATTTCGACCTTATGCTCAAGGGCAGCGAGCTGCCGCTCGAACCGCAGATGTTCATGGCCGGCAAGATGCGTCACCTGGCCAAAGCCTAAGCGGGGTATCTCATGACCATGTCCAAAGAAGATCTGATATTGCAGCGTCTCGACGAGATCGAGAACAAACTGGCCCTGGTGCACGAACGCGCCGTGCTCAGCCAGAATTTCTGGCACGATATGCAGCCGGTTATGAACGATGCGTTCAAGGTCATGCTGCACGAACTGGGTGACATTGAAACCGGCTTCCAGATGGAAGACCTGTTCGATCTGCTCAAGACCTTCCTGCGCAGCGTGAACAACATCAATTACACCCTGCAGCAGCTCGAAACCATGATCAACCTGTGGCACACCGCAGAGCCGCTGATGAAGTCCACGGTGCCCAAGGCCATTTCCTACCTGGACGAGCTGGAGCAGAAGGGCGTTTTCCGCACCTACGAGGCCATGCTCAACCTGCGCGCCAAGGTCGCCCAGTCTTACGGGCCTGACCAGATCGAGGAAATGGGCGACGCCTTTGTCTTCCTCATCGGCATGCTCAGCAAGCTGTCCGATCCCAAGGTGCGGATGATGATCGAGAAGGCGTCCGACGCCTTCACCACCATGGATCTGGACAAGGCCGAGCCGTGCGGACCCATCGGCCTGATGCGGGGCATGGCCAGCCCGGAGGCCAAGCAGGGCCTGGCCGTCATGCTCGAAATGACCAAGACGCTGGGAAAATTGCGCTGACCATCATCCCGGAAGGCGCGGCCAAGCTCCTTCCGGGTTATTTCGGCCCGGACGGTTCAGACTCCGGGCCAAGGAGACACATTCATGGCTAAGAAGATCCTCATCGTCGACGACGATCCTGAAATTCTGGTCTATCTGAAGGAACTCTTTGCAGACAACGGCTACGAGACCGTCACCGCCTCCAACGGCGTGGAAGGACTGGAAAAGGTCGCGGCCGAGCAGCCCGACCTCATCACCCTGGACATGGACATGCCCGAAAAGGGCGGCACCCTGTTCTATGCCGGCATGCGTCAGAACGATGCCGTGCGGGAGATTCCGGTCATTGTCGTCAGCGGCGTCGGACCCCGTCCGCCGGCCCTGAAAAAGGGCGTACCGGTCATTTCCAAGCCCATCGACAACGCCAAGCTGCTGCAGCTGGTCGAAGAGGCCCTGCAATAATCACAACCATCCTTTGCGAGGGGCCGTTGGCGGATTCCGGCCGGCGGCCCCTCGCTTTTTGGGCGTCATGAATTCATCTCCGGACACCGATCTGCACATGGACCACGGGCGGCTGACGATCCTGATTGTCGACGACGAACCGGACATCCGGGAGCTGTTGTCCCTGCTTGTGCAGGATCTTGGATACACGGCCGCGACAGCGTATGACGGGCTGAACGCCGTCGAGACCTTTCGCCGCGCTCCGGCCCACATCGTCCTGACCGACATCAAGATGCCGGGCAAGGATGGCATCGCCGTGCTGAAAGACATCAAATTGCTCTGCCCGGAGACCGAAGTCATCATGATTTCCGGGCATGGCGACATGCAGCTGGCCATTCAGAGCCTGAAGCACGACGCGGCCGATTTCATCACCAAACCCATCGACGAGGAGCTGCTGGAGATCGCCCTGAACAAGGTGTCGGAGCGCATCCGCTTGCGGGAGCAGGTCCGACGTCACACCACGCAGCTGGAAGAGCTGGTGCGGGAGAAATCGGCCCGGCTGGTGGAAGTGGAACGCCGACTGGCCGCCGCGCAGGTTGTGGAGGGCATGGGGCAGGCCATGACCATCTTGTCCGACGCCGCCTCCAAGGGCGGTTATTTTTTCGACCTGCCGTTTTTTGTCGCCATTCATGACCACGACTGCCGGCTGGTCAGCGCCAACCAGGCCTACGTGCAGCGCTTCGGGCAGCAACAAGGCCGGCCGAGCTGTGCCATGTTTGAACGGTGCGGGTCCGCGGATTGGGTCAGCCCGGCGCGGGAGGCGCTGCACAATCAGGCCGCCGTGCACCGCAGTGAAGTCATGATCGCGGCCGACGGCGCGCGGGTGCCGGTTGTGTCCCATGTTTCGCCGGTGGCCGGTTCCGGCGGCCGGATCGAGCTGCTTTTGGAAGTGGCCGTGGACGTTTCCGAAATGCGCCGTTTGCAGGACGAGCTGGCCCGGACCCAGCGCAAGTTTGAACGCTTTTTCAATACCGTGCCCTGCAGCATCACGGTCCAGGACCGCAACCTGGGCATTGTCGAGGCCAATGAAACCTTTCGCCGCGATTTCGGGCATCCCCTGGGCCGGACCTGTCACCAGCTGTACAAGCACAGCGACACGCCGTGCGAGACCTGTCCGGTACTGGCCACGTTCGAGGACGGCCAGCCCCATCAGTTTGAGACCGTGGTCACGACCCTGGCCGGGCAACCTCGCAACATCCTGGTCTGGACCGCGCCCCTGACCGACGCCGAAGGACAAACGGAGCAGGTGCTGGAAGTGGCCACCGACATCACCCAGCTGCGGGAATTGCAGGACCATCTTTCGTCCCTGGGCATCATGCTCGGGTCCATGTCCCACGGAGTCAAAGGCGTGCTCATGGCCATCGACGGCGGAGCCTACCGCGTGGACAAAGGCCTGGAAAAAGGGGACCTGGCGCGCGTCGCCGCCGGCTGGAAAACCGTGCGTCACCGGCTGGAGCACATGCGCAAGACCGTCATGGACATTCTCTATTATTCCAAATCCCGCGAACCCGACCTGGCTCCCCATCCCCTGACTGCCGTGGCCGAACAGTTGGCCGAGAGCGTGACCGCCAAGGCCGCGCAATCCGGCATTGCCCTGCGGACTGATTTTTCCGCCGCCACCGGCGAGGTGCTCATCGACGAGGTGGCCTTTTTCTCGGCCATGGCCAACATTCTGGAGAACGCCGTCGACGCCTGCCGCCTCGACACCTCGGGCAAGGAGCATCGGATCGACCTGGCCGCTCAGGCCGAAGACGGCTGGGCTGTTTTCACCATCCGCGACAACGGCATGGGCATGGATCAGGAGACCATGGACCGCATGTTCACGCTCTTTTTTTCGTCCAAGGGCTCGCTGGGCACCGGCATCGGCATGTTCGTGACCCACCAGATCGTCACCGCCCATGCGGGAATCATCACGGTCGAATCAGCCGTGGGCGTGGGCACGGTCTTTCGCGTTCGCCTGCCTCTGGCCCATTCGACGACCTGACAGGTCCTGCCATGGCCGCAGTCCGCTCCATTTCCTTGACCGTCAAGACCGCCCTGACCGCCGTGATCCTGGGGCTGGTTTGCCTGGGGGCCGTGCTGGCCGTCTCGGTCGCCAATATCCGGCAGGCCGCACGGGACGAGGCGGTGCAGCGGGGAGAACGGGCCTCTCTCTTTCTGGCGGCTGAGATCGACCGGATCATGACCGGCAGCCGAAGGCCGTCGGGCGCGGTCCGCGGTTTTCTGAGCGATGTTCCGGAGGGGCTGGGCCTGCAGGCCGTGCAGGTCCGGGACAAGAAAGGACGTACCGTTCTGGCCGCTCCGGCTGCGGGTGTAGGCGAGGTCGTGTCCGCAGTCAGCCGGGATTGTCTGGCCTGTCATCGTCAGGCCGCCCTGCCGGCCAGGTCCGAGCCCTCGCCGCAGCGGGCCATGTTTGTCGACGGAGACAGGGTGACCGTTGTCCGGTCCATTGCGGCCCGTCCCGAGTGCTTCACTGCTTTTTGTCATGCCACGGAACAGGGGCAACAGGTTCTGGGTACGGTCAGCGTGACCGTTGCCCGCAGTGCATTGGCCGGGCCCTGGTCCGCCGCCTTGCTTCAGGGCGCAGTGGAGGCCCTGCCGGCGGTGCTGCTTGGTGCGGCCGGGCTGGCTTGGCTGGCGTCGCGCCGACTGTTGCGGCCGTTGCAGACCATTGCCGCCCGGGTCCGGGCCAAGCGCGACGGCGGGTCCTGGCAGAGCCTAGATCCGGCCGGATGCGGCGAGCTGTGCGAACTGGCCGGCCTGATCAACGATGTGGCCGAATCCGCGCAGAAGCGGCAGCACGAAATGGACGAAAGCCTGTCCATGTACCAGAGCCTGTTCGAAGGGGTGCCCTGTCTGATCACGGTTCAGGACCGCGACCTGCGCCTTATCAAGTACAACAGCCTGTTCAGCGATCATTTCGGGGCCAAGCCGGTGGAGCATTGCTTCAAGATCTACAAGGGCCGGGACACGAAATGCCTGAACTGTCCGGTGGAAAAGACCTTCCTGGACGGCAAATCCCACACCACGGAGGAAAGGGGCTTTTACAAGGACGGGTCACCCGCCTACTGGATCGTGCGCACCGCCCCGGTCCGCAACAGCCGGGGAGAGATCACGGCGGTCATGGAGATGTGCCTGGACATCACCGAACGCAAGGTGCTGGAGGAAAAGCTCAAAAAATCCGAAAAAACCTACGCCACCATCTTCGACACCATCCCGGTGGCTGTCTTTGAGCTCAATGCCCAGACCCTGGAAGTGCGCAATTGCAATCGCAAAATGTCGCAACTCTACGGCTACTGCAAAGGCGAAGTCATCGGCAAACCTTTCGCCAACCTTTTTGCCGGCGGTCAGAATCGGATTCTGTCCGATCTGCGCGACCAGAAGCGCATTGCCCAGACCACGCATGTCGACAAGGAGGGCAAGGATTTCTTTGTCTCCATCGACATTTCCCGCGCCCAGTTGAACGGCGGCGATATCCTGCTGGCCGTGGTTTCCGATGTGACCGACCGCATCCGGACCGAACAGCAGGTCATTCAATCGAGTAAAATGGCCACCTTGGGCGAGATGGCCGCCGGCGTGGCCCATGAGTTGAACCAGCCCCTGGCCGTACTGAAGATGGTCGCCAACTATTTTGTACGCAAGGCGCGGCAGGGCGAGACGCCCGAGGCCGAGGAACTGCGGCGCATGACCGAGAAGATCGTCAACAACGTCGACCGGGCGACCAAAATCATCGAACACATGCGCGAATTCGGCCGCAAGCCCAACCTTGAAAGCAGTCCGGTGCTGGTCAACGCGGTCATGCAGCGGGCCTGCGATTTTTTCAGCGAGCAGCTCAAGATCCGCGATATCGTCATTGTCTGGGAGCTGGATCACGATCAGCCGCCGGTTCTGGCCGATCCCAATCGCCTGGAGCAGGTCTTCATCAACCTGCTGGTCAATGCCCGCGACGCCATTGAGGACAAGTGTTCGGTCAAGGACTGCACGCCGGGCGACAGGATCATCACCATGCGCACCCGCTCCAACGCCCGGCACGTTGTCGCCGAGGTGGTCGATACCGGTCCCGGCATTCCAAGGGACGTTGCCGCCCGCATCTTCGAGCCGTTTTTTTCGACCAAGGAAGTCGGCCGGGGCACGGGTCTTGGCCTGTCCATCTGCTACGACATCGTCACCGACTACGACGGCACCATCCACGTCTTTTCCAAACCCGGCCACGGCGCGCGTTTCGTGGTCACCCTGCCTATTGCCGAGATCGGCCGTCCATCTTCTTTGTAACGGACTTGCGTCCACGGGCTCGATGAAGATCGTGCCCATGGGGCGCTCCTGCGCCGGGTTCAGATCTGCGACCCGGTCCGGGCTGTCTGTTTATAATCAAAGCCTGCATCCGCTGATCGGATCAAAATCGACGCTTGCCCCTGAGGGGTGGTCCCGTTACGACAGTAATGTCGCGAAAGCGAAGAATCTGTCGCGTTTTGGCGCGGACTTTTTGTGTGCCGGTGCCTCCGGGAAATTCCCGGTGGATGATTCCGGGCCAATCAGACGCGACGACATGAATTGTCCTGCTTCCTGCTGTTATGAGAGCTGATCGCAAGAATTGTCTTTATCCGTCAAAGTCAAAGCTCGTCATGGCTTCACCCCCTCGCCGCGAAAGGAAATTTCATGCCGACAACCTTACTGTTCTGTGACGCCGAAGGCACGGTGCTGGATGTGCACGATGAAACCCGGCGGTGGAGCCGGGCCGTCGGCAGTTCCCTGATTCACGTGCTCGGTTTGTCCGACCGGGATGCCCCGGACCTCTTGCCGCGGCTTTGCACCGGCCCTTCGTTGACGCTGCCGAGCGCTGACGGAGAGCGGCTGTCCGTGCGCCTGGCAACGCTTCCGCCCGCCTTGTCACCGGCAGGCGGATTTGTGGCCTGCCTGACCCTGACGTCTGATCTGGGCATCCTTGAAAACTGCGATGGTCCCCTTCCGGCCGCGCCAACCGCCGCGTCCCTTGATTATGCCGTATTCAACGCCGTGTTCAACGATGTCCGGGATGCCATTATCCTCACCGACGAGAATCTGCGCATTCTGACCGCCAATCCCACGGCTCATCGCCTGTATGCTCCGGAAGATGGGGCCACCCTCACCGGCCAGGATTTTCTGTCCCTCTTCGATGCCCAGGACCGGGATGGTGTCCGGGCGGCCACCCGGAAGCTGAAGAGCGGCGCATCATGGAAGAGTTCCCTGGCCATGCTGCGGCACGGCACGTCCCTGGCACCGGCCAAATTCAAGGTGCGCTGCCTGAGCGCAGGCGGAGTGCGTCTGTATCAGTTCATGCTGCGGGATCAGCGTGATCGCATGGCCCTGGAGCGGGATCTGGAAATGTCGCGTCAGGCTGTGGCGGGCATGAACATTGCTTTGAAACAGGTGCTCTTGAGCGCCGAGGAAGAGAAACAGGAACTCAAGGACGACTTGGTCCAGCAGATGCGCGAGGAGGTCTTGCCGGTTGTGGACAGACTGGCCCGGGAAGATTCCCCGCTTGTTCGTGAAGCGTTCAAAACCGCGCTGGAAGAAAAAATCGCCGACTTGACCGACCCTCCCCTTGACCCGACGCCGCTGTCGTCCGTCCTAACTCCGCGAGAAGCGGACATCTGCCGTCTGATCCAGCAAGGTTGGCAGGGGCGGGCCATGGCCGAGGAGCTTGGCATTTCCTTCGAAACCCTGCAGACCCACCGCAAAAACATCCGCCGCAAACTTGGCTTGCGCGGGGCCGGCGCCTCTCTCCAAGCCTTTCTTCAGCAGTCACAGATCTGACTGATCGGGTAATTGCCCATACCCGATGCATCCCCTTTCCCTCCCCTTGTGGTCATTGGTTTTTCTCCTATGCTTCCAGATGGTCGAAATGCAGGTCCAGGTGCGACCTGTTCATCTACAGCCAAGGAGACTGAATGATAAAAATAAAGGTAGAAGGCTTATATAAAATTTTTGGGCCTCAGCCGCAAAAAGCGCTGGAAATGCTTTCTCGGGGCAAGAGCAAGGATGAAATCATGGCCGCCATCCGGCACGGAGTGGGCGTGAACAACGCCAGCTTCGATGTGCGCGAGGGCGAGATCGTGGTTGTCATGGGCTTGTCCGGCAGCGGGAAGTCAACCCTGGTCCGCTGCCTGAACCGCTTGATTGCGCCCACGGCCGGGAAAATCATTGTCGACGGGCAGGATGTCCTGACCATGGACGACAAGGAATTACGCCGGCTGCGGCAAAACAAGATGGGCATGGTTTTTCAGAATTTCGCCCTGTTTCCGCACCGCACCGTTCTTGAAAACGCGGCCATGGGTCTGGAGATCCAGGGCATGCCCAAGATCGAGCGTTTGCAAAAAGCCAGAGAGGCCCTGGAGCTGGTCGGTCTGGATTCCTGGGCCGGTTCCTACCCCCGTGAGCTTTCCGGAGGCATGCAGCAGCGCGTCGGCCTGGCCCGCGCCCTGGCCCTGTCGCCCGATATCTTACTCATGGACGAGGCTTTCAGCGCTCTGGACCCGCTCATCCGTCGGGACATGCAGGATGAACTGATCAATCTGCAGGAAAAGATGCGCAAGACCATCGTCTTCATCTCCCACGATCTGGACGAGGCCCTGAAACTCGGGGATCGCATCATCCTGATGAAGGATGGTGCCATTGTTCAGATCGGCACGCCCGAACAGATTCTGACCTCGCCGGCCACGGACTATGTGGCCCGTTTTGTTCAGGACGTGGACATCACCAAGGTTCTGACCGCCGAATCGGTCATGAAGCGCAGCGAGGCCGTGGCCTACCTGCGTACGGACGGCCCGCGCGCCGCCCTGCGGAAAATGCGCAAGCACAACATTGCCCACCTGTTCGTCGTTGATCACAACCAACAATTGGTCGGCATCGTGTCCGCCGACGCAGCCGCTCATCAGGCGGCCCAGGGGCAGGACCAGCTGTCCGAGGCCATCTGCACGGACATCAAGACAGTCCATATGGACACCCCGGCCCAGGATCTTTTCGGCATTATGTCCGATCTGCCCTATCCCCTGGCCGTGGTTGATGAAAACAACAAATTCAAAGGAGTCATTGTCCGGGGCACCCTGGTCGCGGCCTTGGCCGAACGGGGAGGTGTCGCGTGAACATGCCCAAACTTCCGGTCGGCGAAACCATTGAGGGGGGCATTGATTTTCTGGTCAGGCATCTGTCCTTCATCACCAAGGCCAGCGCCGAGGTGGTCGAAACCGTGCTCGGTGCGATGGAATCCGGCCTGCTGACCATCCCCATTCCTGGTTTCATCGCCTTGACCGTGGCAGGCATCTGGCTCTTGACCAAAAAACGCAATCTGTGCCTGGGCAGCATGCTCGGCCTGGCCCTGATCTGGAACATGGGGCTGTGGTCGGCGACCATCAGCACCATCGCCCTGGTCGTGGTCGCCACGCTCTGCGCCATTGCCATCGGCGTGCCGCTGGGCATCTGCGCGGCCATCAGCAAACGGCTGTATCAGACAGTCATGCCCATACTTGATGTCATGCAGACCATGCCGGCCTTTGTCTATCTGATCCCGGCCATTCCCTTTTTCGGTTTGGGCAAGACTGCCGCCATTTTCTCCACCGTGATTTTTTCCATGCCGCCGGCCATCCGTTTTACCTGCCTCGGTATCCGACAGATTCCGGCCGAACTGGTCGAATGTTCCACCGCTTTTGGCGCGACGCGCATGCAGCGTCTGTTCAAGCTGGATCTGCCCCTGGCCGCGCCGACCATCATGGCCGGCGTCAACCAGACCGTCATGCTGGCCCTGTCCATGGTCGTCATCGCGTCTATGATCGGAGCCAAGGGCCTGGGCGGCGAGGTCTGGAAGGCCATTCAGCGCCTGCAAATGGGACGGGGATTTGAGGCGGGCATCGCCATTGTCATTGTAGCCATGATCCTGGACCGGGTTCTGCAAAGCCTCGGCTCCAGAAAAAATCAATAATCAACCATGGAGAAGCAGATGAAAAAAATTCTGATTGCCCTGATCTGTCTGATGTTTTTGGCCGCTCCGGCCATGGCCGGTAAAGGCAAGGTCCGCATCGCCTATGTGGAATGGGACTGCGCCACAGCCAGCACCATGACGGCCAAAGCCGCCCTGGAGCAGATGGGATATGAAGTCGAGGTGCTGCCCGTGGCCGCTGCCGCCATGTGGCAGGCCCTGGGCACGGGAGACGTGGACGCCATGGTCACGGCTTGGCTGCCCGTGACCCACGCCGACTATTACGACAAGGTCAAGGACAACGTGGAAAAGGTTTCGGTGGTTTCCGGCGGGGCCAAGCTGGGCTGGGCCGTGCCGACTTACGTGACCATCAATTCCATTGATGAACTGAATGCCAATGCCGACAAATTCGCCGGCAGGATCATCGGCATAGATCCCGGAGCCGGCTTGATGAAGCTGTCCGAACAAGCCATTGCCGATTACAAGCTGGACAAGCTGGAGCTGATGGAAGGCAGCGGCGCGACCATGACCGCGGCCCTGGCCGACGCCGTCAAGAATGAGGCCTGGGTGGTTGTCACCGCCTGGTCGCCGCACTGGATGTTCGGCAAATGGGACCTGAAGTACCTGGAAGACCCCAAGGGAATCCTCGGCGGTGAAGAGCAGATCGAAGCCATTGTGCGCAAGGGCCTCGATAAGGACATGCCGGAGGTCTACGCCTTCATGTCTCGCTTCAAATGGGATTCTCCCGGCCAGCTGCAGATGGTCATGGCCTGGAACCAGGAAGGCGGCAGCCCCGAGGACAATGCCAAGCGTTTTCTGAAGGAATATCCGGACACGGTCAAAGGCTGGACCGGACAGTAGAAATCGCGCCCATGGGGCGCTGTTCCGCATGAACGAAAGCCGGGGAAAGATCCTCGGCTTTTTTTCGTGGTGGGTCCATGGTTGTCTCAGATGGAGTGATATGGAACCCACCAAACAGTTTGCGTCACAGTGGCTTTGGAGTTTGCGGTCTTATTACGCTAGAGGCGCGGGCAGTGGACCCCGCTTGGCAATTTGTATATCTCCTGTCGGCATGCAGCAGCAGGACATCATCTTCAAGCTCAGCAACCTCGCCAACCGTTTTCCGCGCGGGCTGGAGCTTTCCAAGCAGGACCTTCTCTTTGTCGGCTGGCTGTATTTTCGCGAGCTGGCCACGGAGGCGGCGAGAATTTCCGACCGTGAGCTGCGTCAGCAGCTTTCTCATGCCGCCGTTCAACTCGGTATGGAGGATGACGTCTCCCAGCCGGCCCAGGTCATTGACCGGCTGGTGCGCTTCAGGATGGTGCGCACTTCGGTGACGGATTCGCGGACGCAGGAGTACTGTCTGACCCGGCTTGGGCGTAGTCTGGCCCGGGATCTTTTGGAAGATGCGGACTATGGCAGCGAGGACCTGTGCACCCTCCTGAACCAGGCTCATTCTTCGCTGCGCCAGGAGATGACGCAGGGAGATCCGGCTGAACTTGCCAAGTGGCTGACCCATTTCTTTCATGGCACCATTCGAGA
>CAZYZA010000039.1:0-29514 GCA_964651415.1 uncultured Desulfovibrionaceae bacterium
GCCCTGTTCTCGGATGCTCTTCAACCCCGGTCCGCCGGGGTTTTTTATTGCTGCGTCCGGCAGGAAGGGCGAACCCGTTCATAAAATGCTTGATCCGGGTCGGGTCTGACACTACCAATTCAAGGCATGACAACAATTTCTTCTGAACAAAAAAAACACCTGATTCTTGAGTACGAACGCGAATTTGCCGGTCGTCTGGCCGTCAAGGTGCTGGACAAACCCAAGCCTCCCTTGTGGATGATTTTCATCCCGATTTTCTTTGTCTTTTTTGCCCAGAAAATGAGCCAGTACAAAGCCGGTCTGGCCGATTTTGTGGAAAATCATCTCAAAGCCCGACGTCGCGCTCTGGACAAGGCACTGGAAGTCACAGAACGCGGGGGCATGATCGATGCCGCGTCTCTCGAAGACATGGCCGCCACGATTCCGGGTGCGGCCAAGGCCCCGTACCTGCGATGGATGTCGGTGCTGGTTGAACATTACGTTGAACTGCTGAGTGCCCGCGGCGAATCCTTCAAAGGCCTGATCCGCACCGGCTACCAGTCGAAAACCAATTATCTGTTGCTGTGCAACAACCTGAACACGGCCGAAAAAGCGTACAATCAGGCGCTGTTGCCCGGTCTGGATGGTGACGCTCAGGATCTGAGGGCCGTGGTCGAAAGGATGGATGCCTGGGTGGTTGAATTGCGCCGCCAGGACGCCAACGGTTTTTTTTCCTGATTGGATCTGTTGACGAGGGCTCGCGGCCTTCCGGATGGGCGGCGCGGTCTCTTTCGGCGGACGTTTGCCTGTTGGGCCTCGGCGTGAGCCGGGGCTTTTTTGCGCCGGGCCGGTTGCCGGGCAAAGCGGCAAACCGGTGCGGAAATGCAGAGAGTCTGTTGTCTAACATCTCGTTTTTTATGACGAATATGGGCGCTGGCTGCTGGCTGGCGGCGAAGCCCGGATCATCTATTCTTGAACTTGTTCCTTCCCACAGGTAGGATACTTACGAGTTTGCGGCCGCCAGCTCACCTTTTGCCAGGAGATGACAGATGGACAAGCAGATTATTCTTGATGCCTTCATGTTTCGCCACGCCTGCAAGGAGTTTGACCCGGAAGCACTGATTTCGGATGAGGATTTTCTTTTTATTCTTGAAACGGCCAGGCTTTCGCCGAGTTCTTTCGGGTTTGAGCCCTGGCAGTTTCTGATCGTTCAGGACATGAGCTATCGCCTGAAGCTGCTGCCCCATACCTGGGGCGCCAAAGGGCAGATTCCAACTGCCAGCCATTTTCTGGTCTGCCTGGCCATGAAGACTCCGCTGCTCAGATTCGACAGTACGGGCATCGCCGACTTCATGCGGCGCATTCAGGAATTGCCCGAGGACCGCATCACGGCTCGGACCGAATACTACGCCACATTCCAGAAATCCGATTTTCGTCTGCTGGACAGTGACCGCGCCATGTTCGACTGGGCCTGCAAGCAGTGCTACATCGCCCAGGCCAATATGATGACCGCAGCAGCGCTCATCGGCATTGATTCCTGTCCCATCGAAGGTTTTGTTCAGGAGAAGGTCGACGAGGTTCTGGCAGAAGATTTCGGCGTCGACCTTTCAGAATATGGCGTGGCCTACATGCTGGCCTTCGGCTATCGCGCCAAACCGGCAAAGCGCAAAACCAGGCGTCCCCTGAACCAGATGGTCCGCTGGTTCTGATTTTTCGTTTTTCTCATACAACCAACAGCAAGACACACATGACTTCAAAAGCGGATAGCGTCTCCATCGCCGATGTCTCCAAATACTGCATGGCCACCGACCTGGGTCTGGAGTGCGTCTGCTCCAAGCGGTCCACGATCAAGTTCGGCACGGGTTCAACGGTCAAAAAGGAGGACAGCACGCTGTTTTACTACGCCAAGCAGGTTGACGACGACCTCTTGGCCCTGCAGTCCCTGAACTCCAATTGGGCTCCGTCCGGACCGGTCCTGGAAGTGACCATGGAGGAACTGATCACCCAGTATCAGCCCGAAGTGGATATGTTTTTGAAGAAGGTCAAACCGGTCATGCAGAAAATTGCCAAGGCGGTTGCCAAGGGCGACCGCCATCGCAACAACGGCGAACCTTTTTCCGCAGCCATGGAATACAACAACGCCCTGGGCCTGGACGAAAAAAACGTTCGGGCTTTGTTTGGCCTGGGGCTGACCTATCTTCAGTACAACCAGCACGACAAAGCCAAGGTCGTTTTTGAACAGCTGATCGGCATGGACGGTTTTGCCTCGCCCGAGTTCAAACACCTTTTCAACCAGTTCGGCATTGAGTTGCGCAAGCAGAACATGTTCGAGGAGGCCCGCCGCTACTACACCCGGGCCATCGAGCTGTGCAAGACGGACGAAAATCTGTACTTCAATCTGGCCCGGGCTTTTTTCCAGGGCGGCCAGTTTCAGGAAGCCGGCAACATTCTGGAAATGTGCCTCAAGCTCAATCCCACCCACGACGAGGCCAGAAAATTCAAGAAGTATCTTGCTTCGGTCAGTTTGGCCTGATCAGCGTTCCGTCCGGTACTCGTGCACAGCGATGACCAGCAGCACCGCAAGCATGCTGAGGCCAACACCCGTGATTCCGTTCCAGCCAAAGTGCTTGAAGGCCGGCCCCATGATCGTGATCCCGGCCGACCCTCCAAGATAATAGCACAGGATGTACAGCGAGTTGGCCCGGCCGCGGCTGCAGGTCAGCCTGCGGTTCATGCTGCCCACGGCTGAGGCGTGGATGGCGAAAAAACCGGCGCAGGCCAGGGCCAGGCTGACGCTGATTACGGACAGATTGGGGATGTGACTCAGGAGCAGGGCCAGGGCCAGGGTCAGTGCGCCCAGGATCATGGTCAGACCGTTGCCGAAGCGATTGCTGAAGCGTCCGGACAAGGGGGCGATGACCACTCCGACCAGATAGGTCAGATAAAGCAGGGTGATGACGTTGGTGCTGGCTGAAAACGGCGGCGCGCTGAGGTAAAAGGGCAGATAGTTGAAGGTTGCCCCGAAAATGAACAACGACCCGAAGCCGACGGCGAACATGCGCAGCAGCTCGGGTCGGGCCAGCAGCGCCAGGTAACTCTGATCCCCTCCCGCAGGACGCTGCGGGCGTTCTTCGCGAGGCAGGAAGAGCAGGGCCGCCAGGGCCGTGACCAGAACCATGACCGATGCGGTGACAAAGGCGTAGCGCCAATGCAGGGGAGGGTGAAGCCAGCCGCCCAGCAGCCGTCCGCCCAGCCCCCCGACCACCGTGGCCGAGACATAGGAGCCCATGACCACGTTCAGTTTTTCCAGCGGCAGGTTGCGGGCCAGATAGGTTGCCAGGCAGGTGGTCAGCGCCGGAATGAAGAGGCCCTGCAGCAGTCGCAACCCGATGAGCAGGTTGATGTCCCGGCACAGGGCGCAGAGCAGTCCGCCTCCCGCGACCACAACTGCGCCCATGGCTATGAAGGGCTTGACGGGGTGCATGTCGGCCAGACGGCCAAAGATCAGGGTGGAAAGGGCCACGCCCAGGATGATCACGGAGACGGTCTGCGCCGCCCTGGCAATGGTCACCCCGAATTCGGCCTGCAGCACGGGCAGCACGGGTTGCACCAGATAGATGGTGGTGAAGCTGGCCGAGACCAGGGAAAAGACAAGGGCTTGCAGGGCCGGGGCGGGGAGTTGCTTCATGGTCCGTTTTTCTCCAGTGAAAAGAGCTGGACCTTCATCTTCCTCATCAGACCTGATGGCAAGTCCCGGCGTTGCGCTTTTTTCAGCAGCGCTGCCGCCACCGTCGGCGCAGACGGGCAGGATGACGAGAGATGCAAACGGCGGTGCGCCGTCAGTTGGCGCTTAATCGTGCAAAATCATACGGACATGCGGGATGCCCGCTTCCTGAAAGGGTTCGCCCACGGTCTGAAAGCCGTGCCGGGCGTAGAATTTTATGGCCTGAAGCTGGGCGTGGAGATCAAAGTTGTGAAAATTCCGGTTTCGACACTGGGTCAGCATGAAGCGCAGCAACTCGGTGCCAAGTCCCTGACCACGCCAGTCGCGGCGTACAGCCAGGCGCTGCAGCCTGGCCGTGTCGGCAGTGAAATGAAGGCGACCGCAGGCAACGGGTTCGCAGTCGATTTCTCCCAGCACGTGCAGGCAGGACAAGTCGTCCTGGTCCATTTCCGCGGCACAGGGGATTTTTTGCTCTTCCATGAAGAAATAGCCCGAACCATGAACACCCGAACCAGGTCTGTCGGAGTTTCAACGCATCTGAACTTGAGGCTGCAGGAGGGATTGCCGGTGGAAAAAAAAGGGGTGGCCATATCAAATGCTACGATACGTTTGCAGTCGGAGGTTGTCGTCTGTCCGGGTTGATGATCGGGGAAAGTATTTCCGGTTCAGAACGTTACGGACTCATGGCGATGCGCCATGACGGTTCGTTGATCCAGAGGGCTTGTGATCAGGCAACAAAAAAGCTTCCTGCAGGAAGCTTGATCGTGATGCACGCGCGGATCAGATCCGGCCCATGGAGTATCGAAGGCGCAATTCATTGAGAATGGCGGCTTCATAATGGGCCGAGGGTGGTCCTTCGTTGGCGCGGGGTTCAAGGTATTTGTCCAGGAGTTGGCTTTCTTCCCAAAAATCAAGCAGATCGTCGTTATCGAGAACTTTGAGCTGATCTTCCAGGGTGAAGTGGTCTTCATCGGGAACGAATTGGGCCATTGAGCATCTCCTTGGCATTGTGGCGTGGACACTGGGATTGATCCATACGCATCCGCACAGTGCCTGTCCAACCTTTTTCGGCATTGTGCCTGGATGGATAAAAGGCAAAGACTTGTTGCTTTGAGTCGTACAAAAAAGTAATCATCCTCAAGACCTCGTTGTGCCGGCGGGGTCGAAACACTTCGCCTTAAGGAGGAGAACAATGTCCTCGGATCAGAAGCGCCAGGAGACAGAGCTGCTGCAGCTGGTGACGTTCAGCATCGGTGATGAGGAATTCGGGGTTGAAATCCTGAAAGTGCAGGAAATCATCCGTATGCTCGAAATCACCAAGGTGCCCAAGGCCCCTGCCTTTGTCGAAGGGGTGATCAATCTGCGCGGCAAGGTCATCCCCATCATTGATCTTCGCAAGCGTTTCGGCCTGGCCGAGCGCGGCCATGACAAGAACACCCGCATCATTGTCATTGATATCAACTCCATGATCGTCGGATTTGTCGTTGATTCCGTATCCGAGGTGCTGCGCTTGCCCGCCAGCACCGTGGAACCGCCGCCACCCGTGGTCGCGGGCCTGGATTCGGATTACATCAGCGGCGTCGGCAAGTTGGAAGACCGCCTTTTGATCATGCTTGACCTCAACCGTCTTTTAAGCAACGACGAACAGCTTCGCTTGGGCCGGGTCTGACCCCGGCCGGCATCGAACAAGTCCAAGCCGCCTCCTGACCGGAGGCGGCTTTTCCCTGTTTCTTCAACCCTGGCCGGTCAGAAGTGCTCATCCCTGCCGTATTACAGAAATTTTTCAACGGAACAGAACGTCAGCTCCGGATTTTCAAAAGCGGGCCGGCCTCACAGATGTGGCTGGCCCGAATGCTGATGCAGGAGGGGGTCAATGTGGTGCTGGTGCTGCCGCCCAGCGCGGACCTGCCCCAATACGCATCCCTGGCCCAACTGCTCTGTCCCGAGGATCGCAGCCTGCCATTCTGGGAGCGGCGATGGCTGCGTTTTCCTCATTTTCCCCTGGAATCCTCCCGGCGTTCCCCTTGGCCCAGGCGCTGGGAAGCGCTCTACGGTTTGGCGCAAAAGGCGCATGGTCGCGGGGTGATTCTGCCGCTTGAAAATCTGATTCAGAAGTGGCCCAACCCCGATGTGCTGCAGCGCGAGCACCTGGTCTTGGGCGAAGGCGAAGAAATTTCTCAGGAGGATCTGCTCCATACCCTGGTCCACTGGGGGTACACGCGGGTATCCATGGTCACGGCCGTGGGGGAGACTTCGCTGCGCGGGGATATCATGGACATCTTCTGTCCCGGATACGAGCATCCCGTGCGGCTGGAATTTTTCGGAGACAGTCTGGAGCGTATCCGACTGTTCGAACCCATGTCCCAGCGATCCCGGGCCGATCTCAAGCAGGCGACGCTCCTGCCTGTGACGGGCTGCATCGGCGCGGAAACCTACCGTCAGGAAGCCCGGGCCATGCACGATGGCTGGCTGCGCCTGGGGGAAATATCCAAGACCACCCGCGCAAGCCTTGAAAAGGACCTGCTGCACGGGGCGCCGTCGTTGCCCCCGAGCATGTACTATCCAGATGCCGTGGGGCTTGATGTCTGGCTGCCCCGGGACAGCGTCTTCCTGATGGCCGAAGCCCAGGATGTGCGCACCAAGCTGGAGGAAACCAGCTGGGCCTGGCAGAACTATTTTCGTGACGATGAACGCTTGTGGCCCCGGCATGGACTGATCCAGACTCCGGGCGACGTGCGCAAAAGCTGGGACGGAAGCCGTCGGATCCTGTGCGAGAGCCTGGTCATGGGGGTGCGCGAGGAAGGGATCGAACTGCCCGAAGAGGCGGTGTCGGGCTTCGAGGATCTGTTCTGGACCCCGGAAAGCCGTTCCCGTCCGTGGCGCGCTCTGATGCAGGAGCTCGATGTCTGGCGGCGGACCTACAAACAGACGATTTTCTGTTTTCATACCGAGCAGTCCCGCAAGAAATTCCTGGCCCTGGCCGGTCAGGACAATCATGTGCTCAAGACCGACTATGCATCTGGGGACTCTGGGCTTTTCGCCCTGGTCGGGTCCCTCGGGCACGGCATGCGCATGCCGTGGGCCGAAATACAGATTCTGCCCGAAGCCGTGCTCCAGCCCGGAGCTCCCAAGGCCCAACGTAAGGCCGCCAAGGCCTTCAAGGGCCTTGATACATTTGACGATCTGGATGCCGGTGATCTGCTGGTGCATCGCGATTACGGGCTGTGCCGATTCGGCGGCCTGCATCGCATCAAGTTCGGCAACGTGGCCAACGACTATCTGCTTCTGCAGTACGACGGCGAAGACAAGCTCTATCTGCCCGTGGATCGATTGGGGCAGGTCCAGCGCTACAAGGGCCCGGATGGTGCTGCCCCGGCCCTGGACAAGCTGGGCGGCACGGCCTGGAGCAAGGCCCGTGAGCGCACCCGTCAATCCATTGCCAAAATCGCCCACGATCTGGTCGAAATGTATGCCTTCCGCAAAATCGCCAAGGGTTTTGAATACAAGCCCATCTCTGAGCTATACTGGGAATTCGAGGCCAGCTTCGGTTTCGAGGAAACCAGGGATCAGGAAAAAGCCATTGTCGATGTTCTGGCCGATATGGAAAAGCCCGAACCCATGGATCGCCTGGTCTGCGGCGATGTCGGCTTCGGCAAGACCGAAGTGGCTCTGCGTGCGGCCTTCCGGGCGGTCATGGATGGCAAGCAGGTGGCGCTCTTATGTCCGACCACGGTTTTGGCCGAACAGCATTACCAGACATTCCGCCAGCGCATGGAACCGTTTTCCGTCAACGTCGGCCTGCTCAGCCGCTTTGTACCCACGGCGCATCAGAAGCGGGTGGTGGAGGCTGCCCGGCGAGGCCAGATCGACGTGCTCATCGGGACCCACCGCATGCTGTCCAAGGATGTGGAGTTCGCCAATCTGGCTCTGCTCATCCTGGACGAGGAGCAGCGCTTTGGCGTCAAGCACAAGGAGCGGATTAAAAAAATGCGTTCGACCATCGACGTCCTGACCCTGACCGCCACGCCCATCCCGCGCACCCTGCAGCTGTCCTTGTCCGGCATTCGGGGCCTGAGCGTCATTGAAACTCCGCCCAGGGACCGCAAGCCGGTTGAGACGTCCCTGATGGAACGTGACCCGGCTCAACTCAAAGGCATCCTGGAGCGCGAACTCACACGCGGTGGTCAGGTTTTCTGGGTGTATAACCGGGTGCAGGGGCTGGAGCGCGTGGTCGAGTTTGTGTTTTCCCTGGTGCCAAACGCCAGGGTGGGCATGGGCCATGGTCAGATGAAAGCCCAGGATCTGGAAGAGACCATGCACAAGTTCTGGCATGGCGAACTTGATATCCTGGTCTGTACCGCCATTATCGAGTCCGGACTTGATTTTCCCAAAGCCAACACCCTGATCGTTGATCAGGCGCAGCTTTTCGGTCTTGGGCAGTTGTATCAGCTTCGCGGTCGGGTCGGTCGTTCCACGGAACAGGCCTATGCCTATTTCATCATCCCGGATCTGGACCGCTTGCAGGAAACATCGCGCAAGCGTTTGAAGATCATTCTCGACATGGATTATCTGGGCGCGGGTTTCAAGGTGGCCATGGAAGACCTGCGGCTGCGCGGAGCCGGCAACATCCTGGGTGAGGCCCAGTCCGGCACCATCGGCAAGGTCGGCCTCGATCTCTTCCTGGAAATGCTGGAGGAAGAGGTCACCAGATTGCGAGGGGGCAAGATTGAAACCGAAATCGAGCCTGAATTGAACCTGGGTTTCCAGGCACTCATCCCCGAGGAGTATGTGACCGACGGCAAGGAGCGGCTGCAGTTTTACAAGGCCTTGTCGTCCTGTCGGGATGAAGCGTGCATTGCCGAGATTGTTGACGACCTGGGCGACAGGTTCGGTTCCTTGCCCGAAACATTGAAGGTTTTTGTCGCCGTGCTGATGATCAAGATGGATGCCCGTCGTCTGGGCGCGGTGCGCGCCGACCTGTTTGAAGAACGGGCGGTCTTTCATTGGGATGAAACACGTCACAGCCTGGACCCGGTCAAGCTCATGGGATGGGTTAACGACCATGCCGGGGTGGCCAGGATCCTGCCGCCGGCCAAACTGGAACTGCTCATGTCCGGTCAGGCCGGAATGACTGCGGCCCTGCAGCAGCTCAAGGATCTGTTGTCCGCACTGGGCGAACGGTTACGGTCGTGATCAGTGGACGCAGGCTTTAAGATAGAGCTGGACTCGGTCCGCGCTCGGATGTAGTACCGGGCGCATTGTCCATCTGCCGCACGCGATCAAAGAACGGTGGATCCAATCTTGCCGAGACCTTTTTTTCACCATGTCGCGCATCCATCCGGTTCGCGATGTATTTCAATCAGATTCGTGAGTTGAATTGATGAAAAAGCATATCCTGACTGCTATACTCGTCGGAGTATTTTCTGTTGTTACGGCCGGAGCTAGCTTTGGCGCTCAGGTCATTGATCGTATTGTGGCCGTGGTCAACGGGGAAATCATTACATCCCAGGAACTCTTGCGGCAGGTGCGCCTGATGGTGGGCGAGGTGCCGGATCAGGCAACGGGCGAAATGGTTGCCCGGCAGATCCTGGACAGCATGATCGACGACATTGTCCTGCGCCAGGAGGCCGAGCGTCTGCAGATTGATGTCGCGGACTCGGAAGTGGAGACGGAAATCAGGCAATTCAAAAGCCGTCGCCAGATGAGTTCCGAAGAATTCGAGCGCAGCCTGCTCATGCAGGGCATGACCGAGGCCCAGTTCAAGGAACGCACCAAACAGGACATCGTCAAACATAAGATACTCGGATACATGGTGCGGCGCAAAGTGGTGGTCACGCAGGAAGAAATCGACGCCTATCTCCAGAAAAATCACGGAGAGCTGAGCACGGAACGCAGCGTGGACCTCCAGCTGGTGGTGGTTGTGGACCAGGATCTGGCCCAATCCATCCGAACCAGAATCGTCGGAAACGAAATGTCTTTTGCCGATGCCGTCAGTCAGTATTCAGTCGGACCGCGCATGGACGACGGCGTGATGCGTGGCGTCAGCTGGAAGGAACTGGACGAGCCATGGCGTGAAGCCATGCGGGTGATGCAGCCGGAGCAGATCAGCGAACCGTTTTCCGTTCAGGATAAGTGGGTCGTGCTGAAACTGCTGGGACTGAAGGACGGGGTGCGACAGGATTTGACGGCCATGGAAGAAGAGGCCCGCGAAGCCCTGATGCGTCCCAAGCTTGAGGAACGATTCACAGAGTACATGAACGGTTTACGGGCCAAGGCCGTAATCGAACGGCGCCTGTAGGCTCGTTCGATCAGAACCAAGCCCAGCGTGGAGTATTCATGGATTTGATCGAAATTGGCGCAGCCCTGCGGGAAGGTCGGGAACGCAAGGGGCTTACCGTGGAGGCGGTCGAAAACAAGACCAAGATCGCCGTCTCGGTCATCATGGCCCTGGAAGAAGGAAATCAGGCCAGATTTCCGCATCCCGTGTACGCCCGGGGGTTTGTGCGCAGCTATGCTCAGGTGCTCGGACTTGATGCGGCGGAACTGTGTGCACATTTCAGTCGCGAGTATCCCGTACCTACGGACTCGGACCATCCCGAGCCCCATTCTCCCGGCATCACCGTCAAGTCGATGGATGCGGCGCCGCTTCTGACCCTGATCCGTATCGGAGCGGTTGTCGGCATTGTCGTTATTGGGGTGGTCGGTTGGTATTTGTATGGGGAGTACCGCAACGGGTTGATTGTGGAGCAGAAGCCGGCGGCGCAGCAGGCCGAAAGTGAAACCAACGCTTTAGCTTCCGAGAATGGACTTCCGCCTGCGGCTGTTCCCGTTCCGTCTGTTCCGCTGACGCAAATGCAGGAAGTGGCTGCGGACAGTCAGAATGAAAGCGTCGAGGCAGGGGACGTCAATGCGACGCTGGATGAGGCTGGCAATGCCACGGAAGCCGAGCCCGCCGACCCTGAGGTCGCGGCTGAAAGCGTTCTTCCGGTCGAGGTCGAGCCAAGCGCTGCGATTCCGCCGACCGGCGAGCGGACCATGGTCATCAACGCCCATTCCACCAGCTGGCTGCAGGTGCGAGCCGACGGTGGGGTGGAAGATTACCTGCTGCGCAAAGGGGAGGCCACGACGGTGACCTTCAACAAGTCTTTGAGTATCAAATTCGGAAATGCCGGCGGCGTGAATCTGCAACTTGACGGCAAGCCGTATCCTTTTGAAGCGGAAATGGGCGAGGTCAAGACGTTGGTCGTGCAGTAGGATCAAACCCAGGGGTCGGATGTGGAAATTTCCGAGCAGGTTGTGATCTTGCGGGTCGGTACCTTCCGGGAAGCGGACTGTTGGGTCCGCTTTTTTTCGCCCACGCACGGTTTGCTGACCGGCTTTGCCTTTGGCGGCCGTCGCAGCCGACGCCGTTTTTGCGGATGTCTTGATCCCCTGTCCCTGGTCCATTTCCGGATCAGCCTGGATCGGCGGCGGGAATACCACTGCCTGCAGGAAGGCACGCTCATCAACGGCTTTTCGCATTTGAAGAAGGACTTGAAAAAGCTGGGCATGGTCAGCAACTGCGTGCGCTTTTTCGAGTCCCTGGCTTTTGCCCCGGACGGGTTTGAGGCGGCCCACCATCTGCTTCTGGAAACCCTGGAGGCCCTGGACGGGGACAGGCCCGGTTCGTGGTTCATCCCTCTTTTGTTTCGGGCCAAAATGGCCTTTGCCCAGGGCTTTCAGCCTGACCTGCGTTTCTGCCGGCAGTGCGGTCAGCCCCTGGATGCCCATCACCGCGCGGTGTTTGCCGTGCAGGAGGGCGGGTTGTACTGTCTGCGGTGCCCATCCGGGACCGGGCAGAAAATTTCCACCTCCCGCGAAACCTTGGGCCTGCTCGATCATCTGGCCCAGACCGGCCCGGCGGAATGGGCGACCTGGATGCCCTCGGTCCGGGTCCGGGAGGAATGCGTTCACCTGGTGGACGCCTTTGTTCAATGTCATCTCGGCCTGACCTGCGACGGCAACCGCTTCCTGCGGTGCTGAGGTCCGGCCTTGAACGAGATAGCTTAAGGAGCTGTGCATGAATTTTCAGGATGTCATCACCAATCTGCAGCGGTTCTGGGCCGACCAGGGCTGCGTGCTGCAGTTTCCCTATGACATGGAAGTGGGGGCCGGGACCTTCAATCCGTCCACCTTTCTGCGGGTGCTCGGGCCGGAGCCGTGGAACGTGGCCTATCCCGAGTCGACCCGCCGTCCCACGGACGGCCGCTACGGGGAAAATCCGAACCGCCTGCAGCATTATTTCCAGTTTCAGGTCATTCTCAAGCCCTCGCCGGCCAACGTGCTCGAACTCTACCTGGACAGCCTGGGCGTGCTCGGCATTGACAAGCATGTTCACGACATCCGCTTTGTCGAGGACGACTGGGAAAGTCCGACCCTGGGCGCCTGGGGCCTGGGCTGGGAAGTGTGGCTGAACGGCATGGAAGTGACCCAGTTCACCTATTTTCAGCAGGTCGGCGGCATCAATCTGGAGCCCATCAGCTGCGAGATCACCTATGGGGTGGAGCGGCTTTGCATGTACCTGCAGGAAAAGGAATCGGTCTACGATCTGGCCTGGAACGACCGGGTGACCTACGGCCAGGTTTATCATCAGGCCGAAGTCGAGCACTCCAAGTACAATTTCGACCATTCCGACGCGGACATGCTCCTGGGCCTGTTCAACTCCTACGAGGCCGAGTGCCGCAAGCTGTGCGAGGCCGGTTTGCCCTGGCCGGCCTATGATTTTTGCCTGAAGTGTTCGCACAGCTTCAATCTGCTTGATGCGCGCGGAGCCATTTCCATCACCGAGCGGGCCAAATACATCGCCCGGGTGCGCGCCCTGGCCTCGGCCGTGGCCCGGTTGTACGTGGACCAGCGCGAGGCCATGGGCCATCCGCTTCTCCAATCCTGAATTTCGTTTTTCGCGGGCACGCGTAGAGGGAGTTTTGCATGCGACATTTTGTTCTTGAGATCGGCGTCGAGGAGATGCCGGCCCGGTTTTTGGACAGCCTGGACCGGGAATTGCGGGAGCGCTTTACCCAGTTGCTGACCGAGGCCGGGTTGGAATTCGGTGCTGTGCGGACCCTGTCGACCCCCCGGCGGTTGGTGGTGGACATAACCGGCTTGGCCGAAGTCCAGAAGACCGAGGAAATCGTGGTTTCCGGACCTCCGGTGCGCATCGCCCTGGACGCCGACGGCCAGCCGACCAAGGCCGGTCTGGGCTTTGCCAAATCCCAGAACGTCGACTTTGGGCAGGTTTATGTCGAACGCACGGATAAAGGCGATTACCTGGCCCTGAAGAAAACCGTGGGCGGCCGACTGGCCGGGGAAATACTGGCCGAAATCTGCGGTCAGGTTCTGCCGAGCCTGACCTTTCCGAAAAAAATGCAGTGGATCGGCAAGGACTGCACCTTTGGCCGGCCGGTGCGCTGGCTGCTGGCTCTGCTTGACGCCGAGGTGGTGCCGTTCTCTTTTGCCGGGCTGGACAGCGCCGACCTGACCCGCGGACACCGGGTCATGGGACCCGGTCCCTTTGCCGTCCCCCATGCCGACGCTTTCGAGACGATTCTGGCCGACCAGGGACACGTCATCCTGGACGTCACACGGCGTCAGGAAATGATCCGGGTCGAAGGCGATCGCCTGGCCACGGAAGTGGGCGGTCGGGTGGAGTGGTCGCAGCGACTGCTGGATCAGGTCGCCAATCTGGTCGAGACGCCCCGGCCCATTCGCGGCGGATTCGCGGAAAAATTCCTGGAGCTTCCGGCCGAGGTCCTCTTGACCAGCATGGAAACGCACCAGAAGAGCTTCGGTCTGCGCGGGGCAGACGACCGGCTTCTGCCGTATTTTCTGACCGCGGCCAATATCGAGTCCCGCCAGCCGGAACTGGTGCGGAAAGGGTGGGAACGGGTGCTGCGCGCCCGGCTGGAGGACGCCCGTTTCTTTTGGGAAGCGGATACGGCGGCGACCTTTGATTTCTGGCTGGACAAGCTCGACAAGGTCATTTTCATCGGCCCCCTGGGAACCATGGGCGACAAGACCCGGCGGCTGGAAACGCTGGCCGCAGCCATCGCCGCCAAGATCGCGCCGGACCTGACGACCGCCATGGCCCGGGCCGGACGGTTGTCCAAGGCGGATCTGGTCTCGGAAATGGTCTATGAATTCGATGACCTGCAGGGCCAGATGGGCGGCATCTACGCCCGGCTCAAAGGCGAAGAGGAAACGGTGGCCCAGGCCCTTTACGAGCAGTATCTGCCGGCCGGTCAGGATTCCCCCCTGCCGCAGACCATGGCCGGAGCCATTTTGTCCCTGGCCGACAAGCTGGACAACCTGGCCGGATGCTTTGGCCAGGGCATGATGCCCACCGGCGCGGCCGACCCCTACGCCCTGCGCCGTAACGCCCTGGGCGTGTGCCGCATTATTCTGGAAATGGATCTGGCCCTTGATCTCGGCGAATTGCTGGCCGAGGCCCAGGCCGGGTATCGCGGGGTCGAGTGGAAAATTCCACCGGCCGAAGCTCACGAAAAGCTCCTGGACTTTTTCGGGCAGCGTCTCAAAGCCCTGTGGAACGCCCAGGGTGTGGAAACCCTGGTGCTGGATGCGGCCATGGCCCCCGGCTTTGGCAACATCTCCGACACCTGGAAGCGGGTGTCGGCCCTGGCCGACTTTGCCCGGGCCGAGGATTTCGATCTTGCGGTGCTGACCTTCAAGCGCGCGGCCAACATCATCCGCAAACAGGCGGACCAAGCCTTGAGCGGAGAGGTCGATCCAGCCCTTTTCGAGAACGATGCCGAGCAGCAGTTCTGGCAGACTCTGGGCCGGGTCGAGCCGATCTGGGACGAACTGGCCCGCCACGCCGACTACAGCCGGATGCTCGGGCAACTGCGGGAACTGCGTCCGGCGGTGGACGGCTTTTTCGACGGAGTCATGGTCATGTGCGATGACTCCCGGGTGCGGGCCAACCGCCTGAACATGCTGTACCGTCTGGTCAGCATCCTGGGCCGGGTCGCGGATTTCGGCCGCTTGCAGGTCTAGGGCGTTGCTCCGGTCCCATGGTCCGGGACGGAGTTCGCGTTTTGCTACCACCATTCAGCCCAGTCTTTGAGCGTCCAACCTGCGGGTTGGACGGATGTGCAGGAAATGAGCACGCCCGAAGTTGTCCGACATCATGCGTCCGGTTGGCTTCGGGCTTTTTTCTGCGGTGACGCGAAATGAACAGGACGCGGCGGCAGGTCGTTGACCAATGCGTCTGCGGCTCAGAGCATCGTTTTCCACTCGTCGGAAAATGGTCCAGATCTTTAACCTTTACAACTCATTACGCAGCAGGCGGCAGTCATCATGTCCGAAAACTCCGAAATATCAGATCAGGTCACCATCTATACCGACGGCTCAAGCCTTGGGAATCCCGGTCCCGGCGGGTGGGGCGCCCTTCTTGATTGGAACGGCGCGCGGAAGTCTTTGAGCCAGGGGTACCGACTGACAACCAACAATCGGATGGAGATCCGGGGTGTTCTGCACGCCCTTGAGCAGCTGACCAGACCATGCCGGGTGACCGTCGTCACGGATTCACAGTATGTTTGCGACACGGTGGAAAAGAAATGGCTGCAGAACTGGGTGCGCAACGGCTGGGTCACCTCCGGCAAGAAGCCGGTCAAGAACAGGGACCTGTGGGAGCAACTGCTGCCGCTTCTCAAGAAGCATACGGTCCGTTTCCGTTGGGTCAGGGGCCATGCCGGGCACCCGGAAAACGAAGAATGCGACAGACTGGCCAAGCAGTCGGCCAAGCAGGGCAATCTGTTGACAGATGACGGTTACGAAGGGAGTGCCGGATAACGCATCGCTCTATCACGGCCGTTGATACCAAAACCCTGCGCACGATTTCCGCTGCGCTGCCCCTTGTCCTCGCCCGCTGCTGAGGGCTTGTCGAAGCGACCTGCCGGCATCGCCCGCAAGCGTCGGCAATCCGAAACGTAAAATATTTGATTCCAAAGGGTTGCGAATTAATCTCTGGCGATTTTCAGAGAAATGCAGTACGAGCTGTGCGGATCAGAGTGCGGCCACGCCGGTAAACAACCGGTGCATACCCTAGCGCCTGCAGGACGTTGATTTCAACCTCGTAAATAAGGACGGCCCATGTTCTCCCTTGCTCCTTCATGCTCTTGGTCCAGGATCTGGTTTTTTTTGGCGCTTTGCGCTGTTTTGATCATGACCTGCGGCTCAGTTCAGGGCGGGCCGGCGCCTCTTCCTCACGCTTTTGACCTGCGCGACGTGGACGGTCGCGCCTTTATCGGCCCGGTCAAAAATCAGGATCCCATGGGCACATGTTACGCCTTTGCCGCTGTTGCAGCGGCCGAAAGTACCTATAACGTGGCCAGGAATCTCTATAACGAAAACGGCGCGCGCTTTTCCGAGTCGTTCATCATCTGGAGCCTGTCGCCTCATTATGCTGGGTTTGGCCCCTACAGCGGCGCAAGCTATGATTATGACGAATTGCAGGCTTTGGTTGATCACGGCCTGCCGCGTGAAGATGCCTTTCCCTACGTCACCAGTCCGCCCCCGGACCTGCACTGGGACGCCAGACGCACCACGTTCAGCAGTTGGCAGAGAATTCCCACCAACGACATCGAAACCATGAAGCGGGTACTCCGGACCTTCGGTGCCATCGACGCGGCAGTGCTGGTCGATGATCCTTTTTATGACTACACCGATGGTGTTCATTCCGACACCTATACCTCTCCGCTCTATGCCCCTGAATTCCGGACGGACACCAATCACGCCATTGCCCTTGTCGGGTGGGACGACAACGCCGACGGGCACGGTCATGGAGCGTGGATTCTGCGCAATTCCTGGGGGCCCACGTGGGGCTTGGATGGTTACATGCTCATTGACTACACGTCGTCCGCAGTGGCCACCTCGGCCACATATCTCGTCTATGGGGACTGGCCGGGCGAAGATTTTCAATTGGAAAATACTTCGGACCTCGTCGCTGCCCTTGATTGTTCCGGCTATCAACCTGTGGCGCGGGGCATCTATGAATGGGGTGGAAACGCTGCGTCCATCAGCAATAGCGCCCTGATCCGGGCCGAGGCGGACGTGGAAGAAGGAGCGCCCTATACGCACGGGATTTTCCTCTGGGCCGGGGCAAAAAGCATTGTCACGAACAGCGCGGACATCATGGCCAAGGCTGCTACGGGCAGCGGTCAGGCCACGGCCTATGGAATCTGCATGCAGGGGCGCGATGTCATGAATTCCGGCGCCATAAGCGCATTGGCGAGCACGTCCGGCGATGATCGCGCCACTGCCTACGGAGTTCGCCAGTTTGGGTTCAATCTCGACGCGACCTTTGCCAACTCCGGCTCCATCCTGGCGGAAGCGCCAAACGAAAACGGGTGGTCCTACGGATATTTCGGCAACAGGGTCGGCCTTGTCGACAACGCCGGCGAAATCCGGGCCAAGGCCGCAAGCCGGGCCGTTGGCCTGATGGTGGATGGCGGGTACCGTGCCAGCAATACGGGACTGATCAGGGCAGACTCAAGCGGCGCTTCTGCCACCGGCGCCTTTCTCCTGCACAGCGGTCTGGAGAATCAGGGTGACATCGTGGCCCATGGCAGCGAAGAGGTCTGCGGGTTGTTCGCCACGGGCAGCGGCGTCGGCGGTGAAGCCCTGACCAATACAGGCACCATCTCCGCGTTCTCGGAATCCGGATCGGCCGTGGGCGTCAGCCTGTATGACGCGTCGTTGGTCAACCACGGAGAAATCTCCGCGCGCACTGTGACCGGCAACGCCACAGCCATCGATGCCGTTGAAGCGTCCGTGGTCAACAACGGGCTGGTCTTGGGCGACACCTTGATCAGGACGGGCAGCATCGTCAGCGGAAGTGGTCTCTTTTCCGGAAATGTGCGCAACACCGGCGGAACGCTGTCTCCGGGCAACTCCATCGGTGCGTTGGTCATTGACGGGGATTACCGGCAGGAATCGGATGGATCTTTGAATCTGGAGTTCGCACGCGGACAGCATGATTTTCTGGATATCTCGGGCGTTGCGACCCTGGACGGCGCTTTGCGGCTTACCCTGCTGGATTACGAGGGTGGAGGGGCGTACTCTGTTCTTCAGGCCGCCGGTATTGACGGGGCCTTCGCCACGGTTGACAGCCCGGCGGTTTTGAACGCCGACCTGTCGTTCACGCCGGTCGGACTGGATCTGAACCTGACCCGCAATTCCTACCACTCTCTGGCCGCCAATGCGGGGCAAGGCCGGGTCGGCAACGCACTGGATCAGTTTCGGGCCGACGCCGCCGGGGACATGGGCGCAGCCCTGACCCGCATCGACAATCTGAATCTAGAGGGACTGCGCTACGCGCTGACCGGTCTGGCTCCCGGCATCCAGGCCGCAACGCGACGCGCCCTGGTCGATCTGTCCCAGGACCAGGCCACGGCTGTCCTAAGTCGTCTGGACGACTACATGTTTCAAGCCCCGGTGTGGTCGGACAGTAGCCGGAGCGTGATCGATGAGCCGGACTTGTCGGTCTGGGGAAGCGTTGCGGCGTCATTCGGGACGCAAAAAGCACGCGACGTCATTCCCGGCCTGACCACGCAGACCGCAAACCTTTTTCTGGGTGCGGAAAAAAGTCACGGCCACTGGACCACGGGCCTGACCCTCTCTGTGCTCGAACATTCGCTGGACAGCCGGGATTGTGCTTCCGAGGCAAGGATCACCTCGGTGCGAGGCTATGTGCACACGCTCTGGCGGCAGCATCTTCACGAGGCCGGTCCTTACGTGGCCGCCAGCCTGGGTGCTGGACGCTCGCGCATCACGACGGTCCGGGATCTGCCGTTTCTCGCATCGTCAGCCGACGCCCGGCACTGGGCCCACGATGCCAGCCTCGGTCTGGGGCTTGGCCATGTCTTCACCGCAGGGGCTTGGCGCTTTCAGCCCCAACTGAAGCTGACGGGTCTTTTCCTGCACGAGCAGGCCATTGAAGAAGAGGGCGCCGGACCCATGAACCTTGATATCGCGTCCGACAGTATGTTTTCCATGTACTCGGCCCTTGGCCTGCGCATCGGGCGGACCATCGCTCTTGACTCGGCAATCCTGTTTCCCGAGGCGAGCGTCCAGTGGACCCACGCCATAGCTTCTGACGTGGATCGGCTTCAGGCCCGCTTCGGCGATTATGGATCGGCTTTTGAGATCGACGGACGCGCCATGCGTGACGGGTTGCTTCTGGGGGCGGGGCTGACTCTGACCGCCAAGGATCTGCAGGGCGGATTGCGGTACTTCTACCGCGCCGGTGACGGAAACGAGGCCGAGGAGCATCGGGTTAACCTCGAATTCCGTCTTCTTTTTTAGCGCGGCGGCGCGAATGCGGCTGCCGTGGAACGCATGCTGGTCAAGGTGCTCAGGCTTGCGTGTCGGCGCTCAACAGCTTGCGTACGGTGTCGAGCAATTCGCTGCTGTCGTAGGATTTGACGATATAGGCGTCGGCAGCAATGGATTTGAGATCACAACGGAAACTGTCGTAGGCTGTGCACAGGATGACGGGCAGGGTTGCCTGCTTGCGCCGAATTTCCTGCAGCAGATCCAGGCCGGAAACGGCTCCCAACTTGATGTCTAAAATGATCAGGTCGGGCTTGTGCTTTTCCATCAGGATCAGCGGATCTTCCTGGCCATCCGAGGCCACGGCCACGAACCCCTGTTGCCGCAATTCTTCAGTATAAAGCAGCCGAATATGCGCCTCGTCATCAATGATCAGGACTGTCTGAGCCATGTTCAACTCCTTGTGAGCGTGATCTGCGAAGTTCTGTTTGGTGAGGCCAAGGGACGACACCGCATTACCAATGAAAACAGATTGATCTGGAAGTTATCTGTTTTTTTCCGTGGCCGCACTCATGACGGTCCGGGTTTGATTTGCGCCGCACCCGTGCGCTCATGATGACTTGGCCTCTAGCAGATTATTGCCGGAATTGAAAAGAATCTTGATGGATAATCGGCGAAAAAAAACCCCGCCGAAGGCGGGGATATTGCGGAACGACCCGAAAGCATTTACGGCCGCAGGCCCTCGATCGGTCAGTTCACGGTCTGGCTTTCACCCTTGAGCTGAAGTCGTAACGATTGGATCAGCTGCTGCGCCTTGTCTGTGTTTCTCCATTCATCATAGATGTGCATCCAGTAGTCGAAACCGTAAACCTTTTGCATGAGCTGTTCTTCATGCAGGTCGACCCAGGTGTCGAACAGGTACATCTCGACCGAGAAGTCCTTGCTGTCCAGAACCTTGACCACGGTGTTGGCCGGGTATTTCTTGCCCTCGTAATTGAGCTGCAGGAATTCGACCACAGCCTTTTGCGATAATTCCGGGGAAAGAGGGAGGCCGTGCATCCGCTCGACGACGTCCCAGTACTCAGGAAGCTGGGCCTGCATCTGCTTTAATTGCTCCTCGGTCAGATTGATGTACAAGCCATTCTCGCGCTCCTCGATAAAATAGTAACGAAGCCAATATTCGAAATGGAAAACCTTGGCCATGTCGTTCAGCGCATTCTTGGCGACAGTCATGTACTCCTCCCTTTATGATGGTGAATGATGATTGTTGTTGAAATAAAAATGGGACGAAATTAACCCTTCATCAATGAAGAGGCTGTCTCACTTTGTTGACAATTCAACATAAGACAACTACCTGTAAAACCTAAATACGCGATAGTTGGAGGTTTCTTATGGAAGATTATGTCAAGCAGGCCCTGGAAATCGTTAAAGCACAGGCTAGTGTGCGTAACATGACCGCTGAAGAATTGACCTCAATGGTGCGCTCCCTGACCGATGGGATTAAAAGCGTCGCCGAAGGAGGATCGCCCGAACCCATCAAGGTGAGCAGTGCCGATGACGCCAAAAAGGCCATCCGGGAAAAGAGCATCATTTGTATGGAGTGCGAAAAATCCTTCAAGGTCCTGACCAAGCGTCACTTGGCCACGCACGGCCTCACTCCCGAGGAATATCGGGAAAAATGGGGCTACAAAAAGGGAACGTCCCTGGTGGCCAAGTCCCTGGCTCGTGATCGTCGTAAAAAGATGCAAGATATGAAACTCTGGGAAAAAAGGGTCAAAAAATAAACTGACCGCTAACCACAGGGCAAAGCAGACCTGCTTTGCCCTGTTTATTTTTCTGCTTCGAAAAACTGCCCCGTCTTCACAACCCTGGCCCCGAGCAGGGAAAATTCCGGATCAATGGCCTGCAGCACAAAAACCGGGCTGACATATAGAGTCTGCCAGTCAAAATCAATGGCGTAGCCGTCTTGAGTCTCAACCACAGTGTGGATCATGGGCCGGACGTCAACCTGGCCGGGTTCGCCTTTTTTCGTCGGCTTGGAAACATTCCAGACCGGCGCGGGCAAAAATGCCTCAAGTTTATGGGCGAAACGATCCCGCTCCCGGCTATCGGCAAAGGACAGGTCAAATCGCTCCCGCAGGGCTATGGGCGCGCGGCGTTGACACGGCAGTTCGTCAATGCGGACCACGCGCATGCCTTGGGGCAGTTCAAGGTCCAGCCTGGCCGGGATGGTCCCCACATCCAGACGCTCACGCACGAAAAAGTCCATCCATTCACCGACACTGCCCACGCCCACGGGCAAGGCCCTGGCAAAAGAGAGCATGGGGGCGGGATGAAAGCCGCCGCTGAAACTCAGGGGCAGGGCCAAGCGTCGGAAAGCCCGCTCAAAGATACGCTGCAATTCCAGCTGGCTCAGAAATCTGGCCGGCCCCGTCTTGGAATACCACAATCGAAACCGCTGTTCGCGATGCTGCAGGTCAAGGTGCTGCGCATGCTCTTCAAGCACCAGCGACGAATCTTCCTGGTCGCGGACATCCTGGTTCAGGACCGGTCGGATTTCACCCGTGGCCCCCTGCCGGCGCAGTTCCGACGAGCGGCCGTCCAGATTGCAGACCCCGCAGGTCCGACAGGCTGCATAGCGGCAGTCGGCGGTGATGGCGCCGTCCAGGGCGCGGCGGCGTTCGGTCAGCAGGAATTCCCGACTGACGCCGGAATCCAGATGTTCCCAGGGCAGAGGCAGATCCGGGTCGCGCTGGTCGAGGTAGGCCTGCGCATCCACGCCCGTTTCGGCAAAGGCTTCCAGCCATGGCTCCAGGCGCAGGTGGTCGGACCAGCTGGTGAAAATGGCTCCCTTGGCATAGGCCCGCTCCACGGCCGGTCCCAACCTGCGGTCCCCGCGCGAAAAGACTCCTTCCAGAAAGGTCATGTGGGAATGGTGCCATTTCAGCTTGAGCTTGCGGTGCGGTCGGAAAATCGACCGCAGATAGCCGATGCGCTCTTCAATCTCGGCCATGGAAATCTGGCGTTCCCATTGAAACGGAGTGTGCGGCTTGGGCACAAACGGAGAAACCGCGGCCGTGATCTGCAGACGTTTGGCCCTGGGACCGGCGCTGCGGGCGACCTTCAGGCAGAGATCCAGTATGCCGTCCAGGTCTTCGGGCTGTTCTGTGGGCAGACCGATCATGAAATACAGTTTGACCTGCTGCCAGCCGAGTCGAAACGCCTTGTCGGTATGATCAAGCAGCTCTTCTTCGGTCACGCCTTTGTTGATGACGTCGCGCAGGCGCTGGGTTCCGGCTTCCGGAGCCAGGGTCAGACCGGTGTGGCGGATTTTGCCCATCAGGGCCATCAGGTCCTCGGAGACCGAGCCGACCCGCAGCGAAGGCAGGGAAATGGATACCTGCTCCTGTCGACACCGGCTGTACGACGACAGAAAGAGCTGCTCCAGGGCGCTGAAGTCTCCGGTGCTCAGTGACAGGAAGGACAACTCCTCGTTGCCCGTTCCGGCCAAGCCCTGGCTGATGATCGAGCCGAGAACGTCCACGTCGCGTTCGCGCACCGGACGATAGATCATGCCGGCCTGGCAGAAGCGACAGCCGCGCGTGCAGCCGCGGGCGATTTCCACGGAAAAACGGTCATGGACGGGCTTGCCGAAAGGCACGATCTGCCGGGTAGGAAAGGCCACCTGGTTCATGTCGGGGACGATGCGCTTTTCCGGCCGTTCGTCCGGGCCGTGAACAGCAAGCACGCCGCCGCCTGAGTCCGCAGCGAAAAACGACGGCACGTACACGCCGGGCAGCTGCGCCAATTTGTGCAGCAGGTCCGTCCTGTCCATTCCGGTCTCTTTGGCTTCGGCCAGCAGGGCCAGCATTTCGGGAACAATATCCTCGCCGTCGCCCAGAACCATGACATCCAGAAAGGCCGCCAGGGGTTCGGCGTTAAAGGTGCATCCGCCTCCGGCCACCACCAGGGGGTGTTCGGCTCCGCGCTGGTCAGCCCGCAGGGGGATGCCGCCCAGGTCGAGCATATACAGCACGTTGGTGTAGCAGAGTTCGTGGGTCAGGCTGAAAAGCACGGCGTCCAGATCGCGCAGGGGGGTGTCGCTCTCCAGGGTGCACAGGGGGGCCTGATGCTCCCGCAGTACGGCGGCCACGTCCTCGGTCGGGGCAAAACTGCGCTCGGCATAGAATCGGGGATGGCTGTTGACGATGTCGTAGAGGATTTTCTGGCCGAGGTAGGACATGCCCACTTCGTACAAATCGGGGAAAGCCAGGGCTACATGCACCTGAACCGTGGTCAGGTCCTTGTGCACGCTGTTGATTTCAGTGCCGAGGTAATGACTGGGACGGGAGAAAAGGGAAAGAAGCCGCTTCATGGTACCTGTTGGTGGCTGTCCGCGCCGGACAGAAAAAAAGGGTGGCATGCCACCCTTTGCTTCCGGCAATGGTCAATCTTTATTTTTTGAGAAACTTGCTGAAGTCGGTCACGCCGCCGCCCAGATTGCGCAGGCCGCCGGGAGCGGACAGGGTCAGGTTGGTCGTTGCTTCCAGGTATTTCGTCTTCAGCTCTTCCGGTACGGTTTTGTACTGAAAGAGCACGTGCCGCTGGTCGATCTCGCCATCGATTTCCTGATCAAAAGGATAACCGAAGGGCAGAAGCAGCATCTGCACGCCACCCTGTTGGGTGGGGATGGTCTGCAGGATGGCCGGGTCCTTGATGACGCCGGTCGTTTGGTCCCATTTGCCCAGAACCATGTCGCCATTCACCAGCTTTGCCAGTCTGATATCGTACATTGTTACCTCGTCATGTTGGATCGGTCCTGCAGGTCGCAGATCCGGAAAAAGACAAAAAAGAATGTCTACGAGCTGTGGCAGCACCTGTCAAGAAAGGCTGCCGACAGCGCGCAACGTCCGCCTCCGGCGGTTCGGGCGCGGAATCAGATTGATTTACCGGACACTCGCGGCAAAAGCGCCAGGACCAGGGCGCTTGAGACCATGCCGACCACGGCCAGGGTCAGGATTTTGTTGTCCCAGGGGAGAGAAATGAACCACATGGCCGTGGCGCCGCCGACAAAATAGGTGAACATGATCAGCGATGCGGCAGAGCCGGTATCGGAATCAACCTGTTCGAGCAGAAAATTGCTGCTGGGCGGCCGCGACAGGCCAAGGCTCATGGTCATCAGGGCCATGGGCAGGGCCATGCCCCATGGGCCAAGGTCGGAGCAGAGGGCGAGAATGACCGAAAAGACCAGGATGCCCAGATAGCCAAGCAGGATGATGCGGTAGCCGGACATGCGCTTGAGCAGACGGCCGCAGGTCCAGAATCCGAGCATCAGGGCGAGGGAGTTGAAGGCGAAGAAATAGCTGTAGGTCTGTTCGCTCAGACCGAATTGGGTCACGAAAATAAAGGCGGATCCGCCGATGAAGCAGAAAAGGGGAGTCATGCCCAGGGCGATCAGCGTGCACTGGGTCATGAAACGGACATTGCCGGCCAGCCGCCGGTAGCTGGACAGGACCTGTCGCAGGGTGCGGCCGGACGGCGGAGCAGGTTCCTTGAGTTTCCACACACCGCCCATGGCCAGCAGACCCAGGACCATCTGCAGATAAAAGATGATCGGCCACCGGCTCCAGGACAGGATGATGCCGCCGAAAACCGGGGCCAGCATGGGCGCCAGGGACACGATCACCGCGATATGCGTCAAGACCCGTTCCCGCTCGTTGCCGTGGAAATAATCCTTGGTCATGGCCAGAGAAAGGGTCGAGGCCGCCGCCGCGCCCGTTCCCTGCAGAATGCGGCCCAGGATCAGGGCTGCGGGGCTGCCGGCCATGGCGCAGACCAGGCAGGACAGGACATAGATCGAAATTCCGCCCAGCAGCACGGGCTTTCGTCCGAAGCGTTCGGACAAGGGGCCGTAGAAGAGCAGGGCCAGGCTGAAGCTGACGAAAAAACCGACCAGGGTCAGGTTGATGACCGGTTCCGTGGTTTGCCAGGTGGCGGTCAGCAGAGGCAGGGCCGGCAGATACATGTCGGTGGACAAGGGCGGAAAAGCGGCCAGCAGCGCCAGAATGAGCAGGGCTCGAATTTTTGTTGGTGCGGACAGATTCATGATGTGTGCGGTAAAAATGTGACGAGGCGGTGGTTTCGGCCGGTGGGAGCCGGCGTGCGCCGGATGCAGCATGGCGGCGTGCGAGTCAACATGTATTTCGGGAACGCAGGCCTGTTTCGCTGCCGGAATATAGGTACGGGATGCCGGCGACAAAGGAAAGGCCCGGGATTTGACCCGGGCCTTTGGAGCGTGGGAGCGGGGAGTTAGCGGGCGGAGCCTGCCTCGTCCACGGCCGAGCAGCAGACCATGTTGCGGCCGCTGGTTTTGGCCCGGTACAAGGCCTGGTCCGCGTTGTGGATCAGGGCTTCGGGCGGGGCCAGGGCTCCGGGTTTCAGTCCGGCGATACCGATGGACGCCGTGACCCGGAAGCGTTTCTTCTGGAACCGAAACGTGGTCTGGCCAATGCATGTGCGCAGGCGTTCGGCCAGTATCCAGGCCTGTTCCTCACGGGTCTGGGGGAGGATGATGACGAATTCTTCGCCGCCGTACCTGGCGGGGAAATCCGTTTCGCGCAGGGTTTTCTGCAGGATCTTGCCCACTTCGCGCAGGACCATGTCTCCGGCTAGGTGGCCGTAGGTGTCGTTGACCGACTTGAAATAGTCCAGGTCAACCATCATCAGGCTCAGCTCTTCCTGGTGGCGCTGATGGCGCTTCATCTCTTCGCGCAGGCGTACGTCAAAATTTTGTCGATTGGAAATGCGCGTCAGGCCGTCATGATCGGCACGGGCCTTGGTCTTGCGGAATTCCAGGCTGTTGCGCATTGCCAGGGCCAGATGGTTGGCGGCGGAGTCCAGAATGCGCACGCGGTCCTGGCCCAGAGTCGCGGCTTCATGGGAACAGATGACCAGAGCGCCGAAGGTGGTCTCGTCCAGGGTCAGGTTTTGAGTAATGAGCTGGTGCAATTCCGGTGGAGTATCGTTGACGTTCTCGGGCCTGGACACAAAGGACAGCTGATACGCACGCACCTCCTGCTTGCCCAGGCGGGTCGCCACGCTCAGCAGGTGGCTGATCCATTCTTCCTGGCGCTGCGGGGTCAGGTTTTCCGGAATGAAGAGCTCGGCTTCGTTCTGTTCGCCCACGCAGGACCAGAAAACACCCATCACCGCCCGCACGTCCAGAAGCAGGCTCAGATCTTCGGCGCTGTTGGCCAGGATCACGGCCGGATCAAGGGTCTGGCTGGCCTTGGTCAGAAGTTGATTCAGGAAGGCCAGCTGTTCGTTTTTTCGCGCCAGCAGTTCCCGCTCCAGGCTGATTTCCCGGGCCATCATGAAAATATCATGATACATGGCGGTCACTTCTTCCGCCTGATCAAGGGCACGGGCAATTTTTTCCGCATTCAGAGGGCAGGTCAGCAGGGTCAGAAAGGCACCGGAGGCCATGATTTCAAAGACTTCATGATCCTCCTCGTCGGCGATGAGCAGGTATTGCCAGGCCTGGCAACCGGACAGGGTGTCGCGCTGGGATTGCTCCAGAGTTTTCCAGACCGAGGCGCAGACGAACATAAGCCCGCCGCGGGTTTCCGTGGCCACCTGGTCGATGGCGGCCTGAACCGGCTTGTTGTCAAGATGGCGCTTGGGCTGCAAATGGGTTTGCAGTTGGGCGGCCAACTCGGAAGGAAGAAAGAGGCCCAGACAGGTCTGTCGTGGAGTATCCATAAAAATCTCCTGCGCGGGAAAATTGACGCTTTGGCCTGGATGAGCAAATAGTCTGCCAAGCTTGGTCATTGCTCCTTTCTTGCCGCCAAACAGACCTGTAGACAGGTAAGGTCCGCTTATTGCTTGTGGCGGGCATGTCCGCACAGTCTGCCCGCATCTGGGGAACCCTGGACCCCTTTGTCGAACCCGGACCCGTCATTGGTCGCAAGGTGGCCAATCAGGGGTTTCTGGAGGCATTGCTGCGGGCCAATCCTTTTGATGCCTACCATTTTTTCCTGCAGGATCGAAACAGCGCTCAGGTTCTGGAGCACTTCATCCGCGACCACGCCCCAAACATAGCTGCCAGGGTCGGCATATATCCGCGCACCGAGCTGCCGCGACAATTGGCCGCAAACACCTATCAGGCGTTTCACCTCTCAGACTGCCTGACCTCCCAGGGTTTTCTGGCGGCCCTGCGCAACCGGGTGGCCCGCAATATTTTCCCTATCACCGGAGTGACCCATTCCCTGTCCTATGCCCGCTACGGGCAGGCCTTTGCCCAGCACGTCTGGCCGGGCGTGACCGCCCGCGACTGCATCGTGGCCACATCCCGCGCCGGACAGGCCGTGGTGACCAGGATTCTGGAAGGTCTTGCCCCGACGCACTGCCCCCGGCCAGTGGTGCGCGTCGTGCCGCTGGGCGTCTGGACCGCAGATTTCAAGGACCGGTGCCCGGATTCCACGCTGCCGGACCAGGCCGTGGTTTTTCTGGTGCCGGGCCGCATCAGCCCGTATTCAAAGATGGATCTGTTGCCGTTGCTGCGCGCCTTTCAGCGTTTGGCCCGGTCCGGGACAAGCCTGGACAATATCTGCCTGGTTCTGGCCGGAGGCGTGGACGAAAGTCTGAGCCTGCCGGGTACGTTGACCAATCTGGCCGCCAATCTCGGCCTTGATCTGCGGGTGATCCCCTGCCCGAACGAAGCCGCCAAGAAGGCCCTGCTGGCCCGCAGCGACGTGGTCGTGTCTCTGGCCGACAATCCGCAGGAGACATTCGGCCTGACCCTGCTGGAGGCCGCCTCCGCCGGAAAGCCGGTCATTGCCTCGGATTATGACGGCTACCGCGATCTGGTCCGGCACCAGCAAACCGGACTGCTGACGCCGACCCTGGACCGGGGTGAAGACAAGCTGCTGCCGCTCATGGCGCCCTTGCTCTACGACAGCACCTACCATTTGTGGCTGGCTCAGGATGTGGCGGTCGATGTGGGCGTACTGGCCGATCATCTGCGCCTGCTGCTCGACCCGGTCCGGCGCACGGACATGGGGCGGGCTGCCGGCAGGCATGCGTTGGATTTTGACTGGTCCGTGGTCATCAATAAATATCTGGCCCTGTGGGACGAACTGCAAACCATGCCTGCGCCGGAACCGGGACAGGCCGACAGCCGTCATCCCCTGGCCCTGGATTACGGACAGGTTTTTGCCGGTTACCCGTCACGTCGTCTGGGGCAGGGTGATGAGCTGGTTGTCACGGAACTGGGGCAGGCAGTGTACCGGAAGCGGGATTTTCCCGTGGTCTATGCCGGCTTGGAAGACCGCATTGATCTGGATTTGATGCGGCGGATTCTGGTCCGGACCCGCCGGCCCATCACCATGGACAAGCTGCACCAGGCCGAACCGGTGGCGCTTTTCTCGGCCACCGTGATGTGGATGCTCAAAAACGACTATCTGCAGCACAAGAGGGGAGAAGCAGCGACAGCCTTTGATATCGCCGCCAGCGGACAACTCGGCGTTTAGATGTTTCTGCTGTCATAGGCCCAGTGCAAGAGGGCCTGTCGTTGCAGCGGCCGGCAGCTCAGGTCGCCCGGCCGGCAGTGCTTCCGAAGCTGGGCAACGTGTCGGCGCATGGCTTTCCACCGTTTGATCTGCCGGGAGTCATCCGCGCAGCGTCGGCCCAGATAGTATCGACAGTACCACTGAAACCATCCCCGCGGGTCTTCCTCGTAGATCCAACCTTTCTCCTTCCACACGGAAAGGGGCTGGGAGGCGTTCACTCCGAAAAAGTTCAGCGCGGGGTCGTGTCGTTCCGGGCACAGCTTCGCGTTGGCGAACCAATCCGGCGGGTACTCTGCGGCGCAGTCCGTCATGTATTTGCCGCCGAACACGCCCAGGGCGAGCATCTGCCCGGGCGTGAGTTCAGGGCGGAAATCCGGATGGAAATGCTGCCCCACGGGCTCCGTCAGCAGATAGACATAGCCTTGCTGCATGAGGTCATGGACCTCTATTCGTCGAGGAATCACGTTCACCTCATCATGGTCGAGCATTGGGGACATGGCCTGCAAGCGGATGACGCCTCTTCCGTTCGAAATCAAGCCCGGGCTGCTGCCGTCCAGTTATCGTAACTCAAGCGGCCCGCCTTGCTCTCCGTCAAACCATTTGATGGTAACTTCCAGGCTGTGCTGCACTCCCTTGGTTCCCTTCTCTTCATCCTCTGAATTTCAAGGTTCAGATTCGGGGGAAGCTGCAGCGTAATTTCCTGCTGCCCCTGACTCAACACCACCTGGCCATTGGATACCCGGTCAGCCAGCTGACGCAAGAACTCACTCACATCGGCCCGGTTTTTCGGCTCTTGGCTCTTGAACAGTCTTGTTTCTTTGCCCATCGTTCGTCTCCTTTCCTGGATAGCAGGGTTGATGGTCGGCAGAGGCGACCTCGTCGGTTACGTCAAGAATGCTTCATCCGATTCCTTAA
>CAZYZA010000040.1:0-29097 GCA_964651415.1 uncultured Desulfovibrionaceae bacterium
CAACGCCACCGCGACGCTGCCCTGATCGTCAGCCATCCGTAAAAGATGTGGCGGCACAAAGGCAAACAGTCCCGGACCTGAAATTTTGAAAAGTGGGCGCTGCAAGAGGGGAACAACCGCTGTCGCGGCCGGGAGGCAGCCGGAGAGGGCCGGGGCGGATACCTGCCCCGGCTGCTCGGCGTGGCTTCTGCCGTTTGCGAAGAACGGCGGCCTTGGTTATGCGATTTTTATCTTGAAGGGAATGAGGTGCAGGTTGCGGGAGATTTCGCGGGTGGACCCGAGGCTCCAGGAATGTTCGGCCGCCCCGGCGCGTTCGCTGAGTGTCCGGGCCAATGTGCCCACGGCCAGCAGCGGGTGGCGGGAAAAGACCTGCGGCAGGCCGTAGGTCAGGTTGCAGGCCAGACATTTGCCCGGCCGCTGCTGCAGGTGGAAGGCAAAATCAAGCTCGGAGCCTTTGTGTCCTTCGAACCGCAGGCGGATGTCGTAGGCTCCTTCCTCGGCGTCGCCAAACAGGGCCTCAAAGAATTCGTTGGTCCTGGCCGGGGGGAACAGCTCGTCCAGATAGGTGGGGGAAAAGAGCTGGGATGGATCGGTCATGGGCTTCTCCTGTGCATCCAAAATGTTCGTGGTGTCCTACCCATGGCCCATACTTCCGGTCAAGAGTGCTCAAATAACAATTTATCCGTCCCGGACCTCTCGGGGAGCAGGGAAAAGCATGCAGGACAGAATGGAAAATCTGGAAATCAAGTATCTTTATCTGCAAAAAAATATTGATGATCTGAACTCCGTCGTCATAGATCAGCAAAAGGAAATTCGGGAGCTGCGACAGGCCGTGTTGGTTCTGAGCAGAAAACTGCAGGAATTGACCGTGCCGCAACCCGTTGATCCTTTGGACGAAAAGCCTCCGCACTATTAACGGCCGGTTGGAGACAAGGTGGACATTTCATCGCGCAACAAAGCCCCTGCGGTCGGCCAGGGTGAGACCCAGCCCTTCGGCGGGGAACCTGTGCAGGCTATTTTGCAACAAATTGAGGCGCTTCCATCGCTGCCGTCGGTGGCCAACGCCATCTTGACCGAAGTCTTGTCCCAGGACTTCGAGCATTCCAGACTGGCGCGCATCATCGAAACCGACCCGGCCCTGACCCTCAAGATTCTGGAGCACGCCAACAGCGCACTGTATTCCGGACGCACCCGCGTCGTGCAGGTCGAGCAGGGGTTGAACCGTCTGGGCGGCAAGGTCGTGCAGGCGCTGATGCTGTCCGTGCTGATCAAGGATTCGTTGATCAACGGAGACAAAGAAGCCGAGGCCAGACACGCTGTTCTCTGGAAACACAGTCTGGCCACGGCGGTCTACGCCTCCCTTCTTGCCGCCAAAGCCTATCCGTCCCTGTCCGGCGAAGCCTTCGGGGCCGGAATCATGCACGATCTCGGCCGCATTTTTCTGGAACTCCACCTGCCGGGAGAAAGCCGGCTGGTGGTCGAACGTCGGACGGAGTTGTTCGAGTCCGTCCTGGACGCGGAGCAGGCTGTTTTCAGGACGGATCATGCCACTGTCGGCCGCTGGATCGCTCAGAAATGGAAACTTCCCCAATCCATGGTCGACGTGATCTGGCTGCATCATCAGTCCGCCACGGCCCTGGCCGAGTTGCAGCCTAACGCGCCTTTGGTCGCCGTTGTCGCCCTGGCCAACAAGCTGGCCCACGCCACCCTCATGGACTCCGTCCGCGTCACCCATGAGGATGAACGCCTGCAGCGCGGACTGCAGGAGTTTCTGGAATTGTCGGACCGGGACGTCCGGGACGTTCGTCAGGCCTTTGCCCCGGCTTTTGCCGAACGGTGCAAGCCTTTCAATCTGGACGGCGACCAGATCGCGCTTTTCCTGAGCTCTCTGCAGCAGGCCAATCAGATGCTCATGCGCCTTGGACTGGATCTTGAGGCGGCCAACAGACATCTGGAAGACGCCAACCGGTTCGCGGCGCTGGGTTCCACGGTCGGCCTGAAGATGAGCAAGGCCCATACTGCCGACGATGTTTTTGCCTCCACGGCCGGTAGCCTGCACGAGGGGGTCGGTATCCGGGGGGGATTCATCTATTGGATGGTCCCGGCGGAGCGGCTGATGCAGGGGCTGATCTGGAACGGAAGCGGCGCTCTGCGCTCCCTGAGCTGCCTCCTGGACGGCAACGGCCTGCCGCAGTTCAGCGAAGAGGACATGCCCGAATCCCTGCGAGCCATTGTTCTCAGTCACCATGACCGCTATGGCGGCGCGTCGCTCATGGACCGCGAGTTGCGTCTCAAACAGTTTTTCGTTTTGCGCGGGTATTGCCTTTTTCCGTTGGTCGGCTCGGATTTCAGCGGCGAGATGTGCATTTTGCGTTCGGCGGAACGCCCGCCCAAAATGACGCCGCAGGAATACATGGGGTATGCGCAGGTCGCCTGCGTGGCTTCGGCCACCCTGGATCGCATCCGGCTTTTTGTCAGTCTGCAGGTCAGAGCCGATGAACTGGCCCACGCCTTGTGGAAAAATCAGCAGATCCATTTGCAGCTGCTGCAGACCGAGCGCTTGGCTGCCGTCGGACAACTGGCGGCCGGGGCTGCTCATGAGATCAACAACCCGCTGGCCATTATTTCGGCCCGGACCCAGTTGCTGGAAAATCGCGAGGGGGACGAGAAAAAGCGGCGCGATCTGCATCAGATTTCAGAACAGATCGAACGCATTTCATCTATCCTGCAGGGATTGATGGGCTTTGCCCGGCCCAACGCTCCGCAGATCGGCAAGGTCGATGTGAACGGATTGCTGATCAAGATTGCCGGTCTGGTCGAGTCCGTATTCAATCGTCACAAGATTCCGGTCGTTCAGCATCTGGATCCCGGCCTGCCCCTGATCCTGGCCGATGCCAACCAGCTGGAGCAGCTTTTTCTGAACCTGATCATCAATGCCCAGCACGCCATGGAGGAGAAGGGCGGTACGCTGACCATCGTTTCGACCTTTCTGCCCGACCGCAAACGCATTTCCGTTTCCGTGCAGGACACGGGATGCGGCATCCCGTCCGAGAACATGACGAGGATCTTTGATCCCTTTTTCTCCACCAAATCCGAAGGCAAGGGCACGGGACTCGGGTTGTCCACGGCATACGGCATCGCGACCAACCACTACGGGGAGATCAAGGCGCGCAGTGAAGTCGGCAAGGGCACGGAGATGACCGTCATTCTGCCTGTTTCGATCCCGGCGACATTGCCTGACGCGCAGAAGATGTCCGAGCCGTCGAGATGCGTTCTGACCGGTGCTGCCGGCAGCCGGATCCTGGTTGTCGATGACGAGCAGCATATCCGCGATATTTTGTCCGAAACCCTGCGCGACGCCGGCTACGGGGTTGAAACCGCGGCCAATGGCCAGGAAGCTGTGCGCAAGCTGCGTGCGGGCACTTTCCATCTGATTCTGCTTGATGTGCGCATGCCCGTTCATTCCGGCCTGGATCTGCTGAAAGTGTTGCGCCGCATTGCCGACGCTCCGCCGATTATCGTTGTGACCGGATTGGCTTCCCCGGACGAACTGTGAGGAAGCCTTGCGCCTTGGCGCGTGCAAATGTATACGCAAACCCTTTCATTTGAAGGCCCTGCTTTCCGAGATTGCCGGGGTATTGCAAGCCGGCCGCAAGCACGACGACTGATTCCGGAAAAACATGCAGCAAATAACGCCACGCTCCAATTCACGGCCCAATTCACGGCACGGCCATACCCGCATTCTGGCCCTGGCCAGCGGCAAGGGCGGCACGGGCAAGACCACCGTGGCGGTGAACATGGCCCTGGCTCTGAACCGCGCCGGGTTCAAGGTCTGTCTGCTGGATGCTGATTTCGGTCTGGCCAACGCCGAGGTTCATCTGGGCTTGCCGACGCCGCTGAAAACCTTGGAGCATGTCCTGTTTGAGTCCCTGCCCCTGGAAGAATGCCTGGTGCCGGTGCGACCGGGCCTGGATCTTATTTCCGGCAGCAGCGGCGTGGCCCGCATGGCCGAGCTCGATGTTGCGGCGCGCAAGCGTCTGGTGGGGGAATTCCAGGCCCTTTCCGGGTACGACTATCTGATTCTGGACAATTCACCCGGCATTTCGGCCCAGGTTGTGTCCCTCTGTCTGGCCACCCGCGAAATCATTCTGGTCGTCAATCCCGAGGCCAGCTCTCTGGTCGACGCCTATGCCCTGATCAAGGTGCTGAAAGAGAACGGATTGTGGTGGCCGCCCCTGGTGTTGGTCAATCGGGCCGAATCCGGAGCGCAGGCCAGAAAGGTTTTTCTTCAGTTCCAGGAAACCGTCAGTCAGTTCCTGGGTCTCAAACCTCTTTTTCTCGGCTCCATTCCCCTGGACGACGGGGCGCGTCGGATGTCGGCCGCGGGCCGTCCCTTTGTCACCGTGCGCGATGACCTGCCGGCCAGCCAGGCCGTGCTCTCCATGACCAAGATTTTGGTCGAGCGCCTGCACAAGGAGTGGACCAGGAATGAACCAGCTGATTTTTTTGAGAATGTCGTCATACGCATGAAGCAGCGGCCGGATTTCGGGTTGAGTCCGGTGGGCGCGGGAGACAGCCTTCCGGTTCCGGACCTGGCCAGGCCGGATGTCTATCTGGAACTGACGGCGCTGATGGACCGGGCCGCGACCTTGTGCGAAAAACTGCTGGAAAACCAAGCGTATGCCTTTGTGCGCGACCGATTCGGGCTGGTGCGCTTGGCCGTGGACAATTTTCTCAATCCCCTGGACCGGTTGCGCAGGCTGCGCGGGGCGCTGAAGCCGCGCATTCTGGTGCTGAGCAACCACGAACAGATGCGCACCATGCTGCGCGAAATCGTGATCGAAGCCGGATACGAAGGCGAATCCTGTACGCCCGGCCACGGTTCCTGTCTCAAGTTCAGAGATTCCTGCAATCTGATTTTGGCTTCCTGCGATCGTCCCGAGTCCCTGATTCGGGCAACCCTGGCGCAAATGCCTGAAGTGCCGGTTATTCTGCTGACCGGTTTCGGGGCTTCGCGGCTGGAGACAGAGTTCCGGAACCGGACCGTTGCCGTGGTGCCAAGGCCTTTTCATATCAACGAGTTGAAGACCATTTTGCATTCCGCTTTGAGATAAGTCCGCGCTATTTACAATCACCGCACCCTGGCATAAGCAGATTCCCTTCATCATTTCCCCTTGTTTTTGGGGAGTTGTCCATATTCTTGCGAAAGGCGAAGCCGTCGTTCGCAGCCAACGGGAATGCATATGCGCAGAGATATCGAACATGTTGGATGGGGAAAGCTGACCTACGAGATTCGGGCCATTGTCGCGGTGGCGCACGATCTCCGCAATCTGGGCCTGGAGATCATCTGGGAGAACATCGGCGATCCGATCGAGAAGGGCGAACAGGTGCCGGGCTGGATCAAGGAGACTATCGCCGATCTGGCCATGAACGACAAAACCTATGGCTACTGCGCCACGCAGGGCATCCTGGAGACGCGTGAATTCGTGGCCCGGCTCGTCAATCAGCGCGGCAGCTACCAGGTCACGGCCGACGACATCATCTTTTTCAACGGTCTGGGCGACGCCGTGGCCAAGATTTTCGGCTTTCTCAAGCGCGAAGCCCGGGTCATCGGACCGTCCCCGGCCTATTCCACCCATTCTTCGGCCGAAGCCGCCCATTCCGGGTACGAACATCTGACCTATGAGCTGGATCCGCACAACGGCTGGATGCCCGATCTGGTCGATCTGGAAAACAAGGTCCGCTACAACGATTCCATTGCCGGCATTCTCTTCATCAATCCGGACAATCCCACCGGTGCGGTCTACCCCTGCGAACTGATCGAAAAGATCGTCGATATCGCCCGCCGTTACGACATTTTTGTCCTGGCCGACGAGATCTACGCCAACATCGTCTACAGCGGTCATCCGACCTGCAGCCTGTCCGAGGTCATCGGCGATGTGCCGGGCATGGCCCTGCGCGGCATCTCCAAGGAATACCCCTGGCCCGGCGGGCGCTGCGGCTGGATCGAGGTGTACAACAAGGACAAGAATCCGGATTTTCGGGCCTACATCAAGAGCCTGCTGAACGCGAAAATGCTGGAGGTCTGCTCCACCAGTCTGCCGCAGCTGTCCATTCCCCTGGTCATGGGCGACCCCCGCTACCAGACCCATCTCGACGCCAGACGAAGTATGTTCGAGCACCGGGCGCAAGAGGCCTGGGAAGCGTTTCAGGGCGTGGACGGCGTGCGGGTCATCAAGCCCCAGGGCGCTTTTTACATGTCGGTCATGTTCGAGGACGGGGTGTTGAATAGTCGGCAGACTCTTGAAATCGCCAAGCCGGCCGTGCGGGCCTATATCGAGGACATTGTCCGGGGCGTGGAGGTCGACAAGCGTTTTGTCTATTATCTGCTCGGCGCCACCGGGATCTGTGTGGTGCCGCTGACGGGCTTTTGCTGCAACCGCAAGGGTTTTCGGGTCACCTTGCTGGAAATGGACGACGCCAAGCGGCTGCAGACCTGGCGCACCATTGTCGAGGCCATCAAGCAATACCTGGCGTCGGCCTGAGCGACATGACGGACGATCCCACACCCCGCTGGCTGGGCTGGGCCCGGGAAATTCAGGCCTTGGCCCAAACCGGTCTCGCCTTCAGCAAGAATCATTACGACCGGGAGACGTTCTCCCGGTTGTCGGACATCGCCGCCGAAATTGTGGCCGCCCACTCCCGGCTGGAGGAGCGTGAGATCCGGGAGACATTTTCTCTGCAGCCCGGATACGCGACGCCCAAGGTCGACGTGCGTGCGGCCGTGGTGCGCGACGGCCGCATTCTGCTTGTTCAGGAACGGGCTGACGGCCATTGGGCCATGCCCGGGGGCTGGGCCGACGTCGGCGACAAACCGGCTGCGGCGGCTGAACGTGAAACCAGGGAAGAAAGCGGATTTATCGTCCGGGCGACCAAACTTGTCGGAGCCTTTGACGCCAATCGCGGAAATCCGGTCAGCAGCTTTTTCCATGCGGTCAAGCTTGTTTTTTTGTGTTCGGTTGCGGGCGGAGAACCTCGGATCAGTTCCGAAACCCTGGACGTCGATTTTTTTGCCTTCGACCAGCTGCCGCCGCTGTCCGAACACCGGACCAACATGCGCCACCTCCACGAAGTGCAGGCCCATCTTGCCGACCCCCTTCGCCCGTCGGCCTTTGATTGATTATGTCAGATCTCGACTGCTCCCTGCCCATCGGGGTTTTTGATTCCGGCATCGGCGGACTGACGGTCTTAAAGGCCCTGGCCGAGGCCCTGCCCCGTGAAAGTTTTATCTACCTCGGGGATACGGCCCGGCTGCCGTACGGCACCAAAAGCCCCAAGTCCGTGACCCGTTACGCCCTGCAGACCACGGCCCTGCTCCGTGCGCGGGGGGTAAAGTTGCTGGTCATCGCCTGCAACACCGCCTCGGCGGTCTCGTTGCCGGCGCTGCAGGATGCCTATCCCGAGCTTCCGGTTATCGGCGTCATCCGCCCCGGCGCCGAAGCCGCTTGCCAAGCCAGCCGGAACGGGCGCATCGGCGTCATCGCCACCGAAAGTACGGTGCAGGGCGGCGTGTATGAGCAGGAGATTCTGCGCGTGCGGCCCGAAGCCCGGGTTTTTTCCCGTCCCTGCCCCCTGTTCGTGCCCATGGCCGAAGAGGGATGGTGCGAGGGTGAGATCCCTGAACTTGTGGCCAGGCGTTACCTGGGAACCATGGTGGAACAGACCGGCATCGACACGCTGGTTCTGGGCTGCACGCATTTTCCTGTTTTGTCCGGAGCCATTCAGACTGTGGTGGGACAGGAGGTGCGCCTGGTCGATTCCGCCCGGACCACGGCCCGTTACGTCCAGGCCATGCTGGAGCGCCGCGACATCTGTTCGACCACGATCGAACGCAGCTTCACGTTCCTGGCCACGGACGGAGCCAAGCGTTTCGCCAGGGTCGGCGGTGTTTTCATGCATCACCACCTGACTCCGGCCGATGTGGAGATCGTGGACCTCTGATGGCGTCCCTGCTGGCCGTGGATGCAGGCGTGCGCACCGGTCTGGCTCTTTTCTCCCGTCAGGGACGTCTGGTCTGGTGCCGTTCCCACAACCTCGGCACCACGGCGCGGCTGAAAAAGGCTGCGGCCCGGGTTCTTTTTGAATTGCCGTATCTGGAGGTTTTGGTAGTGGAGGGGGGCGGTCAGACTGCCTCCATCTGGGAACATGCGGCCGGTAAGCGTCATTTGTCTTTCCGGCTCATCCAGGCCCAGGATTGGCGGCAGGATTTCCTGCTTCCACGGGAACGGATCAGCGCGGCCAAGGCCAAGGCCGCCGCCTGCCGTCTGGCCGGCAGCATCTTGCGGGACGAAGGCTGGACTTCCCCGACCACTCCGGGTCACGACGCAGCCGAGGCGGCCCTGATCGGGTTGTGGGCCGCCGTACAGCTCGGCTGGCGGGAAATGCCCGATTTTAAATAACCATTAATGGATACATATGGATAAACTCAGTTTTGACCTGCCCGGCATCAGTCCGGTCGGTCTGGATCTCATTGCCTTGCTCAATTCGCCGCAGGCCACGGTCAAGCAGATCGCGACCCAGGCCAAGCTTGATCCGGTTATTTTCGGCAGCATCATCGCTTGCGCCAATTCATCCGCCTATCAGGGCGTCAACAAGTCCACGGATATCCTGACGTCGCTGGTGCGGCTCGGGCAGCGGGAAATCAAACGCATCGTGTATCAGGTTGTGCTCAGATCGGCTTTTTTTCACGAGGTGCCCGAAATCAACACCATCATGCGGCGCATCTGGCAGCAGAGCCTGACGTCCAATATTTTCATGCAGAAATACGTGGCCGCCGTTCCCGAGGCCTGCCTGGCGAATCTTGAGGGCATGGAACATCTGGAGTGCCTGGGGTTGCTGCACAATCTGGGATATGTGGTTCTGCTGATCAATTTTCAGGATCGCTTTCTGGATTTTTTTCGGCACAACTCAGACTTGGCCCTTGACGAGTTTTTTGACGAAGAGAAAGCTTGGTTTGACGATTTTGACCATTTTTCCGCCGGCCGCGCCCTGCTCGACGAATGGAATTTTCCCCGATCGTTGTGGGAGATTGTCGGGCAGTATCGGTATCCAAGTCAGGACTTTCGCGGCGAGTATCCGCTGTTGCACAGCCTGCTGCGCTTGTCCCGGCATGTGGTCTCCATGACCGAGTACAACTTCCATCCCACTGCGCCGGCGGATTTTTGGATTCGAGATACGGATCTGCCGGCGGTCGAAGTCGATTTCGAGCGGCTGATCGAAGACGTGCGGGAGAGTGTGCAAATGATTGAAGGAACCTTCGCATGATGTTCGCATCCCGTGATTTCAGAACCGGCCTGCGCTGCAAGAAATGCCGGGGAATGTTGCAGGTCCGGCGGACGTGAAGGTCCGTCTCGTTGCGCTGCAGGTCCTGCGGCGCTACTTTTGAATTGCATGAATACGGCACCACTCTTGATGATCTGCTGGAAGAATATCTGGCGAACATCCCGTGTGACCGGGTTTAACCGACTATTTTTTTCAAGGATTTTTCCGTTTCATGAGCGCTTTAATTGTTCCCAGACCTGAACACGCCATCTCGCGCAAGAACATTCATCCTGACGCTTTGAAGGTCATGTATCGCTTGGTGCGCAAGGGATTTACCGCCTATCTTGTCGGCGGAGGGGTCCGCGATCTGCTTTTGGGGCGTGAACCCAAGGATTTCGACGTCAGCACCAACGCGACTCCGACCCAGATCAAGAAAATGTTCCAGAACTGTTTTCTCATCGGACGCAGATTTCGCCTGGCGCATATCCGCTTTGACGATCACGTCATCGAAACGTCGACCTTTCGGCGATGTCCGGATCAGGACGAGGAAAACGGTGACGGCGATCTGTATATGTTGCGGGACAATTGCTACGGCACGCCCGAAGAAGACGCCCTGCGTCGGGATTTCACCATCAACGGCTTGTTTTACGAGGTTGAGGGGTTTTCCATCATCGATCATGTGGGGGGGCTGAGCGACATCCAGAACAGGCTCATCCGGTCTATCGGCGATCCGAACATCCGTTTTCGCGAGGACCCGGTGCGCATGATCCGGGCCATCCGTTTCGCCTCCCGGCTCGACTTCCATATCGAGCCCCAGACCTACAACGCCATCCTGCGTCATCACGAAGAGATTCTCAAAGCCTCGCCGCCGCGTGTCTTCGAGGAATTGCAGAAACTTTTCGCCTACGGCAGCGGGGAAAAGGCCCTTCGTCTTTTGTACAAGACAGGCCTGCTGCACGACTTGCTGCCAGAAATCGCGGAATTTCTCGACGTGAATCACGGTCAGGATTCCGTCATGTGGACCTGGCTTGAGCATCTGGACCGTTTGACTCTGGACAACGGAAAAGTTGAGCCTGTGCTGGTGTTTGCGACCTTGTTCACGCCTGCGCTGAGTGCCGTGGCCGCACGCTACAAGGCGAGCGGGGAGCGGGTGGTCATGTCTGAGCTGCTGAACGACCTGCTTTTGCCGGTCTGCTGCCGCATCAGCATGCCCAAGTGGATGTCGGCTCGCGTGCTGCAGATCATGGCCAACCAGACCCGTTTTGTGCCGGACAAGAAGAAACGTTTTTCCAGGCGCGGGTTTGTGGCCCAGGACTGTTTCCCCGAAACCCTGGCCCTGTACCAAATGGGCTTGGCTGTGGCCGGCGAGGACACGGGAGCGGTCTCCGTCTGGAGCGAACTGCGCCGGGAAGTGGAGCGGGAAAATCCGCTGCTGGCCGCACCGGCAACCTCCGGCAGTCGAGCCCGGCCGCCTCGCAAGCGCCCCCCGCGCGGACGACGGCGATGAGCCTGCGCGATCTGCTGCCGACGTTTCCCACCTGCCCGGGCGTGTATCTGATGAAGAACGCCGCGGGCAGAATCATTTATGTCGGCAAGGCCAAAAATCTGCGTCGACGCCTGGCCTCGTATTTTCAGAAAGAGGAAAGGCTGCCGGTCAAGGTTCGGGTGATGATGCCCCGGGTCGGCAAGATCGATTTTTTATGCACGGCCACGGAAAAAGAGGCCTTGCTCCTTGAAGCGAGTCTGATCAAAAAACATCGTCCCAAATACAATATCGTGTTGCGCGACGACAAGCAGTACGTGCTTTTCTGTCTGGCTCGCGATCATCCTTTTCCTGCTCTGCGTCTGACCCGCAAGGTTCAGCGCGACGGCTCGGTCTATTTCGGCCCGTTCACCTCCGCTCTGGCCGCACGCGAGACCAAACGCATCATCGACCGTCTCTTCCCCTTGCGCAAATGCCGGGACACTGTTTTCGCCAATCGTGTCCGGCCCTGTCTTCAGTACCACATCGGCCGCTGCCTCGGCCCGTGCTGTCTGCCGGTGGCCGAAGATGAATACCGGGCGGTTGTCCGACGGGTGGAGCTTTTCCTGTCCGGCAAATCAACGGAACTGGTGACCAGTCTCAGGGCCGAGATGCTGGCCGCTTCGGAGCGGCTCGAATTCGAGAAGGCGGCGGCGATCCGCGACAGCATCCAGGCGCTGCAGGAAACCGTGGAGCGGCAGGCGGCCGTGCTCTCGGACGGTCGCGATCTGGACATTATCGGGGTTCATGGACACGAATCCGGAGTCAGTCTGGCCATTGTCTTTGTCCGGCAGGGCCGCATCATCGACGGGCAGACGTTCTGGTTTGCCGGAGCCTTGGTGGAGTCGGCTGATGATGAAATCAGTCTGACCGATGCGTTCCTGATGCAGTTCTACTCCTCGCAGCGGTTCATTCCCGGCCGCATCGTCACTGCCCTCGGCAGTGCTGATCCGGCCCTGGAAGATGTCTTGACGGACATGCGCGGGGCAGGGGTGGCGGTGGCCAAGGCCAGGGGAGAGCAGGAGCGCCGCCTGGTCGACATCGCCACGGCCAATGCCCGGGCCGATCAGCGCCGTCACCTCCGATCGCCGGAACGCGTCGAGCTGGGTCAGGCCTTGGGTCTCGAACGGGACGTGAGCCGGATCGAGTGCATCGACGCCTCGCACATCCAGGGCGAGGGGATGCGGGTCGGCATGGTCGTCTTCACCGACGGGCGGGAAGACAAGGGCGAATACCGCCTCTACGCCTTTCCGGAGCTGGAGGGCACGGCCGACGACTATCTGGCCTTGGCCTCCTTTGTGCGGCGACGCCTTGAATCCGGTCCGCCCTGGCCGGATTTGCTGTTGATCGACGGCGGAAAGGGCCAGTTACGGGCTGTGGAACGGGCCATGGAGGACGCGGGGGCGTCCGGCCTCTTTTCCCTGGCGGCCATCGCCAAGGGTGAAACGCGACGGGCCGGTGAACTGGACGACGTGATTTTCCGGCCAGGCCGCAAGAATCCTCTGGGCATCAGGTCGGGCAGTCCGGAACTTCTGCTGCTGCAGCATATCCGCGACACGGCTCATCGATTCGTCATCTCCCGTCTGCGCCGGCACAAACGCGGCATTCAGCTTGATTCCGGCCTGGAGAATCTGCCCGGCGTCGGCCCCAAGACAGCCCGCCTGCTCTGGGAACGCTTCGGCACCCTGGATGCCATCCGAAAGGCCACTGTTGACGATCTGGCCGCGCTGCCCGGTTATGGCCCCAGAAAAGCCGCCACGCTGCATGGCCTCTTGCGGCAGCTGGAGCGGTCTGCGGACCATGAACCGGAATCCTCCCTCTCCATGGACGCAGATATGGAGCACAGCGTCCCGTCCTCCTCGTCGCAATAACGTCCATTCCGCCCTTGCTGATCACCGCCGGTGGCGACTGCGCATGGTCGGCGCGGGGTTGACAACGGCTCTGCCCCGATGAGAGCGGAGTCTTTTTGCACCAAGGAGGCGTCTCGTGCCATACAAAGCAGTTGTTTTCGACATGGACGGCACATTGCTCGATACCCTGGAAGACTTGGCCGATGCCATGAACCGGGTGCTGGACCGTCATGGTCTGCCGACGCACCCGGTCGGGGCCTATCGTCATTTTGTCGGCAGCGGCGCCAGGGAGCTGGTGCGGCGGACAGTTCCTGTCGACCGCCACGATCCGGCCTTTCTGCAGGCCTGCCTGCAGGATTTCTTCGGGGAATACCAGTCCGGCTGGCAGAACAAGACCAGGCTTTACGACGGAATTGCCGACCTCTTGGACCAGCTGGTGAAACTACAGATTCCCATGGCCGTGCTGACCAACAAACCTCAGGACTTCGCGCAGTTGTGCATGCAGGCCTACATGAGCGCCTGGCCCTTCGCCCTGACCCTGGGGCAGGTGCCGGGAGTGCCGGTCAAACCGGATCCGGCCGGTCCCCGTCAGGTCATCGCTCACCTCGGAGTTTTGCCTGCGGAGATCTTGTATCTGGGCGACACGGACGTGGACATGCTGACCGCCGTGGGCGCGGGCATGTTTCCGGTCGGCGTGCTGTGGGGTTTTCGGCCCGCAGAAGAGCTGTTGGACTCCGGGGCCAAAGTTCTTCTGGACCATCCCCTGGATCTGCTGCCGCTTTTGACCTGAAACGGCCCGTCAGGGCCGATAATCATTGAGGAGATACCATGGAGTGGAGCGTGGCGATCAACGCCCTTGGCGGATTGGCTCTCTTTCTGTTGGCCATGCTGCTGATGACCGACGGCCTGACGGTTTTCGCCGGCAGCGGGCTGAAGCGCTTGCTCGGGCGATGGACCTCGACTCCATGGCGCGGCGTGCTGGCCGGCATCATGGTCACGGGCGTGGTACAATCTTCCAGCGCCGTGACGGTGGCGGCCATTGGTTTCGTCAACGCGGGCGTGCTGACCCTGCGGCAGGCTCTGGGGGTCATTTTCGGTACCAATGTCGGCACGACCATGACCGGCTGGCTGGTCAGCCTGGTGGGATTCGGCTTCAAGATTGAGGCCTTTGCCCTGCCCATCCTGACCCTGGGAGTGATTTTGCGGCTGGGCATGTCGACCAAGCGCCTCCGGGGACTGGGTTTGGCGTTGGCCGGATTCGGACTGTTTTTTCTCGGGTTGGCCATTCTGAAAGACGCCTTCGGCGGGCTGGCTGCGGCGTATGGGGCCAAGGTGGCGGCCGGTCAGGTCGGCGGCGGTGTGCTCATGTACCTTTTGGTCGGCTTCGTGGCCACGGTGCTGACCCAGTCGTCCAGCGCGGCCATCGCCATCATCCTCACTGCGGCGGCCGGAGGCATGATGGGCATGGAGGCAGCGGCATCGGCCGTTATCGGTGCCAATCTGGGCACCACCTCCACGGCCATGATCGCGGTTCTGAAAGCCACGTCGAACGCCAAACGGCTGGCTCTGGGGCATATCGCTTTCAACCTGCTGACGGGTCTGGTTGCGTTGCTGCTTTTGCCGGCGCTGTTGTGGCTGGTGGCCTGGTTTGGCGATGCGCTGGATATTGAGGGCAGTCCGGCCGCCATTTTGGCCCTGTTCCACACGGTTTTCAATGTGCTGGGCGTGGCGCTTATGCTGCCGCTGATCCACAGGCTCGAACGATTGCTGGAGCGGTTATTTTCCAGCGCCGAGGAGGATGAAAGCCGTCCCCGGCATCTGGACGCCACCCTCGCCGCCACACCGGACCTGGCCGTGGCGGCGTTGCGGCAGGAGATTGTCCGTCTGCGCGACATGGTCGGCGGAAATATGCTGACCGCCATGTCCCGCAATGCGCTGGCCACCTCTCTGGAGGGAGCCTCGACCTCCGCCTACCATCTCAGCGAAGCCATCACCGCTTTTGTCGCCAAGGTGCGCACGGAGAATATGCCCCGGGCAGTGGCCGACGAACTGGCCACGGAGCTCTTCATCACCCGCTATCTGCATGAGGCCGCCCGTCTGACTCCGGCCGTACGACGCTTGCGTCGGCAGGTCGGTATGCTGCCGGAAGGCGATCTGCGCACGGCGCTGGACGAGGTGTTGGCCGAAGCCTCGGCGTGCGCGGCTTTGGCTGTGGGCGGACTGAACGGCGCTGATGCTGATCCGGCCAGATCCCAGGGGCTGGATAGATTTCAGCTGGCCTACCGGAAAGGCAAGGTTTCCCTGCTCGACGCGGCCGTTATCGCTGAGCTGTCGGTGCAAACCACGGACGAGATGCTCGACGCCCTGAGCGCGACGCGCCGGGCCGTGGAGCAACTGGTCAAGGGCGATCGTCTGCTGCGCAGCCCAGGGCAAAGCGTGGTAATTGACGTCGATCGGGCCGAAACCAACGGTCTCCCGGAGAATGCGTCGTCGGCCAACTCGGTGCAACCGTCAGGGATAACCGGTCCGGCGTAGGTTACTTTTCTTTCGCCGGTTGCCCCGTGGCAACGTTCATGGCGGGGCAACCCCCTGAAAGAATCCCTTTTTTTGTTAACTTTGCCCATCCCCCGGCCTGACCTGATGACAAGGGCCGGGGAAAGGCATAAGAGGTCTCGCATCCGTACCCCTCTTCATGACCGCAGAGGTGATTTAATCTACGGAACATGCTGGTATGAAAGGATAAGTAAAAACAATCAGCACGCAGCGAGGATACCATGAGCGTCGTCGAATCAGGTGCGACCGAGTCCACCGAACATGGCCAGGAACTGGCCGAGCCTCCCTCACCCCCTCTCCTTGCCCATGACCTTGAACTCAATTCCTGGGTTCATCTCAAAAAATTCATCTCGACCCATTTTCCCGGCGCGTCCCAAAAGGACTGGGACAGTTGGCGTTGGCAGTTGAAACACCGCGTGACTTCGGTCCGGGACATGGCGCGCATTCTCGGCGAAGATACGCCCCTGGCCGGTCGCGACCGTCGACTGCTGCCCGTGGCCGCCACCCCGTATTATCTGTGGGTATGCTCGCGCGGTCGGCATCTGCGCCGGGCAATCATGCCCGACGTGCGGGAGAGCAGGCTCAGCCCCTGCGAGGCGGCCGACCCCCTGGGCGAGGACAGCCACAGTCCGGTGCCGGGCATTGTCCACCGCTATCCGGACCGTGTTCTGTTTTTGGTGACAAGCACCTGCTCGACCTATTGCCGTTATTGCACCCGTTCCCGCCTGGTCGGTCGGGCCGGTCACCGGGCTGATCTGGCCACCTGGCAGACGGCTCTGGAATATATCCGCGCTCGTCCAGGGATCCGCGACGTGCTCCTGTCCGGCGGTGATCCCTTGACCATGCCGGGCATGAAGATCGAATGGCTGCTGATGCAACTGCGCAGCATCCCCCATGTGGAAATCGTGCGCATCGGAACCAAGGTTCCGGCGGTACTGCCCCAACGCATCACCCCGGCCCTGGTCAACATGTTGCGGCGCTACCATCCGCTGCTGATGAGCCTGCACTTCACCCATCCGGACGAACTGACGCCCGAAACAGCCCTGGCTTGCGCCCGCCTGGCCGACGGCGGCATTCCCCTGGGCAGTCAGACCGTGCTCCTGGCCGGGATCAACGACAACGTGCCGACCATGACCGCCCTGATGCACGGTCTGATCCGCAACCGGGTTCGGCCGTACTACCTCTACCAGTGCGATCCCATCCCCGGATCGGGCCATTTCCGGACCTCGGTCGAGACGGGGCTTGGCATCATCCAGGGAATGCGCGGCCATACTTCCGGGTACTGCGTGCCGACCTATGTCATCGACGCCCCCGGCGGAGGGGGCAAGGTGCCCCTGCAGCCGCCCTATGTCCGGGGACGGGACAGTGGTGGGGTGATCCTGAACAATTTCGAGGGTCGGACCTTTCATTATCCGGACTTTGCTTCGGCCGGGGAGGCGTGATGCGCGTCGGCATGACCTATGACCTGCAGGAGGACTATCTGGCCCGGGGTTACACCCCGGATCAGGTCGCCGAACTGGACAGCCCCGTGACCGTTGAGGCCATTGCCGCCGAACTGTCCCGCCTGGGGCACGAGGTGGAGCGCATCGGCAGCCTGCCGAATCTGGTCCGGTCCCTGGCCGACGGGCGGCGCTGGGATCTGGTCTTCAACATCGCCGAAGGCATGCGCGGGCTGGGGCGGGAGGCGCAGGTTCCGGCCCTGCTGGACGCCTGGAACATTCCCTACACCTTTTCCGGCCCGGAACTGCTGGCCCTGACCCTGCACAAGGGCTGGACCAATGCCGTGGTCCGCTCCCACGGGGTGCCCACGGCCGATTTTGTCATTGTCCGCGACGAGGACGACCTTGGCCGGGTCAGCTTGCCGTTTCCGCTCTTTGTCAAACCCGTGGCCGAAGGATCGAGCAAGGGCGTGACCAGTCGGTCGTTGGTTCGTGACCGGGACGAGCTGGCCGCAACCTGTCGCGATCTGCTGGCGAGATATGCCCAGCCCGCCTTGGTCGAAACCTATCTGCCCGGCCGGGAATTCACGGTGGGGCTGCTTGGCAGCGGACGGACGGCCGAGGTGGTCGGGGTCATGGAAGTGCTGGGCACGGCAGCCGGCGACGCCGGCGCCTACACCTACGCCAACAAGCAGCAGTGGCGCGAACGGGTCCGCTACGAACTGGCTGCCGGACCCGTGGCCGCACAGGCGGCGGACGTGGCCCTGCAGGCTTGGCAGGCCCTGGGATGTCTGGACGGGGGGCGGATCGACGTTCGGCTGGATAGTGCGGGCGCGGCCCGGTTCATCGAGGTCAACCCCCTGGCCGGGCTCAATCCCGAAAGCTCGGATCTGCCCATTCTGGGCCGCATGGTCGGCATGGATTACGGCCGGCTCATCGGCAGGATCATGGATTCGGCTTTGAAGCGGATGCACACGGTTCAGCCGTGCACGTGATTGTCATGCGCGAGGAAGTGGCTGCGGATGCATCGCCCGACGCCCTGGATACGGTGGCGCAGGCCGATGCCGTCCGGGACAGCCTGATACGGAGCGGATGGCGGGTTTCGGAACTGCTCCTTGGCTCGGACCCGACCCGCTTGGAACGTGAACTGGGCGCGGCCCGTCCTGCTGCGGTCTTCAATCTGGTCGAGTCCCATCTGGGGCTCTCCAGCCTGGCCTGTATCGGGCCGGCGGTTTGCCGCAAGGCGCGGACCCCGTTCACGGGATGCGACGAAGCAGCCCTGGCCCTGGCCGGAGACAAGGCGGCCACCCGTCGCCTGCTTGTGGCCGCCGGCCTGCCCGCGCCCCGTGGGGTGAGTCTGGACGAGGTGCGTCAGGGGCTGTTTCCCGGAGTCGGGACCTATATCGTCAAATCCCGGTTTGAGGATGCGTCCCTTGGCCTTGGGCCGGATTGCGTGGTCAACGTCACGTCCAGCCATGATTTGCTGTCCCGGATGTCGAAGCTGTCCGGTCAGCTGGGCGGGGACTGCGTGGCCGAATCCTTTGTCTCGGGCCGGGAATTCAATCTGGCCCTGCTGGCCGGTCCGGAAGGAGTAATGGCGCTGCCCCTGGCTGAAATGGTTTTTGATCCCGGATACCACGGCCCGGCCATTGTCGATTACGCCGCCAAATGGGACGAGCAAAGTCCGGCTTTTGCGTCCTCATGGCGCAGCTTCGAGTTTGCGATAGACGAGGCGACGCAGGCCCACATGGTTGCCATCGGCCGCCGATGCTGGGATCTTTTTGGCTTGGCCGGGTATGCGCGGATCGATTTTCGGGTTGATGAAAGCGGTCGTCCCTATGTCATCGACGTCAATCCCAATCCGTGCATCGCCGGGGACGCCGGATTTACGGCAGCCGCAGCCCGGGCGGGGCTGGACCATCAGAGGGTGGTGGAGATGCTGGTCGGCGACGCCCTGCGGCGAGCAGGGCAGGATCGGAGGCGGATGTGACCGACAAGGCTGTTTTGCGGCGACAGGTGCGGGCGACGGATCTGGCGGCAGTGCGGGAAATCGTCCTTTCCACGGGCTTTTTTTCCGCGGCCGAAGTTGACGTGGCCGAGGAGTTGGTGGCCGAACATCTGGCCAAGGGCGACGCCAGCGGCTATTTCTTTGTGTTTGCCGACGGCCCGGACGGTGCATGTCTGGGATACGCCTGCTACGGTCCCACTCCGTGCACGGTCAGCACGGTTGACCTGTACTGGATCGCGGTCCGCAACGAATGCCGGGGGCGGGGAGTGGGGCGTCTGCTGCTGGCCGAGGTGGAGCGGGTTCTGCCTGCCGGGAGCAAGATCATCGCCGAAACTTCGTCACGCCGGCAGTACGAGGCTACGCGGTGTTTTTATCTGTCCTGCGGCTTTGCGCAGGAGGCCCGCATCCGGGACTATTACGCTCCGGGCGAAGACATCATGTATTTCACAAAATACGTTGCCGATTGACGGGCAGGGGCTGGTTGCGGAAGTCAGCTCAGGCCGGGGCCTGGTCGTCGCCGTGCAGCATGGCCAGCACCATTTCCTTTTCCACGTTCATCCTTCCCTTGACGCTGGCCTGCACCGTGGCCGTGGACGATCCGAACTGGGTCGTGCGGTCGTCGTAGATGGTGGAGATCAGCTTCTGCGCGAATTCGACGCCGCTTTTGCCACCTTCCAGGGCCTTGATGGCCCGGCCGAAAATTTTGGCTGCTCCGGCGGGACCGTGCTGCACGGCGGTGCTCCACAAGGCTTCCCGGGCGGCGGCGGGCATGGCGTCCATGTCAATGCCGGTGCGCGCCAAAATCTTGTCGCGGGCCGGTTCGTAATGGGTGGATTCGATGAACCGGCGCTGCAGGCGTTCAAATCCTTCTGGATTATCGGCCGCAATCTTGCGCCAGACATCGGGCATGCGCCCGTTTTTTGACCCCGTGTTGGCCGGACCGGCCGCTTTCAGTTCCTTGGCCCACTCGGGAGCCTCTGTGTCCAGAAATTCAATGAAGGCCTTCATGGTCCCGGGTTTGGAGGCGATTTGGTATGTGCCGTAGGATGTGCCGCCGTTTTTGTCGTAGCCGATGGCGCTGACGCCTTGGCTACCCGACTCGAACGTGGCGGACAAGGCGCCGATCTTCCGGCCAGTGGAAGCGGCCGAAGCGCTGTGGTTCAGCGAGCCGCCTTGCTTGCGCATCAATGAATTCAGGCCCTGGATGGCGTCGTGCATGAACGCATTCTCCATGGCCGAGGCCCCGCCCGCCTGGACGGCAGCCATTCCGTCCGTCTTGCCCATGGCGGCGCTCATCTGGCGCTCAAAGCCGTCTTGGCGCTCGTAGCCCAGAAGCCGGGGGCGTTGCGAGCGCTCAGGCGCCGTGCCCATGAGAGTCATCAACTGGATGGGATCAATCAGGCTCATGCCAAAACTCCATGTCAAAATCATGTCTCTGAGAGAGGTTTTTTTCAGGTCAAGCAGGAATCAGGCCAGTATGATCCTCAGCTCTGCGGGCAAGTCCGGCGTATTGTTGTGGACGGCTTGACCATTGTGCACTAAATCAACCACGTTTTGTCGGGCGCGGTCAGCATATGGCTGAATTCTTATGAATTTCAGTGTTTGGAGATTTTTATGCATTTGAGATCATTTGAGTATTTTCGAGCAGTGACCATCGTGCTGATTGTTGTTGGTCATTGTTACGGCATTTCCGGTTGGAATATTCAGTCGTTTGGTGATCGGGTATTGGCGAACCTCGTCTCCGGCGGGACTTCCCTTTTTGTCTTCATTTCCGGATTTTTGTTCCATCACGTTTTTTATCCGAAATTTGAATACAAAACGTTTGTCAAGAAGAAATTCATGAATGTCTATGTGCCTTATTTGATTCTTGCATTTGTACCTGTCTGCATGTCTTTGTATATGCGCATGCCTTATGTCGAATATTATTTCGGTCCTGAAGATACAATATACGATCAGATAATCCGCCCAGCTCTTTTATATTATTGGCATGGCGGTGTATTAGCCTATTGGTACATACCGTTTATTATGGCTATGTTTCTCATTTCTCCTGTTTTCATCTGGTTTATTCGTCAGTCGACGCGAAATAAAATATATATGGTAGTCGCAACCAGTTTGATTGCACTTTTTGTTCATCGTCCGGTCAATAACTGGTCTGTGATCCAGTCAATCATTTATTTCTCTCCAGTCTATATGTTTGGAATTTTATGTTCCATGGAAAAAGAGTGGATATACAAGAATTTAAAAAGTAAAGATGTGTACTTGTTTTTCGCTGTCGTTTTTTTTGCATTACTACAGGCATATTTAACGCAAACTTCTGGAAACCTCCAAAAACCACTGTTTTCATTTAATGGAATTGATGTTTCTTTCATCCAAAAAATTCTTCTATGCGTTTTTTTCATGATTTTTCTGCACAGATTTGAGAATAAAGACTTTCCTCTGCTCAAGCAGTTGGCGGCATCCAGTTTTGCAATTTATTTTCTGCATGGATGGTTCATATATATTATTTGGCTTTTCAAAGATTTTGTCGTGCCTAAAGAACTCTATACCCCTTATCTTGGTCTGCATCTTCTTCCCTTGATTGCCACAGTGGTTATCTCGCTTTCCTATGTAACAGCACGGCGTGTCAAAAAAGCATTTCCGAACAAGAGCCGTATGATCATTGGATGGTGAGCGATCCGGGCGCATTGGCATTCGCGCTCATTCATGACGAGTAATTGTTCGTGTTGTACAATGTCCCGGATTGATGCTCTGTAGTGATACACGTTGTATCCTGGCTACAGTCGGACCGGAGTTTCAGCCCCTTTTCAGCCAGGGTCGGGCTGGTGCGCGGTTACTGCTGCGGTGGCTTTCGTCGGCCAGCAGCTTGCCGGCTGTGTACAGCGACAGCTCGTCCCCAGACACGGCGTCCTCTTGCCCGCCCAGGGCTTTTGCCCTAGGCTTGGCCCTTCGCGTTCAATCCAGCAGCAGGGTTTTTCATGATTCATTCCAATATCCTTTCCCTGATCGGGGCCACGCCCATTGTCTATCTCAACCGGGTTTTTCCGCATCCGCGCATTCGCCTCGCGACCAAGCTCGAAGCCCAGAACGTCGGCGGGTCCATCAAGGACCGTGTCGCCCTGGCCATGGTCGAGGCTGCCGAGGCCAGCGGCGAACTGACTCCTGACAAGACCGTCATCGAGGCCACCAGCGGCAATACGGGCGTTGGTCTGGCCATGGTCTGCGCCGTCAAGGGGTATAAACTGACCCTGCTCATGCCGGATTCGGCCTCAGAGGAACGCAAGCGCATCATGCGCGCCTTCGGGGCCGAACTGCGTCTGACTCCGGGAAGACTGGGCACCGACGGAGCCATCGAGGAGGCCTATCGTCTGGCCCGGGAGGAGCCGCAGACCTACGTGCTCATGGACCAGTTCAACAATCCGGCCAGCATTGCCGCCCATTACCTCGGCACGGGCCGGGAAATCGTGGAGCAGACCGAGGGGCGGGCGACCCACGTCATTGTCAGTCTGGGCACCTCGGGCACGGCCATGGGCATGGCCAAGCGCATGAAGGAATCGGCACCGCAGATTCAGGTGGTGGCCGTGGAACCCTACGCCGGACACAAGATCCAGGGGCTCAAGAACATGCAGGAGTCCTACCCTCCCGGCATTTACGACAAGCGGGCTCTGGATCGCATCATCCACGTCGATGACGATGAGGCCTATGCCTGCGCCCGGCGTCTGGCCCGGGAAGAGGGCATTCTGTCCGGCATGAGCGCCGGCGCGGCCCTGGCCGGAGCCCTGCGCGTGGCCCGCGAGCTTGATGAGCAGGGACGCGACGGGCTGATCGTCTTCATCTGTCCGGATACCGGGGAGCGTTATCTCTCGACCACCCTGTTTTCCCCGCCGGCCCTGCAGGGACTGGGGGTGCGCAGCGTGGCCACCGGCCGGGTCGAGGTGCTGCAGGGCGCGGCGGGCGGACAGACTTTGTTCACGCCCGGTCCGAGCCTGGACAGTCTGGAGGATCTGGAGGCCTGGCGGCGCATCGTCTGGCTGGACGTGCTGGCCAAGGCCCTTGAATGGCGCGGCGAGAAAGTGCGTCTGGCCGTGGGCTTGGCCGACATGGATGACCGCGCCCTGGCCGTGGCCCGCGAGGCCAAGATGTCCCTGGTCGATCTTGGCCACGGGGCCGTGGAGACCATGCGTCGCCATGCGGTCCAGGTGGGTCTGTCCCCGCAGACGCAGTTTCCCCTGTCCGGCAACAGCCTCGGCCGCGTTCTGGAGTTGACCCGCAAGCTGCTGGCCAAGGGCCAGGCTTACGAAAAGCTGCGTTCCGTGTATTTCGATGTGACCCGCGACAAGACCTACGGCCTGACCTCGGGGGTGGACACCGCCGGCATGAACTACGGTCATACCGTTGATCTGGCGGACTACGTCAAAGACAACCCGGCCGATTTCACCCTGCTCAAGCGGGCCTCCCTGCAGGATCTGAAGCTCGGCGACGTGATTGAGACCGAATGGGGCAAGGTCCGGCCCAGCTGGTTTCTGCAGCAGGCCGCCGCGGCCCTGGATTCCCTGGGTTCGGTTTCGGTCATGCTGGCCGGCGAGTCGCACCGCTTCCCTCATCTGGACAATTTCAGCGCCATCTGGGCATCCGGGGCCGGGGTGCGACCCTTGGCCTGGATGGTCGCCCAGCCAGTGACGGCGCGGCCCGGCGAAGAACTGAACCTGACCGGGGCCCTGAGTCTGGCCGGTGGAGGGGCAGCCCTGCGACTGTGGTTCCTGTCCTCGTCCTACCTCAAGTCCCTGGTCTGTTCGAAGCAGAGTCTGTCCATGTGGGCCAGAAATCAGCATCGTTTGCAGGACGCCTATGTCGCCGCGCTTCACGGTCACGGTCCGGGGGATCCGGCGGCGGAGTTGGAACAGGCCCTCTACGACCTGAAAACCGCCTTTGCCTCCTCCCTGGACGACAACCTGGATCTGGTCCATTTTTGGCCCCGGCTTTTCGCCTTTGCCAAAACGGTCAATGCCCAGGCCGGTCGCCTGAAGGAATCCGAGGCCCTGCTGGTTGGCGAGCAGCTTCTGGTCTGTGATCGGATTCTGGGTTTTCTGGATCATGACCGCTTGCCTCTGGCCGCTGCGGACTGGCCGCCGGAAGCGGTCCGGCTGGTGTCCCTGCGCGAGGAGGCCAGGGCGGCCAAGGATTATGCATTGGCCGACTCCATGCGTGACCAGCTGGCGGAGCTGGGGTTGCGTCTGGAGGATCACCCGCAGGGAGCGCGGCTCTACCGGCGGCTGCCGGCCTGATTCTCCGGAGCCTGACCCGGGGGATGGCCCGGTACAAGAACTGGGCGCACGGAGATTGGGCGCGAGTTGTTCGACCTGAACTGTCAAGGAGGCAAGCAGATTCCGTGCGCAAGACCGGCAGGCTGGTGGTCCTGCACGAAGCACCCGCACCGGCGGTTTTGGCGGTGAAGTGGCGGCCGTGGTCACGGAGCAGGGCGGGGAAAGCCTCAAGGCGCCTTTGCGGCGGGTGACGGGACCGGACATTCCCGTGCCGGCCAACTCCCTGCAGGAGCTGTATTTCATTTCCGACGAGGAGCAACTCGTCGCTGTGGTCATGGAGATACTCTGAACAAGGACACGGCCGGAGATGCCGGCCGGTTCCACAACCAGGAGGAGTCATGCGTGTCACCAGAAGGAGGTTTCTGCACTATTCGGCCCTGATCACATCGTCCCTGGCGATGACCGGCATTCCACTCTATGCTTTTGACGACAAGGGCGGCTCCGGCCGCGACGAGGTGCGCCGCAGTTACTGCGGCCTGTGCCACCCGCGCTGCGGCACGCTCTTGCACCTGCGTGACGGCAAGGTCTTCGAGGTCAGCGGCGACCCCGATCACCCCGTGACCCGTGGTCTGATCTGCGAGCGCGGCCTGCTCATGCCCGAACATCTCTATCATCCCGGCCGTATCAACCATCCCCTCAAGCGGGTGGGAAAGCGCGGCGAGGGCAAGTGGCAGCCTGTTTCCTGGGACCAGGCCCTGGACGAGGTGGCTCAACGCCTGGCGGCCCTGCGGGACAGTCACGGCCCGCAGACCCTGGCCTTCACCCATGGCACCAGCCGCACCCACCATTGGGATTGTCGCCGCTTTTTCAACCTTTTCGGCTCGCCCAATGTCTGCGGCGTGAACAACGTGTGCATGTGTCCGTCCTATGCCACGGAGTACGCGACCTACGGCGGCATGGCCCGCGGCAATCCCCGTCAGGCCAAGTGTGTTGTCGTCTGGGGCCGGGCTTCGGCCAATTCATCACCGGTCCAGGGCTGGCCGTCCTTGCAGGAGGCCAGGAAGGCCGGCGCGAAAATCATTGTTGTGGACCCACGGCGCATCGACGAGGTCGATCTGGCCGACATGTGGCTGCAGATACGTCCGGGAACTGATCTGGCCCTGCTCCTTGGCTGGATCAGGCTGATCATCCACGAAGACCTCTACGACAGAGCGTTCGTGGATCAATGGACCGTGGGTTTTGATCGGTTGCGGGAAGCGGTTGATCAGTACACGCCGGAAAAGGTTGCCGCGATCACGTGGATTCCCGCAGGCCGGATTGTCGAATCGGCCAGACTCTACGCCACTTCACGTCCCGCGCAGATTCCCTACGGCTACGGCCTGGACAAGCAGGGCGTCAACGCCACGCAGTGCGCCCGGGCCCGCGCCATTCTCAGGGCCATCACCGGCAACCTGGAAGTGGAAGGCGGGGAATTCTTTGGGCAATCTCCCGAAGTGGCCAAGGTGCGCGGCGAATTCGACCTCGTGGCCAGTGACGCGATCGGTCCGGAGCAACGCGCCACGCAGCTCGGAGCCCAGACCTATCCGTTTTTCGGCTTTCCCGGCTGGGAAAGGAATCTGGAAAACAACCGCAAGCTGCCCGCGGGACATGTCTCGCCGCCCTCCATGTACCGTACCTGCGTGGCCCACGCCCGAGATGTCTTTCAGGCGGCCATCACCGGGCAACCCTACCCGGTCAAGGCCATGTTTTCCGTGGCCAGCAACCCCATGCTGTCCTTTCCTGATCCTGAGCTGGTCATGCGGGCCCTCATGTCCTTGGATCTTTACGTGGTCATGGAATATTACATGACGCCCTCTGCGGCCCTGGCCGACTACGTCTTCCCCTCGGCGACCACGGTGGAACAGCCTGAGCTGTGGACCACGGGCAGCTTCTGCATGGCGTGTCCTCCCGGAATGGAGCCCATGTTTGAACGGCGCGACACCTATCAGTTCTATCGCGGTCTGGGCCTGCGTCTGGGGCAGGACGGCGACTGGCCCTGGGAAACTCTGGAGCAGGCCTGCGACTACCGCCTGGAGCCCGTGGGTCTGACCTTTCGGGAATTGACGGAGCGCTACGGCTTTTTCGGCAAGTCCATTCCCAGACGTTACGAAAACACGGGTTTCGGCACCCCGTCGGGCAAGGTGGAACTGTATTCCTCCCTTTTCGAGGAACTGGGAGCCGATCCCCTGCCCGTGTACAAGGAACCGCTCTGGAGCCCGGACACGGAATTGGCCAGCCGATATCCGCTGGTCCTCATCACCGGGAGCCGTTTCATGCCCATGTACCATTCCGAGCATCGTCAGCTGGAGTCGGCCCGCATGGTTGCGCCCGATCCGCTGGTCATGCTGCATCCGCAAACAGCCGGGGATCTGGGGCTTCAGGACGGGCAGTGGGTGTTCGTGGTTTCACCCAAGGGCAAGGCCCGCATGCGGCTCAAGACTTCCGAAATCATTCATCCCGCAATGGCCGATGCCCAGCACGGGTGGTGGTTTCCGGAACGCTCCGGGCACCTGCCGGAGCTGTTCGGCGTTTTTGAGTCCAACGCCAACATGCTTTGTCCCTTCGAGCCCGAGTTCTGCAGTCCGGAAATCGGCAGTTGGCCGCACAGCGCGCTGCTGTGCCGGATCGAAGCAGCCTGATCCGCTGCTGGGCCTGAGTCCTGCACGAAAAAACCCCGCTTCAATCCGGCGGGGTTTTTTCGTGCAGGGGGGCCCAAATCGCTCTCATCGTGAAAGCCCGGCTATATTCAGGGAGCGAGGCCGGTTTGATTGTGATGGCGAAACGACTTGGACAGTATCGCGACCACGGGATCGAATTCCTTTTTGCGCTGCCTGGGATAGGTGAAGTGGAAGGTGGCAAAGGTGTCGGTCTGTGAGTCGTGGATGGTTTTGGTGTAAAAAATGTCCTCCCCGGCAAAGCCGGACAGGACGAAAAACCGGTCCCGGACCACGCTGTAGGTCACGGTGCGTTCCGGGGTTTGGCTTTCGCGCCGAAAGAGGGTGGCGATGCTGTCGTCGAAAACATTGTGGCTGCCCCAGACCAAGAGCGTGGCTTCGGCATCGTGACTGACAAAGCGCTGTCCGTCCCGGTTGTCCGCTTCCCCTTGAGGCACCAGCATAGCCGGGTAGGACAGTTCGTATCCGAATCGCGTGTTCACATAGTGTTGCACGTCCAGCGTCTGGTCCGCTGCGGCCAGGGTGGCGACACTGCTGAGGGCCAGCAGGAGCAGAATGGCCAGGGCCGACAACGGCAGGCGTGATGGATGGAGGTTCATCGTCGCCTCAGGCCCGGCATGTTCCGGCCAGGGGCATGCACAGGGCCGCGTGCAGGGCGATCTGGGCCTGGGCAAAGTGTTCCCGCTCGACCACGAACTGCATGTTGGTCTGGCGTGCGGTCTGGGACACGGCCAGGATGTTGATGCCGTCTTCGGCCAGGGCGCTGGCGGCCTTGGCCAGGATGCCGGGTTGGCCGATGTTGGAGCCGATGGCGCAGACAATGGCCACTTTGCGGGTGGTGATCTGCTCGAAACGTTCCTTGAGATCGGCAATGACGGCGTCAGTGCAGTCCCGATCATTGAGGATCATGCCGATGGTGTTGGCGTTGGTCGCCTTGCTGATATAGGAAATGTCGTGTTTGGCCAGGACCTGCAGAATGCGCAGGTCAAAGCCGACCTCGCCGACCATGCGCGTGTCGTGAATCTCCAGACAGGTGACCTTGTTTGATCCGGTCACGATTTCGACCATGGATTTGGGGGCGATGAAATCCTTGGTGATCAGGGTGCCGCTGTGGTCCGGATCAAAGGCGTTTTTGATCCGGATGGGGATGTTGTTGATTTCCAGCGGCTTGGACGCCTTGGGATGGATGGCTTCCATGCCGACGTCGGCCAGCTGGTCGGCCACGTCGAAATTGGTGTTGCAGACCGGATGGATCTTGTCCTCGCCGATGAGCACGGGATCGCCGGAACAGAGGTGGTATTCCTTGTGGATGATGGCCTCGCTCGCGCCGAGCAGCACGGCCACCTTGGAAAAGGTCACTTCCGAATACCCCCGATCGAACTCGCGCATGATACCTTCGGTCCCTTTGGTGTAGCCGGTGGCGAAACAGATGGTCGAGGAAGGATCGATGTTTTCAAAGCTGTCCTTGATGCGTTCGTCGATGGTCAGCTGCCGGCTGTCCTCCCATCCGCTCAGATCGACAAAGGTGGCGTTGTAGCCCCGGTTTTGCAGGATGTTGGCGGAGTTGAAGGCGCTGTGCATTTCGCCCAGCGAGGCCAGCAGTTCGCGCGCGGCCAGGAGCAGGGCCTTGCGGGAAACGTAGCCCGAGGCCAGGACATTATCCATGCTGCGCAGGATGTTGATGGTCAGGTCGATGTGGTCGCCGATGAAGTCGTTGGCTTCGTCCAGGTTCAATCCGGCCGGCACAAATGTCTTGTTCAGCTCGAAAAGGCGTTCGCGCAGGGCCAGCAATTTTTTCGGATAGTTTTCCTGTTCGCGGAAGAGCTGGTAGATGCCGGCCTGTCCGGTCTTCTTGTGTTCCAGCAGTTCGTTGGTGATCCCGCCGTAAGCCGAGACCACGTAGATCCGGCCGTAGATGTCATCCGGGTTGCGCAGGATGATGTTGTCGATGATTTCGGGAAACCTGGACATGGAAGTTCCGCCGATTTTTTCAATGCGCAGTGGGGCTTTCATGGGCTGTCCTGGATATTGGTTGCAGGGTCGACCTGGGCAGGTGTCACCGTGATTGATGAATCGAATTCAGGAAAAAGACCGTACAGGGGATAGGGCCGAAAGCGGGCGGGCGTCAATACAGTGGACGAGGAAAAAAATGAGTTCCGGCATTCGCATCTTTCATGGACACCCGGACACTTCTGTCGGCAGTATGAAAGGAAAAACCTGCGTTGTGGGGAAATCTTCAAAAAACGGGTGGTTCGAAGATTCCCGGCGGGCCGGAAGCATACTGAAGTCTATTGCACTCCGTCCTTGCCCGACGCCTCTGCCACCCGCGCCAGCACCCTCTTGAGTTCTTCGAAATGCACCGGCTTGGCGATATAGTCGTTCATGCCGGCGGTCAGGAATTTTTCACGGTCCCCGGTCATGGCGAAAGC